>DATKQH010000257.1:0-80537 GCA_035532775.1 Streptosporangiaceae bacterium
GAACGCGTTGAAGCCCTTGGCTTGGGTCACGTAGGCTGCGCCGCCAGCACCGCCTGAATATGCGGTCTGGGTCGTCAGCTGACCAATAGCGTCGGTCATGCCAGACACGGCATTGTTGGAGTTGTCATAGACCCATGCTGCAAGCTGGTTCGAGGCGGACTGCGAGCCCCGGCGCAGCAGCCCGGTCGCATAGGTATGACGCCACTGATGCGGCCCGAAATCGATCCCGGTCCGTTCCCGCAGCCGCAGCACCAGTTCATAGACCGCGGCATAGGTCCACGACCGGCCATACGGCTGCGCCCACAAGTTGACGAACACGTAATCGGAATCCAGCGATCCGTACTCGCGTGTGAGGTAGTCGGCATAGAGCCGCATCAGCTCGCCGCTGGCCGGGATCGTGCGCGCAATCCCCGCCTTAGCGCGGGCCCCGCTGTCGTTGGCCCGGGGCACGATCGCGACCGTCCGATCGGCGATCCCCATGTCCTCGTGCCGCAACCCGAGGGCCTCGCCGATCCTGACCCCGCAGTCCAGCAGCACCGCGAACAGGAGCCGGTCACGCAGGTGCTCGCACCCGTCCAGGACAGCCTGCACCTCGGCCGCGGTCAGCACCTTCGGGCGCGGCCGAGCAGCGTAACCTGGGCCACCTGACCAGCATCTGGCACTGGGTGTGTTGGATCACGATTCGGGTCGAGCCGCCTGATTGAACCTCTCTAAGCGCCTTGAGGACTTGCTCTTGGACTCCGAGTTCCCACTCGGTGATGAGCCGCGCCGCCGTCTCGCGCTTAAGCAGTCGGCGATCTTCGGCCGTTGGGAGCCACCGTCCCACGTTGCCGCTGTCGGTCTCACGTTTCACCCGCTCGTAGAAATCGTCGCGGTCCTGGTGCCGACCCTTCGCTAGCCCGGCCACCACTAGCCAGTGAGCGCCGGTATCCGGGTCTCTCCATACGCCGCCACGCCACTGGGCGATCTTGATTTCCATCAGGCGCAGGTCTGCGCTGCAGGCGATCGGGCCAACGTAGTTGTCGTTGGCGGCGTCCAACCCAAAGGACTCCGCTGCCTTGGTGATGATCGGATGCGGCAACTCGCTGAGCGGGTGGAGCTCATCGTGAGCGCCTTCAGCCAGGAGCCTCGGTGGTTGGGGAGACTCCCATCCAACGGTCAGGTCTTCCGCGAGCAGGCGGAGGGTTGGTCGCGCGCGACGGCTATGCACTCAACCAATGGTTGTAGGTCACGGCCGATGCCGCGAACCACCCTGTTAGAGGCGGCTCGCGACTTCGTCGATGGCTCCGGCGAGAGTCTTCTGCTGGGTCGCAAAGCGCTCAGCTAGTTCGCGGCGGTCGCACTGGCGCTGCGACTCGAAAGTGAGTAGATCATTCAGTCGGATGCGGCGATCACGACCAACGCGGTGGGACATGATCTCACCTCGATCCAGAAGCTTGTACAGGTGCGTACGGCTCATTCCAAGACGCTCCGCAGCCTGACTCGGAGTGAGTACGGCAGATCCGTCAATGACTGCAAACTCCGCGCCCATCGACGAGGCGATGCCGCCTCGTCGCCTGCTGCGTAGCAGCATCCGTCATCGCCGATTTGGCGCTGTCGCCTCGCCCGCCAGCGGTGATCACGAACACAATAGATCGACTTCAAGGAACAAACCGACGCACGTTCGCATGAGTCAACTGGCGTCTGACCTAACCCGGGCGGCTTGGAGTCGTCTGGTTCGGCTGAGTTGATCGACGAGCAGACGCAATCGTTCGCTTGATCTCCCGGTCGGTCAATCCGGTAGTCGCAGCAGCTGCGGCCAGGCCGTCGAGGAGGTGTTCCTGGTCGGCTTCGATGGCCCGGCAGGCGGCCCAGAACAGGCCACTATTGCGATTGCCCTCATCCAGACGCCCCACCCAGGAGGCCAGCCGAGCCCCATCCGTAGGCGCGGCGCTCCATTCGCTCGCCACCTGGCCACGACGGGGTTCCAGCAAGTTATACACCGCGGCCCAGTCCAGGATGGCGCCTGCGGCACCGGACTTGCTGAGCAGTCGGTATGACTTCCCGCCGACCCGCGATGGCAGGGCGAGCACATAGCCGCCAACGGCCTTGAAGTCCAGATGGTGGCTAGGCAGCCGCCGGGATGGCTGCGCGGTGCCGCTGAAGTAGGCATGCAGGCCGCCGCCCGGGGTGGCGACGATCGCGATGGTGCCGTCGAGCAGGCCGGCGGCAGTGAGGCGGCGCCAGGCCGCGAACCCGTTCCCTTCGTCGTGCTGGTCGACGTCGAGCACGTCGGGTCCGAGCGAGCCGGTCGCTATGGCCAAGTTCGCCTGCGCCTGGCGGCTCCACCAGCGCCGGATCTGGCCGGGGTCGGTGCTGGCGTCGCGGAATCCGTGCCGGGTGGCGGGTTGCTTGCCGTCGGGCTGGCATGGGAAGACAGGCCAGCGTCGCAAGGCGTACTCGAGCGCCCGGCGGAGCGTGGCGTCTGCTGCGGCGTACATCACGGAGTACCTCTCGTTCGAATATATGTGCTAATAGCGCCGCAGCGGAAGCTGGCCGTGGCGAGCCCTGTCCGTCCGGGCGTGGCTAGGTGAGTGACGGCCGAGCTACGGCGACCGGAGATACCGGTACAGGGCCGTCGGCGGGCAGCAGCGGGCGGCCGGCGGCCCTGCACGCAGGTGTCGTGGTCAGGCGGCTTGGGCCGGTGAGCCCGGTCCCTGTGCACGGCGCCCGCCACGACGCGCACGCCTTCGCCGCCTCCGGCCTCAAAGACCTGATCGCCGGCCACGACACCGTCGCCGACCTCGGCTATACCGGTGTCTACGGATCACCATCGTGCCCGTACGCACCCCGCCCGGCGGGAAACTCCACCACTCCCAGGTCGCGTTCAACCACGACCTGAGCGCCATCCGCGCCGCCATCGAGCGCGCCGACGCCCACCTCAAAACCTGGCGCATGCTCAGTGAGGAAGGCGGCTGGTACCGGCCGCCCATCAGCAAATTCGGCGGGATGCTCACAGCCGTCACCGGGCTCTTCTTCTTCTGCAACTACTTTCAGGCTTATGAATAAGCCTCCCGGTGCTGGCATTTTCTAAGCGTTTATGGCGCGGGCTGATTCACGGTTCCCCGCGTGCGGCGCCTGCCTGTCGTCTCAGATGATCATGCCCAGCGGATTCTCGATCCGAGTCGTGAATGCCGCTAGCCAGCGGGCCGCGAGGGCACCGTCGATCGCGCGGTGGTCGACGGAGAGCGTACACCGCATGACGCAGGCCACGGCCGCGGCGCTATTGATGACAACTGCCTGTGGTTTGGCCGCGCCTACGGCGAGGATGCCTGACTGCGGCGGGTTGATAATCGCGGCAAACTCCAGTGTCCCGTACATGCCGAGGTTCGATATCGAGAAAGTGCCGCCTTCCAGTTCCGGCTGAAGGATACGCCGGTCACGGGCACGCTGAGCGAGGGATCGCGCCTCCGCGGCGATCACGGAAAGACGCTTGGACTCGACGCCGCGCAGTACCGGCGCGACGAGGCCGCCGTCGGTCGCGACGGCGATCGACAGATCGACGGACGCGTGCGCCACCAGTCCCTCGTCGGTCCAGGTGACGTTCGCTTCCGGCACGTCGCGGAAGGCCGCGGCGACCGCCATGATTACGAAGTCGTTGACCGAGATCCTTGCCAGTGCTGTCTCGTTGATCCGTTTGCGCAGCTGGAGCAGCTCGTCGACGACGCACTCCGCGGTCATGTAGAAGTGCGGCGTCGTCGCCTTGCTCTCGGTGAGACGGCGGGCGATGGCCCGCCGCACGGGCGTGTGCGGTATGAGCGCTCCGGCAACGGGCATCCGGGCACCTGTCGGCTGCCGCGTCGGCTGGCTGCCATCAGCAGTATTGGCCGCTGTCGGCCGGTGCTGGTCAGCAAGCCGTTCGATGTCGCGGCGGACGATCCGGCCGTTCGGCCCCGTCCCCGCGATTCCGGCCAGGTCGATGGCGTGCTCGCGAGCGATCCTGCGCACGATCGGGCTCGCGAACATACGGGTCTGGGAGGCAGCCGGGATCGCATGACCCCCGGCCGGCTTGCGCGGAACCGCGGCAGGCACTGCGCCTGCCAGGGCAGCATCGATATCAGCGTCCGTCTCGCCGTCCCCGACGATAACCGCGATAGGCGCGCCGACCTCGCCGGACTCGCCCGCCGCCAGCACGATCCGCCCGATGACCCCAGCTTCCTCCGCGCTGTACTCGACGATCGCCTTCTCGGTCTCGATCTCGGCGACCGGGTCTCCGACCGCGACCTTGTCGCCGGGTGCGACAAGCCAGCCGGCGATCGTTGACCCCGTCGCGCCGGCGAGCACGCTCGGCATCCGCACGACCGACGCCATCAGTCGACCTTCCCGAGGCCGATGCGCACCCGCTCGAGGCCCGCGGCGACTTCCTCTGTGCGGGCGATCGCCGCGCGCTCGAGCACCTTCGAGATGGTCGGGCTCGCCTCTGAGCCTGCGACGCGCTGCACGGGCTGGTCGAGCCAGTCGAAGAAGCGGCGCTGGATCTCATCGGCGAGCCAGCCGCCGTAGGAGGTGCCCTGCGCTCCCTGCTCGACGATGAGCACCGCGTTCGTCTTCATGATGCTGCCGCCGACAGTCTGCCAGTCCAGGCTCGCCCGGTCGAGGAAGCGCAGGTCGATGAGCTCGGCATCGACGCCGGTCTCCTCAATCGCCCGCCGCGCGTGCTCGACCATCGACAGGTACGTGAGCACTGTTACCTCGCTGCCCTCGCGCCGAACGGCGGCCTTGCCGAAGGGGACCTGGTAATCGAGGTCGTCGGCCGGGATATCGCCCTCGGAGCCGTACAGATCCACGTGCTCGATCACGACCACCGGGTCGCCGATCGCGAGCGCGGCGTTCATCAGGCCCACATAGTCGTAAGGGGTCGAGGCGGCCATTATCCGCCAGCCTGGGCTCGTCGCGAACGTGCCTGCGGGGTCCATGAGGTGCTGGGATCCGTAGCCGGATCCGAGGGCGACCTTCGTGCGCAGCACGAGCGGCACGGGGTTGCGGCCGCCGAACATGTGGCGGGCCTTGCCGATCTGGTTGAACACCTGGTCGGCGGCGACCCAGAGGAAATCCGGGTACATGAATTCGATGACCGGGCGGAAGCGGCCGTCGAGCGCGAGGCCGCCACCGAGCCCGGCGAAGGCGTTCTCGCTGATCGGCGTGCCGAGCACGCGGCCGGGATACTTCTTCGCCAGGCCCTTGGTGGCGCCGTTCGTGCCGCCGCCCAGCCGGTGCACGTCCTCGCCGATCACGACGATGCGGGAGTCCTCGGCCATGCGCCGGTCCATGACGGCGGCCACTGCGTCTATGAACCTGCTTTTCTTGAGCTGGCCGGCGAAGTCCCGTTGCTCGACCGTGCGCGCGCCGGCCAGCTCGGAGAGGTCGCCGCGGATGCCGACGTCGACGAAGGCAGGGTCCGGCCACAGCCCCGGGCGGATGCGGCGGGTGCCGGGCTTCCCGTCGGGATCCTGCTCGACGAGCGCGTCGGCGGCGAGCCGCATGGCCTTCCGTGCCTGCTCGCGGACCGAGGTCACTCCCGCCTCGCCGATCAGGCCGAGCCCGGACATCTCCGCCGCCACACGGGCAAGCGGGTCGCGGGCCCGCCACGCGGCCTCCTCTTCCTTGGTGCGGTAGCCGAAGGCGCTGCCGGGGAAGGGGCCGTTCTGGTGGAAGTAGCGGTAGACGAGCGCCTCGATGACAACCGGGCCCTCGCCCGCGCGCAGTCTTTCCTGGGCTCGCCGCATCGCGAGGTGAACGGCGAGAGGGTCCATGCCGTCGACCCGCCAGGCGGGAATGCCGAAACCGGGCGCGCGCGCCGACAGCCGCGGCTCCCCGGTGGCCTCTTCCACGGTGGTCGAGACAGCGTAGAGATTGTTCTCGATGAAGAAACACAGCGGCAGCCGCCACGCGGACGCAAGGTTAAGGCTCTCCAGCACCGAGCCGATGTTGACCGCGCCGTCGCCGAAGTAGGTGACCGTCAGGTCGTCGGTGCCGGAGTGCATCTGCGCCCAGGCGTTGCCTGCTGCCATCGGCACACCCCCGCCGACGATGGCGTTGGTGCCGAGCGCTCCGGCCTCGAGCCATTGCAGGTGCATGGAGCCGCCCCGCCCGCCGCAGTAGCCCTGCGCAAGCCCGAGGATCTCGGCGAGCGTGCGCTGCAGTACGGCCTGGACTTCCGGTGTCACGAGGTCTGCCAGGTCGAGCACGCCCTTGGTCACGTGCGTGATGGCCTTGGCGAGGAACTGGTGGTGACCGCGGTGCGAGCCGTTGACGGCATCACTTGACCGCAGCGAGACGACGGAGCCTACCGCGCCGCCCTCCTGGCCGATGCTGGAGTGCGCCGGGCCGTGGACGAGCGCCTCGCCGGCGAGCTCGAGGACCGTCTCCTCGAAGGCGCGGATGAGATGCAACTGCCCGAGCATGGTCGCGAGCAGCGCGGGATCGGCGGCCTTCCAGTCGGCCGCCGTAGTGCTCAGCTCAGTCCACTCCGCGGCTGGGTGAAGGCGCTTCTCGCGCGGCATCGCGTCTCCCTCGATGTGCTGACCGCCTGACAGGAGGCTATCGCGCTAATGTATCCATCTCAACGCACAGTTGTGATCAAACTAGCCGAGACATGCGTCAATCCTTGAGATAGTGGATACATATTGTGAAGAGGAGGGCCTATGGGTGCCGGCATCCCCGGATTGCGCGTCGGCGTTACCGTCCCGGACATCGAACAGGCGCACGCCTTCTTCGTGGGCGTGCTGGGCTGCGATTACGCCTACTCGCTGCCGGAGATGCGGCACGGCGATGACTGGATGCTCGATCACCTTAACGTCGACCCGCGCGCGGTCGTCAGGGAGATCCGCTTCTACCGCTGCGGCCACGGCCTCAACTTCGAGGTCTTCGAGAGTACGAGCCCATGCCGGACCAGCGCCCGCAGCCGCGCAACAGTGACATCGGCGGCCACCACGTTGCGCTCTACGTCGACGATATGGATGAGGCGGTCGGCTACCTGCGGGCGAAAGGCGTCCAGTTGCTAGCCGGACCAGTCGCGAGCCGCAACGCCTCGGCCGGCCAGCACTGGCAGTACTTTCTCAGCCCGTGGGGCATGCAGTTCGAGCTGGTGAGCTTTCCGGCGGGCAAGGCTTGCGAGAAGGAGGCCGCCGTCAGGCTCTGGCACCCGGGGTACCCGGCGGAATGACGAAGTCGGGTCATGACAACGGCCACCGCGAGAACGTAGTGAGCCACCGGATCGCGGACAGCCTCCGCACCGCGATCCTGGGGGGAAGCTACCGGCCCGGCGAGCGCATCAGGCAGGAGGATGTCGCGGAGCGCTCGGGCGCAAGCCGCATCCCCGTGCGCGAGGCACTGCGGATGCTCGACTCCGAGGGGCTCGTCACCCTCGTCGCGAACTCGGGCGCCTGGGTCACGAAGCTGACCATCGGCGAGTGCGTCGAGACCTACCTGATCCGCGAGCGGCTGGAACCCCTCCTGCTGCGCACCAGCCTGCCGTGCCTTGTCGCGGCCGCCGTCGACAGGCTCGGCCGGCTCGTCGGCGAGATGGAAGCAGGGGGCGGCCTTGACGCTTTCATGCGCGCCGACCGGGAGTTCCACCTGTCCAGCTACGCAGGCGCGGCGTCGAGCGAGATGTGGAAGATCATCCACCGGATGTGGAACACGACCCAGCACTACCGGCGCGAGTTCACCAGGCTCGCCCTGGCGGACGGCCTGACCGCCACGCATCTGGAGCACCGCCTGCTGCTCGACTGCATCCGCAGACAGGATCCAGATGACGCCGAGCGGGTGCTCATCATGCACATCCGCCGCACGCGGCTGGCGCTGGAGAAGCATCCGGAGATCTTTGCCTGACCCGATAGGACGACAAGCTAACGGAGGTCCGCGTGACCGCACATCAATCGCCAGGTGCCCGGCTGAGGGTTCTCTTGCAGCATGAGGGCCTTCTGGTGATGCCGGGCGTCTTCGACGGCCTGTCGGCGAAACTAGCCGAGCAGGCCGGTTTTGCGGCAAGTTACATGTCTGGCTATGCGGTTGCCGGGGCCACCGGCCTGCCCGACGCCGGCATGATGTCGATGACGGAAATCGCCGAGCGCGCCAGGATGATCTGCCTGGCCACCAGCCTTGCGGTCCTCGCCGATGCAGATACCGGCTACGGCCCGCCCGTCAGCGTGCAGCGCACCGTTCGATTCTTCGAAGATGCCGGGCTCGCCGGCCTGGAACTGGAGGATCAGGTGGAGCCCAAGCGCTGCGGCTTCGTCTCAGGCACTGAGGTGATCAGCACGGCTGCCATGCAGCAGAAGATCGCCGCGGCGGTCGATGCGCGCCGCAGCGACGACTTCGTCATAGTCGGGCGGACCGACTGCGTCGCGTCGCTGGGCTTCGCGGAGGCGCTGCGCCGAGTGCGTGCCTACGAGGAGGCGGGTGCCGATCTGGTGATGGTGATCAGCCCTGGCACATTCGACGAGCTGGATGCCCTCCCCCGGGCAGTTTCGGTGCCCGTCGCGATCGTTCTGTCCCGGTCGGCGCCGTTGCCGACCATGAGCCTGGACCGGCTGGCGGAGGCTGGCTATAAGGTCGCGGTCGTCGCCTCGCCGCTCGTTCTGGCTGCCGCGTCGGCCATGGCAGCAACGCTCGCCGAGCTGCGCGGGCTGCGGGACGTGGCCGCGCTTCACTGGCCGGACCTGAAGAACGAGGCATTCAACGACCTGGTCGGCCTGGCCGACTTTCAGGAACGGGAACGCAGGTACGCGGAGCGGTAGCGGCTACGCCGGCGCCTGGGGACTGCCGCCGGAAGCCAGGTACGCGTCCAGGTCGAGCACCCGCCTGGCCTGGCGCGCGACGGGCAGATCCACCATGCGGCCGGCCTGGTCGGCGAAGGCTCCTGCTCCCGCTGCCTCGAAGGCCGCGACGACCGCGCGGGCCGCAGCGACCTCCTGTGCTGTCGGGCCGAACACCTCGTTGGCGAGGGCGACCTGCGCGGGGTGAATGCACGCTCGGCCGCGAAATCCCATCCGCTTGAGCCGCAGGCACGACGCCCGGAACTGATCCGCATTCCGGAAGTCCGCGGCTACGGGCGCGAGCGGGGGTCCGATGCCGGCTGCCGCGCTGGCCAGTACTACCCAAGACCGGATCCATGACATCTCGCTTTCCTCCGGACCAGGCATGATGCCAAGCTCCGCCCGCAGGTCGGCCTCGCCGATCTGAAGGCGCACGACTCGGGGAGCGGCGGCGATCTCGCGGGCGTTCAGCACGGCGGAGGCGGATTCGAGGATCGGCGCGAGCCTGGCCTCGCTTCCCAGCGCGGTGAGCAGCCGGTCGAGGCCGGCGATCTCAGCGGCGTCCTGGGCCTTCGCCAGGCAGAACCCGGTCAGAGCTGGCGCTGCGGCGAGCGCGCGCAGCTCAGCCTCGCGGGGCTCCCCCGGATTCACCCGGACCCAGATCCGGGCCCTGCCCGTCGGCGCCTGTGCGAGCCAGGCCTCCGCTGCCTGGCGCGCTACGTCCTTGCGGTCCGGAGCTACCGCGTCCTCCAGGTCGATGATCAGGGCGTCTGCCCCCCGGTCACGTGCTCCGGCAAGCTTGCCTGGCTGGTCGCCGGGCACGTAGAGCGCGCTCCGTTCGATCATCATCTGATGGCCATGGCATTCGGAGGGGACCCCACGCCGCCGATGACGTTCAGCGGTTTCGCGGTGAGGAAGAACTCGTACCGCCCGTCCGCCAGGCAGGCGGCCGAGAGTTCCTCGAGATTCCACAGCTCGCCGATATAGAGCCCGAGCAGGGCGATAATCGGGCGATGCAGCATCCCGTTGTGCGACACGCCCCGCTCGGGTGCCGGCTCGGGAGGTCCCGCGATCCCGGGCGAATCGCTGACAGGGAAGGCCTCCAGAGCCGGGTTATCGGCTGCTACCAGCGAGAACTGATGGTCCCACAGCCAGGCGATCATGTCATGCGACTGGATGAGCCCGGGGCTGCGGATCGAGCCGCCGACTGACGCCCGCTGCTGCGGTGTCATGGCAAGGTAGTACGGCGCCCAGCCGGTACGGATCAGCACGATGTCGCCCGAACGCAGGTCCATCCCGCAGGCAGCCGCCGTGTCCTCCAGGTCCTGGACCGTGATCATGTAGTTGGAGCTCAGATCCAGCTCAGTGCCGCGGCTCGCCAGGTGACGAGCGACGTCGAGCAGCACGCCGCGCCCGGCGATGCCCTTCTCCGCGGCCAGCTGGATACCGAGATCTGGCAGGCCGACCCCGACCGCCTCGTCGGGCACGCCTGCGTAGAACCCGTGCAGCGGATCGCGGATATGGCGCAGGCCGTCGATCTGGGAAGTGGATTGCAGATAGAACGAGTCGAGCCAGTCGTCGCGATGGTAGGGATTATTCATGAAGATCTGGTGCTTCGCGGTCTTGCGCGTGCCGCCGACAACCGGGTCGAACGCGTTGACCGGGTAGTCGAGGTTGAAGACGCGGCCGTCACGTACTAGGCCAGCGGCGTCCACCGCGTGGTCGGCGGTCAGGAAGTTCAGCGACCCGAGCTGATCGCCCTCGCCGAAGACGTGCCAGGACGATCCGGCCGGGGCGTCCGTGCGGGCCCGCAGCTCGGCGTAGGTGGGTACCTGCCGTCGGCGGACGACGTGCTGCGAGGCCAGGCCGGCATCGGACAGCAGGCGGGCCACGGAAGGCATCGCGGGCAGGGACCGGACTCGGTCAGCGATCTGCCTGGACTGGTCAGGGCTCGCGGCATGCTCGGCGTTCATCAGGAACTTCCGTTCCAGTTCCTCCAGCGTCAGCGGGAACTCGGGCCCGCCGCGCGAGGAA
This sequence comes from Streptosporangiaceae bacterium, assembly GCA_035532775.1. Lineage (GTDB taxonomy): Bacteria > Actinomycetota > Actinomycetes > Streptosporangiales > Streptosporangiaceae > Chersky-822. The sequence continues at coordinate 10,833 of DATKQH010000257.1, forward strand.
CTCACCCGGTGCTCGAGCACCGCGCCGGAGGTCGTGCCGACGCGCAGTACGGCGCTGAAGGAACTGGGGAACTGCTCGTCGCAGATGGCGTCGGCCACGACGGTGATCTTCTCGGCGAGTTCCAGGCGGTGCCGATCGCCGACAGCCGCGGTCGTGAAGTCGTTCAGGCCAAGGCCGAGCCCGCCGCCGCCGAGGAACGCTGACGCGACCGTGTACGGACCGGAGAACTTCGCGTGGTAGCCGGATTCCGGCCTTATCTTCTGGTCACGTGGCTCGCCGATGGTACGCAGCGGGGCGGCGGCGACGCCGAGTTCGGCCCATGCGATGTCCGCGGCGCGCAGGCCCTGCGCGCGCAACGCCAGCGCGCAGTCGATCCCCGGGTGCGTGAAGTGATTCGATGGATATGGCTTGTAGACGGTGCGCAGTGCCTCCCACTGGCCGCCCAGCCCGGCCAGCAGCGCGCCGAGATCGTAGTCGTCGTCCAGGTAGGCGCGCAGGAACCCGAAACGGCCTTCCAGGACCGTCGGCGGCCCGGTGATCCCCTCGGCGGCGAAAGCCGCCGCCTCGATCCCGGCATGGGCGGCCCAGCCGCAGTGAATGCGCTTGACGCTGCCCCCGGTGCGGTTGGCCTCGATGAGGCCCGCTCCCATGCTCGCGGCGATTCCCAAGGCAGAAGCGGTCTGGGCCGCGTCAAGGCCGTAGATGACGCTGGCCGCCGCTGCGGCACCCACGGTGCCGCAGATGGAGGTCGCGTGGAATCCCTTCTCGAAGAAGACCGAGTTGCGCATTGGGGCCGAGTAGCCGGCGACTCCCAGGCGGACGCAGATCTCGTTGCCGATCGCCACGGCGCTGAGCAGTCGCATGCCGGACGCGCCGCAGGCTTGCGCTGTGGCGAGGGCGGCCGGGACGACGGAGGAACTCGGATGCAGCACCGACGGCAGGTGCGTGTCGTCGAAGTCGAGCGCGTGCGCCAGCGTTCCGTTGACCAGCGCAGCTGACGACGCGGGCAGCATCGTTCCCGAGCCGATGACTCCGGCCTCGGGTCGCCCGCCGCGTTGCGTCATCACGCGCAGGACCGCGGTGTGCGGTTCGGCGCTGTCCGCCAGAGCCGTCGCGGCGAGCGCGTTCCCCACGACGTCCAGGATGCGTCCGACCGCGTCCGCAGTGACCGGATCGGGCAGGGCATCACGGCTGTCCACGGCGAACTCCGCGAGCTGGCGGACCGGTGTCGTGGCGCTCATGCGGACACCAGCGCCAGGGGGCGGACCGGGGCGCCGGTCGCACCGACGAGCGGCAGCGGGTTCAGCACCAGGACGAAATCGGTGACGCTCTCATCCAGGAGCGGGAACAGGCGCATCGTTTCCACGATGTGAACGCCCTGCTCGACCAGCATGATCCGGTGCACCGGCAGCAGCGCGTGTCCCTTGCCCGCGGGGATGTGCTCGAAGGCGATGGACTCGCCGCCGACCTGGCGCGGGCGGTGCCTGGCCAGCCAGCGCGCTGCGGCCTCGCCGGGACCGGGCACGCCATGGACTTCGCCGATGAAGTCCTGCTTCTCCGCCCACCGCCGGGACCAGCCAGTGCCGATCAGGATCGCCTCTCCCGGCCGTATCTCGGTGCCAGCCGCATCAAGCGCCGCGTCCAGGTCGCCGGGCGTGATCTCGTATCCGGCGTCAAGCACGGGAACCTGGTGCACCGAGGCGACATCCAGCAGGACCGCGCGGCCGACGTAGGGCGCGAACTCGTCGATGCCCATCCTGGCGAAGCCGGCATGTGACTGGAGCGCCGCCGCGTCGGTGCCGCCGTGCAGCAGCCCCTGGTAGGAGACGTGCGCGAGGGCATCGACGTGGGTGCCTACGTGGCCGCCGGTGATGACCAGCTCGTTGGCAGCCGATGACCCGTCCGCCCTCACCGTGTCGCCGTGGCGGCGCTCGATCGTCATGCGGAACGGGGGATGATTCGGGGACTGAGGCATCCCGGTCCGCATGGGTTGTGCCAGGTCAATCACCCGCGTGTTCGAGATCGCCTCGCACAGCGCGTTCATACGACTCCCGCCTCTCGCAGCTTGGCCAGTTCATCGGCCGTCAGCCCGAGCCGGCCGCAGAACACGCTCTCGTTGTCCGCGCCGACGGACCGGCCAGCCCAGCGAATGGCCCCTGGGGTGCCGGACATGCGGAACATCACGTTCGGCATCCGAAGCGGCCCGAAGTCCTCGTCGTCGATAGTGGTCACGGTGCCGAGGGCCTGGTACTGGGGATCGGCGAGAACGTCACGGACGTCGTAGACGGGTGCGACCGCAGCTTCGGCTCGCTCGAAGGCCTCGATTACCTCGGACCTTGTCCGCCGCGCGATCCAGTCGGCGACGTAGGAGTCGAGTTCTTCCGCATGCCGCGCGCGGGACGTTCCGTCAGCGAACCATGGCTCGTCGATCACCTCAGGATGGCCGACCAGGCGCAGGACGCGCTCGGCCACCGACTGCGCCGACGTCGACACCGCGACCCACTTCCGGTCGGCAGTCTGATAGGTGTTGCGCGGCGCGTTGTTCCCCGACCGGTTGCCCATCCGCTCCGGCAGGAGCCCGAGCTGGTCGAATACGGTTGTCTGCGCGCCGAGCAGGGTCACCAGCGGCTCGATGATCGCCAGGTCGATCACCTGACCCGATCCGGCGCCGGTGTCCCGCCTGTACAGGGCCATCAGGATCGCGATCGCCGTGGTCAGCGCGGTCACGCCGTCCGCCAGGCCGAAGGGCGGCAGGGTCGGCGGCCCGTCAGGGTCGCCCGTCATGGCGGCGAAGCCGCTCATCGACTCGGCCAGCGTCCCGAATCCGGCCCGCTGAGCGTATGGCCCGAACTGGCCGAATCCCGTGACCCGGGCCATCACCAGCCGGGGATTGATGCTGAGCAGTTCGTCTGGTCCCAGTCCCCAGCGCTCCATCGTCCCGGGACGGAAGTTCTCGATCAGGACATCGGCGCTCGCGACCAGGTCCCGGAAGATCTCGGCGCCCCGGGATCTGCCCAGGTTGAGGGTCACTGTCTGCTTGTTGCGGCCGAGGATCTTCCACCACAGGCCGATTCCGTCCTTCTGCGGCCCGTGACCGCGGCTAGGGTCGCCCTTCGCCGGATGCTCGACCTTGATGACATCGGCTCCGAAGTCGCCTAGGATCGTCGCGGCCATCGGCCCGGCGAAGAGCGTCGCGCAGTCGATGACTCGGACGCCATGCATGCTGGCGCGCGGGGACATCACCGTCAGCCCGCGCTCTCGGCGGCGCGGCGCTGCGGGCGACGCAGATACCGTCCTGCCGGGTCGCCCTCGATGGTCCCGTCGTTCAGCACGTGGCGGCCGCGGAGGAAGACGTGCCGCACCTTCGCGTCGATCACGGTGCCCTCGAAGGGCGTGTACTCCTGCTGCGAGGGCGAGTCCGCCGCGCGGACAGTCCACGGTGCCATCGGGTCGACGAGCACGATATCCGCGTCGAAACCCTCCGCGAGATGCCCTTTGCTCTCCAGGCCGAATCGCTGCGCCGGACCGGCCGATACCAGGCGGGCGACCGCGTCGTACCCCAGGCCGCGCCTGCGGCCTTCCGAGACGAGCCCGGGCAGCAGGTACTCGGCGCCGCCGAAACCAGACTTGGCGACCCACACGTCGCCCCGCGGCTCGCCGAACTTGACTTCGTCCGTGCAGCACGCATGGTCACTGGCTACCCAGCTGATGTCACCGGCGAGCACGTGCTTCCACAGCGCCTCGACATCCTCCCGCGACCGCAGCGGGGGGTTGACCTTGCCGCCGATTCCGGGTGCCGATTCGATGTCGGCGAGCAGGTGCCCGATCGTCACCTCGCGGCGGAAGTCCACTGCGGGGAAGGTCCGTGCCATCATCATCGCCGCGTCCACTGCCTTGGCCGATGACAGGTGCAGCAGGTTGATGGTCGGCAGGCTGGTCTCGTGCGCGAGGTACGAGGCGATCGTGACGGCGAGCCCTTCGCTGTGAGGCGGCCGCGACGCGCTGTAGGCAGCCAGCCCGGTGAGGTCGCCAGCCTGCTGCACCAGGCGCGTGTAGGCGGTCATGATCTCGGCTGTCTCGCAGTGCAGTGACAGTGAGATCGAGTCCGCGAGGTCGGGCCTGGCCTCGCGGGCGGCCTGGATCGCGCGCATGACGAACTCGAAGTGGGCGAGGTCGTAGCGCTCGCCTGGCGGCGTCATCAGGAACGCCGCCTGATTGTCGGAGGCCCCGTGCAGTCCGTGCCCGCCGTAGAACATGAAGATCTTGAAAGAGGACACCCCGAACTCGTCGATCAGCACCGGGATCTCCGCGATGTGCTCGTTCATCATCGGCGCGAGGTGGAAGCCGTAGTCGATGTACGAGCGGCCCGCGGCCCGCTCGAGTACTTCGGGGAAGAACTCGCAGTACGGCGCCGACTTGTTGAGGTAGTACTGGCCGGTGCGCATGTAGGTCAGGCCCGTGGTGACGCCGCCCTGCAGTGCGGCCTGGCTCTCCGTCCGCACGTCCTGCTCGAGCGGCCCGTAGATGCCCCAGTGCTGGTGCGCGTCGACCGCCCCGGGGAACGCCAGCAGGCCTGCGGCGTCCATGGTGAACGCAGCGTCCTCGCACGCCAGGGACGACGCGATCCGCGATATCCGCCCGTTCCGCACCGCGATATCCAGCACCTCGGTGCCGGGACTGTCGGCACGGACCACGTGCGCGCCCCGGATCAGGACATCAACCGACGACACAGTTCTCCTCCTCTTGCTGATTCCGGCCGCAGGCCGCTAACGGACGCGCCCGGCGGTCCGCTGACCTACCCTCCTTGCGCGGTTGATGACGGCGGGCTGCCCATCCTCGGGCGCAGCTGCAGCTCGCCGGGATAGAAGCAGGCGACCGACCGGTCCCCGGCCGATTCGGTTGGCGGCCGTTCCGCCGCGCACCTCGGGCGGGCGATCGGGCAGCGCGGGTGGAACGCGCAGCCCGCGGGAATGGCCAGGGCCGACGGAGGATCGCCGCTGAGCACTATCCGTTCCCGGCGACCGGACGCCGACGTCAGAGTCGCCGACAGCAGCGCCGTCGTGTACGGGTGCAGCGGCTCGCTGACCACCTCGGCTGCCGGGCCTTCCTCGATCACGCGGCCGAGGTACATCGTCACGATCCGGTCGGCGATCTGCCGGACCAGCGCCAGGTCATGGGCGATGATCAGGTAGGAAAGACCCTCGAGCTCCTGGATCCTGGCCAGCAGCCGGACGACCTGAGCCTGCACGGACACATCCAGCGCGGACACCGGCTCGTCGGCGATCAGCATGCTCGGGCGCAGCCCGAGCGCCCGAGCGATGGCGACACGCTGCCGCTGGCCGCCGGACAGGTTCGCCGGGCGCCTCCGAGCGACCTCAGGGCCGAGCCCGACCTCGTCGAGCAGCATGCGCACCGTGTCGGGTATCTGCGGCCCGGCCACGACCTTGTGGGAGAGCAGCGGCTCGGCAACGATGCGCTGGACGGTCAGCCGCGGGTCCAGGCTCGCATACGGATTCTGCAACACCATCTGCAGCCGCCGCCTGACCGGGCGCAGCGCTCGCTCTGACAGGGCCGTGATGTCCGTGCCCTCGAAGTAGACATGCCCGCCGGCCAGGGGCTGGACTCTGGTCAGCGCCCTGGCCACGGTGGACTTGCCGGATCCGCTCTCGCCGACCAGCGCCACAGTCTCGCCGCGCCGCACGACGAGCGAGACGTCGTCGACCGCCACGAGCGGCCTGCTGCCAAGGCGGAACACCGCCCGCAGGTTCTCGGCTCGCAGGATCTCCTGCGCCGCCGCGGACTCAGTCATGCGGGTTCCAGCAGGCATAGCTGCGGCCGGATGGTTCGGTGGTGACATCGGGCTCCTCGCGGTGGCAGCGGGCCTGTGCGCGGGCGCAGCGCGGCGCGAACGCGCAGCCGGGCGGCCTGGACAGCGGAGCCGGCTGGCTGCCGGGGATCGGGATCATGCCCGGCCGGGACGGGTCGAGAGTGGGGGCTGCGGCGAGCAGGCCCGCCGTGTAGGGATGCCTGGGGTTATCGAGCACCTCGCTGGTGCGCCCGTTCTCGACGATGACGCCCGAGTACATGACCAGGATCCGGTCGCAGGCCTGCGCGGCGACGCCCAGGTCGTGCGTGATGAGGATCAGCGAGGCGCTCGCCACCCGGAGCTGGAGCAGGTCGAGTATCTGTGCCTGGATGGTGGCGTCCAGCGCTGTCGTCGGCTCGTCGCATATGATCACCGCCGGCTGGTGCAGCAGCGCCATGGCGATCATGACGCGCTGCATAAGGCCGCCCGAGAGCTGGTGCGGATAGGCCCTGAGCCGCTCCTGCGGCGACGGAATGCCGACCGACCGCAGCGCGGCCACCGATGCCTCGTGTGCCTGGCGCCGGGTCATCCGGCGGTGCCGTCGTAGCGCCTCCCGCATCACCGAGCCGACGGTCCTGACCGGGTTCAGGCCCGTGAGCGGGTCCTGGAACACCATGGACATCTGGGCGCCCCGGATCTGGCGCATCCGTTCCTCAGGCAGCGCGCTGAGCGAGAGCCCGCCGAGCTCGATCGTGCCTTGCTGGCGCATCGACTCCGGCAGCACCCGCATCAGGCTCAGCGCAGTAAGCGACTTGCCGGAGCCCGACTCGCCGACCAGGCCGAGCGCCTCGCCCTGGTGCAGGACCAGGTTCACCTCCCTGACCAGTGCGACCTCGCGGCCATCACTGCGCCTGGTGACGACGGTGAGGCCCTCGGCCCGCAGCGCTACCGGTGCCTGGCCGCTCATTCGAACTGCCCCTCATCCGAGCTGGCTCCGTGCGCGATGCCATCGCCGATCAGGTTCGCGGTGATTACCGCCAGCACGATCGCCGCCCCGGGTATCACGGTGAGCGTCGGCGCCGTCACCATGTAAGTGCGGCCGTCGGACAGCATCGTGCCGAGCGACGGGGAGCCGAGCGTTGCGCCGAGACCCAGGAATGACAGGGCGCTCTCGGCCACGATCATGTCCGCGAACAGGAAGGCGGTCATCACCATCGTCACCGTCTTCAGTCCGGGGATCACATGGGTCAGCACCGACTTGTACGGGCGGACACCAGCCAGCCGGGCGGCGAGCACGTAGTCGCGCTGGAGCAGGCTGCGGCTCTCGGTGTAGATGACCCTGGCGAAGATGGGCCAGCTGACCACGCCGAGGGTCAGGCACAGCGGGACGAAGCCATGCCCGAGCACGGCCAGGATGACGACTGCGATCACCAGGTAGGGCAGGGAAATGCTGAGGTCGATCGCGCGCACCACGACCTGCTGCACGATCCCGCCGACGGCGGCCGCGATCACCCCGGCAAGCCCGCCGATCAGGATCAGCACCGTCGTCGCGGTCGCGGCGACACCCACCGACCAGCGGAAGCCGTAGACCACGCGGGCCAGCACGTCACGGCCGAGGTCGTCGGTCCCGAGCGGGTGCCCGGGCGTGTTCAGGGACCGGAAGCGGTCGAAGAGGTTGACCGCGCCGGGGTTCAGGTGCATCACCAGCGGCAGGCCAACGTCGAGCACCACGAGGATCACGGCGAGCGCGACGCCTAGCCGCAGCGCGCCACTGTAGCCGCGGGTCAGCCGGGTCGACCGGCCAGCGAGAATGCCGCCCTGGCGGCGCGGGCGCGCGGCGGCCGGTGCCTGCGTGCTCAACGGGCGTCTCCCCGCTTGATGCGCGGGTCGATGACCAGCACGAGCAGGTCGACCGCTGAGTTGACCAGGAATACGAGGACAGCGACCACGAACACGAGTGCCTGCACCACCGGGAAGTCGAGTGTCTGCACGCTGTTGATCATCAGCAGCCCGATGCCTGGCCAGGCGAAGATGACCTCGGTGATCAGCGCGCCTGACATAAGTTGCGCGAACTGCGCGCCCAGCAATGCGGTAGCTCCTACTAGAGCGTTCGGCAGCGCCTGCCGGAAGGCGATCGCCCGCGGCGACGCTCCGCCGGCCCTGGCGACCCTGACGTAGTCCTGTGCCATGGCTTCGCTCACGCTGGCGGCCAGGACGCGTACCAGCCGCGGAGTGATGTAGGCCGCCAGGGTCAGGGTCGGCATGATCCAGCTCGTCCCGCCCGCCTCGCCGATGCTCGGGAGCCAGTGCAGCTTGACGGCGAACAGCTCGATCAGGAGCAGGCCCACAAGGTAGCCGGGGACGCCCTGAGCGACGAAGATGACCCCGGCAGCGGCCCGGCGCGGCGCCGCGCCCGGCCTGGTTCCCAGCCAGACGCCCAGCGGGACCGCGACGAGCATCTCGGTGACCAGCGCCGCCAGCGCCAGTGTCACCGTGTAGGGCAGTGCGGTGAGCACCATGCCGAGTGCTTCCTGGCCGGTGAACAGCGAATGGCCGAAGTTGAGCCGCACCGCCTGGGACAGGAATCGCCAGTACTGCGTCCACAGCGAGCCGCCAAGGCCGTATTCCCTTTCGATGGCCGCGAGGTCGGCGGGCGTCGCGTTCCTCCCGCCGAGTATCGCCGCCGGATTGCCCGCCAGCCGCAGCAGCATGAACAGCAGCGTCGACACGCCGAGCAGGAGCAGCAGCAGCTGAGTCAGCTTACGCAGTACCGCGCGCAGGGCCGCCCGTCCCCTGCCCGTCCGTCCGCGGGCGCCGCTCGCGGTGCCGATGGCAGGACCATACGTCAGCAAGTCAGACATCGAACTCCTCCCGAGCTTTGCGCGTAGCGGATAGATGGACAGCGGGGACGGGCGGCGTAGCTGCTCCTGGCCCGCTAAGAGGAGAGCCAGGCCGTGTTCCAGGTGAACATGCCGTTGACGTCCTGCATCCCCTGCAGCTTCGATGACAGGCCGTCGATCGAGATCATGTCGGTCAGGAAGATCGCCGGCGGGTTGTCATGGTCGATCTGCATAACCTCTTGCAGCAGCTGCGTGTGCTTGCTCAGGCTCGCCGTGCTCGCCGCCTCATTCAGCAGCGGCACGACGGCCTTGTTGCAGAAGATCGCGGGAATCTTGAGGCACGAGTAGTAGGTCGCCGCTCTCTGGATGTCCAGCGCCGGCAGGTTGCTCCACCCGAGCTCGTTGATCTGCGTGGGGAAGCTGGCCTTGAGGTAGTTGGTCAGCCAGATGCTGAACGGCACGGCGTCCAGCGTGAGGTTGACCCCGACGGCCTTGAGGTTCGCTGCGACGGCCTGGAACACCTCGGTGTCGGCAGGGAAGGTGCCGTCGATCACCTGGGCGCTCAGGCTGAAGCCGTGCGGGTAGCCGGCTTTGGCCAGCAACTGCCTGGCCTTGGCGGGGTCGTAGGGATACGCCGTGACGGCCGGGTTGTAGCCGGTGGTGCCCTTGTCGGCGCCCTGGCCGACGGGGGTGACCTTGCCGAGCAGCAGCTTGTCGGCGATCGCCTGCTTGTCGACAGCGTAGTTCAGCGCCTGGCGGACGAGCTGACTGTCGACCGGTGACGGCTTCTTCGACGCGGTGTCGAACTCGAGGGCCTCGATCACCGGGAGCTTGCTGATCAGCGCCTTCGTCGTACCAGTGAGCTGCGGCACCTGGTCAGGGGAGACATCGGGAGCAAGGCCGATCTGTCCGGACAGCAGTGCTTGCAGCTGAGCCGCGGAGTCCGGGAGCAGGTCGAACACCAGCTGGCTCAGATGCGGCTTCTGCCAGGAGCCGGCGAAGGCGGTCAACGTGATCTTGGACTGTGCCCAGCTGGCGACCTTGAAGGGACCGGTCCCCACCGGATGTGCCGCGATGGCTGCCGCGCCTTGCTTGAGTATGTTCGGCGCGACTATCCAGACGACGCCGAGCTGGCGCGGCAGGATCGGGTCCGGAGACGTCGTGGTCAGCTGCAGCGTGCTGGCGTTGAGCGCCTTGGTGCTCGCCACGTAGGTAAAGCTGAGGCCGACAGCGGACGTCTTGCCGCTGGTTACCGTGCGAATGTAGTTGAAATTGGCCGCGGCGGCGGCGGCGTTGAATTTCTCTCCGTCGGAGAACGTGACACCTTGCCGCATGGTGAACGTCCACGTGTCGGCTGAGACCTGCTTCCAGCTCGTTGCCAGCTCGGGCACGACGGTCCCGTTCGCGCTGACGTTGGTGAGCGGGTTGAAGATCGCGTCGGCGACGTATTCCGCCGGCGCGCCGATGCCGGCGAACGGGTTGCCTTTCTCCGGCGGGAAGGACGTCAGGCCAACGGCAAGCATTCCGCCCTGGTGGGCGGCCGTGTTACTGCTTCCGTTGCCTGACGGAGAATTCGATGAACACGCCGCGACGAGCAGGCCGGCGGTCGCCGCTAGGACGACTCGCCTGGCCATCGGACCGTTCATGGACATGCACCTCCAGTGATATGAGTAGCTAGCGAACCGAGGCTTGAGGCGGGGAGAATGAGTAGGAACGGGGGCTAGTCGCTGGTCTGGATGGACCACCAGCTCTCGCAGCTCGGCTCGAGTACCTCGCTGACCAGGGTCTGGTGGGGCTGGGATGTCAGGTATGAGGCGAACGCCTCGGTGCCGCCGAATCGGACGCGCAGCAGCGCGTCGCATCCGTGCGGGTTCGCGTCCCGCAAGCCGAGATCGGCGAGTACCGTCGCCGGCCCCTCGGCGAAGGGTGCTTGCGCCGCGAAGGCGGTCAGCGCGTCGATGAGCCTCATCCTGGCCGCGCCGTCGCTCGGGCGGCGCAGGCGGAACAGGACCAGATGTGTCAGCAAGGCGGGCCTTTCTTCACGTCTTGTCGGTGGCGGCGGAGGGACGCGGCGGGCGCCGCAGGTGGAAGCTGGTCAGCCGCTGGTAGGCGTCAGCGACCCGGAGCACGGCCGCTTCTCCGAAGGCCGGGCCGACCACCTGCAGGGAGCAGGGCAGGCCGCCTTCGCCGAAACCGCACGGAATCGCGATGACCGGGTTCCCCGCCAGGCTCCACTGCGCGAGGAAGTTCGGGCCGAGCCGGCGCCGCTCGACCTTCATGTCGGAGAATCGCTCGGCCACGCCGAGCGCTGAAGGAACGATCAGCACGTCGATGTCGGCGAAGATCCTCGCGAGCTCGGAGCGGAACCGGTTCTGGACCCGCTGCGCCTGCACGTAGTCCGCGGCCGAGTAGAACGCGGCCTGCGCTAGCAGGGTCCGGGTCGGCCTGCCGTAGTCGGACCAGCGCGTGAGCAGGTTGCGACGGTGGTAGGCGTATCCGTCGCATATCCACAGCAATGTGCTCGCGTCGCGCGACTCCCTGGCCAGCGGCACCTCGGTGTCCACCACGACAGCCCCGTGGTCGCCGAGCAGGTCAATGGCGGCGATGACCGCATCGCGATACTGCGGGTCGAGTTCGGGGCTGTCGAAGAAGTACCTGGCCGGCACGCCGACCCGCGTCCCTTCTACGCTGCCCGTCAGCAGCTGGGCATAGCGCGGCACCCGAACGTCCGAGGCGGACGGGTCGCTGGCGTCGGCGCCGGCCAGCACCTCGAGCAGCAGGGCGCAGTCCATCGCGCTGCGTGCCATCGGGCCGACTGTGTCCTGGCTGTACCCGAGCGGAATGACGCCGCTCTTGGGCACCCGGCCGTGACTGGGCTTAAGGCCGCTGATCCCGACCGCGGCGGCCGGTGCGCGAACGGAGCCTCCTGTGTCGGTGCCCAGGGCGCCGAGTGCCATTCCCGCCGCCACGGCTATCCCGCTGCCCGAGCTAGAGCCGGCTGGGGTCCGCTCGGAGTCCCAGGGGTTGCGCGGCTCGGGGAAGCCCTTGCTCGGGTCACCCAGGCCGCTCGCGAACTCATTCGTGGTGGTCTTGCCGATCACGACAGCCCCGGCGCTGCGCAGGCGCCGCACGGCCGGAGCATCTGTGCCGTTGCCCCAGCCCTGATCGGTGACCCGGCTGTTGCCGAAGGTGGGCATCTCCCGCGTGCTGATGATGTCCTTCACCGCAAGCGGTATTCCGTGCAGCAGGCCGCGATCCCGCCCAGCGGAAAGCTCTGCGTCGGCGCGGGCGGCGGCCTCCGTGGCGCGCTCGCGCGATACGGTGACGAACGCGCCGAGGTCGGGGTCCAGCTGCCCGATCCTGTCGAGCAGCGCGGACGTGAGACCAGCCGACGTCAGGTCGCCCGCCCTGATGGCACTCGCCGCGGCGGCGATCGTCTGCGGGATCTGCTCAGTCATCGGCTGGCCCGTTGGACAAGGACGGCTCGCCGGCGCGGTGCAGGTGCGACGGCGGAGGGCCGCCGTCTGCGGTCTCGACCAGGTAGAGCTGCTCTACCTGATCGCGCAGCGCCTCGTAGAAGCGGGAGATCTCGGCGATCTCCTCCGCGGGAGCCTCGATTCCCGCGGCTGTCAGCAGTGCCGCGGGCAGCTGCGCGGCTGTCATCTCGGTGGTCACCGCGGTCAGCTCGCGCTGGAGGCGGACGGTGCGGTGAGGCCGAAGATCCTGGCCGCGTTCCCGCCGATGAGGGCTGCCTTGACGTCAGGTTCGAGACCGAGCCCGTGGACCTCGGCCAGCGACTCGCTGAAGAGCTGGATCGGCCAGTCCGTGCCCCACATCACCTTGGTGTGACCGTCAGATGCGTTGCGCCCGCGACCGCTGATGTAGTCGATCAGCTGTGGTTCGAAGGACGCGGGGTTGTGGCCGTCGGCGATGATGTAGACGTTCTCGTAGTTCTTGCAGAGCATGATCATCTCGTTGGTCCACGGAATGCCGATGTGCAGGCCGATGAGCGTCAGCTCGGGGAAGTCGAAGGCCACCCGGTCGAGCCATTCGGGCTTGGCTACGAGACGAGCGCCGGCGCGCAGCGTCTGGGTGCCGACTTGCAAGGTGATCGGCACGCCAAGCTCGGCGCACTTGCTGTAGATCGGGTAGTAGACCGGGTCGTCCACCCGGATGCCGAACCAGTGCGGATAGCAGTGGACGCCCTTGAAACCCAGCTCCCGTACGGCGTGGTCGATGTAGCGCACGGTTTCCATCGGCTTCTTGGACGGGTTGATCCCGACCCAGCCGAAGGTCCGCCCCGGCAGCGTGTCAAGGAGCGGCTTGACCTCGTTGACGTGGATCGGGTCTTCCGCGCCGCCGACGCCGTGGGTGGCCACGCTGGCGATCAGCCCGACGACGTCCACGCCCGCGCTATCCATCTCGGACCGCAGGGTCTCCGCGGTCCAGGCAGTACCGCCCCGTGCCATCGCAGCGGGCTTGAGCTTGTAGAACGGCAGGCTGGTGTGGCCTCTGAGATTGACCGAAACATCGACGATCATGAATTAACCTCTGTTTCCGCTAATTCGTTCTGGTTGCCGATTCCGATGCCGTGCCAGGCTGGGCCGACTCGGTCGCCGGGTCCGGCGTGGGCTGGTGCGAGAGCAGCGGAGGCAACCGGTGATGCCAGCCGGTAGCCCGCTGGTATGCGTCGGCGGCGCGGAGCAGGAGTGCCTCATCGAAGGGCCGGCCCGCTAGGTGCAGGGACAGCGGCATTCCGGTGGCGCTGAAGCCCATCGGCAGCGAGATCGCCGGGTTTCCCGGCAGGTTCCAGTACTGAGTGAAGATGAAACGGAACGCCTCGGCGAAATCGGCCGATCCGTCGGGGGTGAAAGGAATGGCGGCGATCGTGGCAGTCGGCGAGGCGATCAGGTCGACCTCGGTCAGCAGTTCGCGCAGCGCGTGCTGGACGACCCGGCGTACCCGCTGCGCCTGGACGTAGTCGGCGCCCGACACCAGTGCCCCGCGGGAGATCATCCAGGTGGTACCAGGTCCGTAGTCGTCCCACCTGGTGAGCAGGTCAGGGCGGTGATACGCCATTCCTTCCGCACCGCCGGTCACCCGGGCGGCACCGATGGCGGCGTCGTAGTGCGGGAGCGTGACCTCGACGGTCGTGGCACCCATGCCGCGCATGACATCCAGCGCCTGCTCGAACATCTCGCGGGCTGCCGGGTCGGAACCTTCCGGGAAGTGGTGCGCGCGCTCGACGCCGATGCGCACGCCGTCCATGCTGCCGCTCAGCGCGGCCAAGTAGTCTGGAACCTTGTGGTCGCGGCTGGCAGGGTCCAGCGGGTCGAATCCCGCCAGCGCCTGCAGCATGATCGCGCAGTCGCGGGCGGTCCGGGCGAGCGGCCCGACCCGGTCCAGGCTGTAGCTCGCAGGTACGCACCCGGCCTTCGACACCAACCCGAACGTCGGCATCAGGCCGGTGACTCCGCAGAAAGCCGCCGGGATGCGGATGCTCCCGCCGGTGTCGGTGCCTATGCTGGCCAGGAACATGCCGGTCGCCACGCCGATCGCGGCTCCGGAGCTTGACCCGCCTGGCCAGGTGTCCAGCCGCCACGGGTTGCGGGGTACCGGGAATGGCTTAGTGGGGTCCGGGACGCCGCAGGCGAACTCCATGGTGGTCAGCTTCCCGGTGATGACCGCGCCGACCGAGCGCAGGCGGGTGACCGCCGTCGCGTCCTTCCCGGCGCCCCAGGCCGGATCGAGTACCAGGCTCTGGGCGGTGGTGGGGCCCTCGCTCGCCGCGAGCAGGTCCTTGATGCCGACCGGGATTCCGTGCAGGTAGCCCTTGTCGGTGCCAGCCGCGCGCTCGCGGTCGGCTTGCCTGGCTGCGGCGAGGGCGTGCTCGTCGAACCGCGTGATGTAGGTGCCCGTGCGAGCGTCGAGCTCGTCCGCGCGCTGCAGCACCGCACTGGTCAGCTCGACGCTGCTCAGGGTGCCCGCGCGAAGCTGATCTGCTGCCTCGCTTACCGAGCCCGGGATGTCAGCCATAGCTCCGGCTACCATTCGGATGCCGGGGCATCAGCCCGGAAGATCAGCGCCGGTGACACGTAGCGGGTCTCGCCGACGGCCCAGACGGCTTCGATGGCGGCGCGGAGGTTCGCGTGCGAAGCGACCAGCCGCTGCACGGCGTCGTCGCCTGCTTGCAGGCCAGCCGCGTCGAGCATGGCCCGGACCGACGCCTCGTCCCGGGTCCTGTCGGCGTTCATGTTCTCGGTCATCGGGCTCCCGCGCCTCCTGCTGGGATCGGCGGGCCGCTTGGCAGCGCTGGCGAGCTCATGACTGCATCGCCGCCACGTGCGCGGCGAAGTCGGGGACGACCATGCGCGGCTGGACCACCAGCAACCGGTATCCCGCGGCGAGCCGGTCGCCGATCGTTTCCTCGGTGGCCGTGATCCCGCAGGCAACTCCCGCCTCCTGGCATTCGGCCAGCACGTGCGCGCACGCGCCGGCGACGACAGGATCGCTGTAGCGCCCGTGCATGCCGTAGCTCTGCGACAGGTCGCCAGGCCCGACGAAGACCGCGCCGATTCCCGGAACCTCGGTCAGGATCTGCCTGATGTTGCTGACGCCCGCGCCAGACTCGATCATGATCACCACGAAGACCTCGCCCGAGGGGTCAAGAGGCCAGACGCCGCCGAGGGTGGCGTAATACTCGTCGATGGGCACGCCCATGTAGCGGGCCGCCGCGAACGGACCGCAGCCGCGCGAGCCAAGGTCAGGATGGCGATCCGAGAAAGCCGGGTACCGGCAGGCGCTGACCGCATGCCTGGCCTGCTCGACGGTGTCGATGTGCGGCCACACGACTCCGTACGAGCCGGCGTCGAGCACCTGCTTGGCCATCCACTCGTTCGACTCCGAGCCGTTGGCCGCGATCCTGACGACGGGAGTGACGCTGGGAGCCGGCCCGGTGGCCGCGATTGCCTGCGGATCGAGTAGGTACTGCAGGTAGTCCTGCGCGCCCTGTACATCGAAGGGCGTGTGCTCCATGTCGATGATCACGCCGTCGTAGCCGGAAGTGCTCATGCGGACCGCGTTCTCGCGTCCCAGCTGGGAGAAGGCAAGGAATACCGGCCGCTCGCCCGCCAGGCCATCGATGAGCTTGTTCCGCCGCATCTGTCGGCTCGCACTCCGATCACGTTCCCGCCATCCACTGCGTACCGGCCAGTACCTCTGACGAGATTGTTTCGCTCTACGGATAACTGTTCCGCGCGGCAGCCTAATCAAGGGTCACTTCGGTTGTCAATGAGTGCTCTGGTAACTGAGAGGCGTAGATAGGCGGTTCGAGGAAAACCGCAGATCCGTGTTTCACCAGGTCACCGGCCAGTGCGCCGCACCATGAGAGAGAGGGCCCCGTTGCGACGGTATAAGCCAGCACAGTGTCCCGCCTGGCGGTACTGGATTCCGAGGCTGCAGATCGGGCGTTCGCCGGTCCTGAGCTGCTCAGCGGGCCCGCGGCAGCTCGTTACCGAGACAGGACACGGTGGCCAAGGCGCTCCGAGAGGCGTCCGGTGACCTGGAGGAGCTGATCAAGGCAGTAGTCGAGGTTCTCCATGAAGCGGGTGCTCGGTCCGCACACGCTAATGACGGCAGCGGGCAGGTCCTTATGGTTCAGGATCGGTGCCGCTGCTGACGCAGCACCGGACTGGCGTTCCTCGACTGAGGACGCCCAGCCCCGGCTCCTGATGGTCCGCAGTTCGCTCTCCAGCCGTCGGCGGTCCGTGACAGTGGCGGCGGTGAGCCGCACCAGTGTCACGGACAAGTAGCGCTCGATCTCCTCTTCAGGCAGGAAGGCGAGGAAGGCCTTTGACGAGGCTCCGGCGTGCAGCGGGAAAGGGACGCCGAGAGTGACCGACATGATCACCTCGCGGCTCGGCGTCATCTGGTCCACGTACATCCGCCCTTCACCAGCGCGGATCGACAAGGTGGTCGTCTCGTTAGTCAGCGCTGACAGCGCCCGCAGCTCTGACGAGGCCATGTGCCGTACGTCGAGTTTCTCTAGTGCTCTGAGCCCGAGGGCGAGCGACATCGGTCCCAGGGAGTACCTTCTCGTCTCCTCGTCGAGCAGCACGAAACCGCGGGTGCGAAGCGAGGCGAGGAGCCGATGCACAGCTGCCTTGGACATCTGCAGATCCTGGGCAATATCGGTGACACCGAGGCTCGGCCTTGGATCTTGGGCGAAGTGCAACAGCACGTCGGCCGCTCGTTCGATTGCCGCAACTGTCTGACCGGCTCTGACATCCCCTGACTCGGTCATATGTCAACAGCTACCTTCCACGGCTGGCCGACTTCGGGCGGGAGCAGCCCGCGGGTCGGGAATCCTCAAGACTTTGTCACGCATCACATCCCGGCAGCCACGTTCCGCCGGTCACCATGGAACGGCGCAGCAGAATGGGCTGACATCCGGACGGGCAGCCCCTCCGGAGGAGAAGCCGACCTGGTCGATATCCCTCGCATCTCTAGCGCAAGGCATCGCGTAATGCCGGGCATGTCCGCAGTCGCTCGAAACTCAGCCTGTAACGCTCTGCACAACAGCGTTCCGCTACAGTACGCTGCGCTGATCGTCCTGTCCAGCCCCCTCGGACATGCTCGTCCGCTCTGGTGGTCGCGGCGGCGCGGGCCGCCGCGCGAACGCGGCCTGCTCGCTCAGCGGTGCCGGTTCACGACGGTGCCAGCCTCATGCCCCCGTCGCTCGGAGTTCCCGTCTACCAGCAGGTGATCGGCCTGGCGACGCTGCTCGATGAGCCAAGGGTCAGAGGTCACGCCTCCAACGCAATGGATAACTTCTGCTTCGACGTCACGCTGGGTTACCGGCGGATCGAGCGGCCGCGGCGGCCGCGATGACTGATCGGGTGCCGGGTACTGGGCGCGGCTGCGGGCCGTCAGGGCGCGAGCGGGCCGTGCCCTGCCCGGCGGGCGCGCTCGGCGCCGGTTGTCCCGGAGGCGATTCCGCCACGGCGGCGGTAGGCCTTCTGCCGGCAAGCCGGCGAACAGTAGTCCTGGCGCCTGCCCGGCCTGGGAGCAGGGTGACCCGCAAGGTCTTTTCTCCTGGTCATGAGGTGTTCTCGAGGCCGAGAATGGCGAGGAGCAGGGCCGTGTCGTGCCTGATCTTGCGGATGACGGGGGCGATGCGGGTGTGGCCGGCCTGGCGGGTGAGTCCGATCGCGAGGCGCAGTGTTGCCATGATGCGGGGCCGGGAGCCGGTCCGTACCCGGGAGGAATCTTCACGGAACGTGACATCGCGGACCCGGTGGGCCTTGTTCCCGGTCGTCCGCTGGCCGCGTAGGTGACAACTTTGAGTTCATAATCGGTCGTGGTAGGCCCATCCAGGCTGAAGGGCCAGAGGGAGGACTGCGATTTTCGGTTACCGCCCGGCTGGCCAGCAAAGTGTTCGAGGTGCTTCGCCTCGACGTTAATATTGTCGATCAGGATCCGCGTCCAGTAGAGGAGATCACACTCCGGAACCTCTTCGACTTTGTCGGCATCCCGCCTGTCAAAGTCCCAGCCATCAAACCGGAATAGCAGCTCGCCGAGAAGCTGCATGCGTACACGCGCGACTACGGTTCCCAAGACAACGGGCGGTCCAAGGATCTCTACGACATGCTCGTCATAGCCGAAGTGCTTCCGTTGCCGACAAGAACCGAAGTGGCGGCAGCCTGCGGCGAGACGTTCGCGATACGCGCAACCGCATGGCCTCCAACGCTCGGACCTCCTCCTGAGTCTTGGGCCGGAGCATGGAGTGCCTATGTCGCGGACTACGGAATCCAGTACAGCACCTTGGCAAGCGCATACGAGGCTCTCAATGCGTTCTGGCAACCCATCCTCGGGACGACACAGTCTGGCACGGCCTGGGACGCAGAAAGCTGGACGTGGTCCTAAAGCGACCATCGCCGTCTTTCTTGACCGCTCAGACATCGATCCACCGCTCACGACCAGGTGGCCCAGGGCAGTAGACCGGCAAGCGGCAGGCAGATGAGGACGGCGGCATCAAGCGATCTGATGATGCAGGCCACAGCACCACCACAGCAGCAGTTTGATAACCCGTCCGCCTGAGCGCCGAACTGGCCATTCCGCGCAGTTGCGCCTGAATGCCTATAGTTCTGCCAGGCATTCAGACTCGGCGTTTTGAGCGTTTCCCGCCGGGGGTCACGAGTCGATCCGCTCGCTGAGCTGTCGGCGATCACGTAATTCCCCAGCTGGGGCCTTGATGTGAGCACGTAATTCCCCGCCGCCGGAGTCACGTTATTCCCCATGGGGACGGCGTGCCTGTCGGTGCGGGCCTGGTCATCGGGAAGGCAGGATGCTTCCCCCGTCGCGACAGGACGGGGGGCCGATGGCGAGGAGGACGTTCGACGTGGTTGATGTGACGGAGATCCTGGCGCACTGGTATGCGGGCAGGAGCAAGAACCAGATCGCCGAGAGCCTGGGACTGGATCGCAAGACGGTCCGCAAGTACCTGGCCCCGGCGGAGGCGGAGGGCCTGGCGCCGGGCGGGCCGCCGGTCAGCGCAGCGCAATGGCGGGAGCGGGCTGCGGCCTGGTTCCCGGAGCTGGCCGATGCCCGGCTGCGGCAGGTGACCTGGCCGGAGATCGAGAAGCATCACGGCTTTATCACCGGCCAGCTGGAGGCGGGGGTGACGGTCAAGACGATCCGCCAGCGGTTTGCCGATGAGCATCAGCTGGCGGCGTCGTATGCCAGCCTGCGCCGGTACGTGGCGGCGAACGTGCCCGAGGAGGCGCGCCGCGAGCAGGTGCGGGTGCTGCGGCTGGCGCCGCGGGTGCCGGGCGAGGAAACCCAGATCGATTACGGGCAGCTGGGCCGGTGGGCCGGTCCGTCGACCGGGGCCAGCCATGTGATCTGGGCGTTCGTGATGGTGCTGTGCTGCTCACGGCACATGTTCGTGCGCCCGGTGATCCGGCTGGACCGGCATTCGTGGTGTGAGTCGCATGTGGCCGCGTTCGAGTTCTTCGGCGGGGTCCCGGCCCGGCTGGTCCCGGAAAATGTTCCGCGGAACATTTTCCGGGTTCTGTGCCCGGCCGCGTTATGTGGCGGCGGGCAGGGCTCCGGGACACGAGGGTGGTCAGCGAGGTAGGCCGCGCGTTCTTGGTCACATAACGCTGATGCCTTCTGGTGGCGTTCTTCCTCTTACTCACCGTCTTTAGGAAGTTGCCATGTTGGAGCAGTACTTCGTCAAGCCGGCGACGATCGACCGGATCCGTGGCTCGTGGATCGTGGTGGAGATCGAGACCTACCTGGGGTGGCTCGTCGGAGGCTCTTCGACGACGAGCAGGCGCAGGCGGCGTGCACTGCGGCAATGAGCAGGAGCCTGACCTGCTAGCTCTCCGATCTCCGTACCGCTAGGGCTTCGGCAGTCCGCTTCGGGCTGAGGCTGGCCGCACTCGGCCCGTGCCCGTTGGCAACAGCACTGCGGAGTCGGGTGCTTCGGACTGAGCAGCGGAACCCTGGTGATTCATGGAGGGAGCACGACCACCATGGCGCGCGATCTTGCCGACTTAGCCGCGGCCAGTGCGCCGTTCCCTCCAAGACGACGACCCAGGCAGGCATCGGACCTGTACTGCCGCGGACCTAGCGCCGAACTAATCATCGCTAGGTCCAACTGCTATCGGCTGATCATCGGCAGGGATCGAAATGGCATAGCGCTGCCGGGGGCTCTCCTGTGGTGATGAACTCGGCCAGCAGGCGTCCCGTCGCCGGCCCGAGTGTCATGCCCCACATGCCGTGACCACCCGCTACGTAAACGCCTGCCTGTCGTGTCGCGCCGATTAGCGGCAGCCCGTCCGCCGTGACAGGACGGGGTCCGACCCAGAGGCCGCTGATCGAAGCCCAGTCGACTCCTTCCAGGTAGTCCTTTGCCGAGCGAACGATGGCTTCGATCCTGCGCCGGTCTAGTGGTGCGTCGGCGGACCGGAACTCCATGGTCCCGGCCAGGCGCATCCCCTCGGGCGCGGGCGTGCACGCTATCCGCAGGGACGGAAGATAGAGCGGCCCGGCTAGGGGCGCCGCAGTCGCGACCGTGAAGGAGTAACCCCGGCCGGCGGCCAGCGGGCGCCGGACACCTGCGGACTTACCTAGCTGGCTCAGCCAGGCGCCACTCGCCAGGACAGCGACATCGAAGGCAGTCCTCTCACCTGACCTGATGACGGTCAGCTTTCCGCCGCTGGCCGACTCCACCCGATCAATGCGGGCACCGGACGTGATCTGCCCGCCTCGCGACCGGAAGGACTCGGCGAGGCTGTGCGTGTACGCGAGCGGCTGGAGGTACCGCTGGCCCTCGAGCTTCAGACCGTGGCGCGCCCGTGCCGAGAGCACGGGCCGCTCCTCGCGCAGCTCACGCTGACTGAGCTCAGTCACATCGAGAGCGCCGCCGGCTTCGCCTATTACTCGCAGCTCGTGCTCGACTGGCACAGCCTCGGCGGCATCCTCGAAGGCCATCACTATCGGCGACGGCCACAGCTCGGCCGTCACGCCGCCGCGTTCCAGCAGGTCGTAAGAACTCAGAGCCAGGGCGCAGATGCCGGCCAGGCTCCCCACGCCGCGTTGCCACCTGGCTTGCGTGCAGTTCAGCGCGAACGAAGCCAGGAACCGGGCTGTGGCTGGCAGCGCCGCAGGCGTCACTCGCAGCGGAGAGTCTCGCCGTACCAGGGACCGCAGCGCGTAGCCGACCATGCCGGGTTCGGGCAGTGGCGACACCATGCCGGGGGTGATCCAACCGGCGTTACCCGCTGATGCGCCCCCGGCGACCCCGCGGGCGTCGAAGACCGTGACCTCGAATCCCTCTTCCTGCAGGAACCAGGCGACAGACAGTCCCACAATCCCGGCGCCGACCACCGCTGCCCGGCTGCCGCCTTGGCCCGCCATAGCACTCCTTCGTACTAGCGAGGACCAGCGCGCCGCGGAGTCAGCGTGCTGGCGACCTCGTGAGCCCCGATCGTCGGAGCCAGGACACTAGCGACATCGCCGCCTATTTTGCCGCCTCTCCGCTGGCCTGGCCGGCTGCCTGGCTATCTGCCCCTTCGGCGGGGACGACATGCAGGACGAGCCGTGAGGGGCGGTGCCCGCCGTGGAAGACGGATTGCCGGACGACGATAGGCGGCGCGTCGCCCGCGTAACCGAGCCCGGTGTTGGGGTTGGGGTGATAGTTAGGGGCGAGTGACGAGCTGATGGCGACCTCGAGCGCCTCGCCGGGGGCGAGTTCGAGCGCGATGTCGTTCACCTCGATGTCCAGTTCGTAGATCTGCCCTGGTTCGAGCAGGGCGACCTCCTCAAGGCTGGAACGCATCGCGGCGCGGACGATGCCGTCCGCGACGATCGTCGTGCTGCCGTCGGCGCGGACGTAACCGAGTGAGACGACGAAGTCGGTGTCCGGGCCGGTAGTAGCTGCGAACAGCACAGCGCGCACCGGGCCGGCGATCGCCAGCGGTACCTCGGCCGGCGCCGCCCGGTACCTGAGCACATCCGCGCGCCCGTCGATCAGTGCTCCCGGCCGCGGCGCCCACTCCAGCCGGTCCCGGTTGTGCGGCATCAGCATACTCAGCACCGGACGAGCCGGATCGTACTCGTACTCCCTGGCCGCTTCCGTAGGTGATGGCGAAGTGCTCGCCGTCCCGTCCGCGTGCAGATAGAGCACGTGCTCCTTACTTCCGGCTGGCGGCCAGCTGCTCGACTCGCGCCACTCGTTAGCGCCGAGGCTGTAGTACCGGACAGCAGGGCCGTCGGCGGAGGCCGGTTCCCCCTTGAGAAACCTGGCGAACCAGCGCTCCCACACCAGTCGCAGGTCCGCGGTGCCCTGGGCGCTGATCGCCAGGTCACCTTCGACAGCCAGCCCGGTCACCACCGCACCCCCGTGGTCCCACGGTCCGACCACCAGGGACTGCCGGTCCGCTGCGGGCGACCGCTCGCGCATCTGGCGGAAATGGTGGAACTCGCCAGGCGCGCAGCCATCGAACCAGCCGGTCAGGTGCAGGACGGGAATGTCCATCTGCTCATACCCGGTGATGTCGAGCGAATGCCAGTAGTTGTCATACGTGGAATGGTCGAGAGCTGTCTGCCAGGAGGCGAGCGGACGGCCCATGTCTGCGTCCAGCCTGCGCAGGCTGGGGTGGCTCACGTACCAGGCCCAACTCGGGAACGGGAACGGCTGGACGACCCGGCGTGCCGTGAGGTTCAGCCACTCCAGGTAGTCCGAGGCGAAGAACGCGCCGAACCGGTAAGGCCAGTCACGGAACCAGCGTCCTGGGCTGCCGCTGGTCACCATCGCGGCCAGGTGAGCGGGATGGCGGCTAGCGGCCGCCCACTGCACCCAGCCTTCGTAGGACCCGCCGAGCATGCCGACCTTGCCCGTGCACCAGGGCTGGGCCGCGATCCACTCGACCGCGTCATACCCGTCGCCGAACTCAGAGATCCACGGCTCCCAGACACCATCTGAGTCGCCGCGGCCGCGGACGTCCTGCGCGACGACCGCGTAGCCGTAATCCGCAAAGAAGTCCGCCCAGCCGAGGATGCGGTCATTGACCTTGGAGTACGGTGTGCGGATGAGGATGGCCGGCCATGGCCCGGCGCCGGCCGCCGGCAGCACGACGTCGGTCGACAAACTGACTCCGTCGGCCATCGGCACCTGGACGTCGAACAGCCGCCAGGGGGTCATCGGTCCCACACCTCCTGGAACACGCGCAGGAAGTTGCCGCTGGCGATTCCCTCGATCTGGTCGGTGCGGTAGCCGCGCCGGGCGAGCCCGTCGCCGATGTTGCGGATATCGGCGAAGCCCGCGATGCCCGGCGGGTAGTTCCACGGCGGCCGGGGATAGGTGTCCTCCTCGTAGCCGAAGTAGTCGTAGTCCTCCTCGGTCTCCGCAGCGAAGTCCATGCCAAGCCCGACGTGCTCCGCGCCGACGAGCGCGGCCAGGTAGTCGACGTGGTCGAGGAGCTTGCCGAGATCGGCATCGGCGGCGCTGACAAAGCCGGGGAACGCGCACACGCCGATGACGCCGCCGCTGGCGGCTACCGCCTTGATCTGCTCGTCGGTGAGGTTGCGCCGGCTTTCGTAGACGCCGCAGGGATTGCCGTGGCTGACGA
Organism: Streptosporangiaceae bacterium; assembly: GCA_035532775.1. Lineage (GTDB taxonomy): Bacteria > Actinomycetota > Actinomycetes > Streptosporangiales > Streptosporangiaceae > Chersky-822. The sequence continues at coordinate 34,616 of DATKQH010000257.1, forward strand.
TCACCGGCGCCGAGCTGGCCTCGATGACCTCCAGGCTGGTGCGCCGCCCGACGTGCGCCACGTCGACGACGATCCTGAGCTCGTTCATCCTGGCGATCGCCGCGCGGCCGAGCTTGGACAGGCCGCTGTTCGCCCGCTCCAGGCAGCCGTCGCCGAGACGGTTCCTGGCGTTGTAGGTGGGCTGCATGACCCGGACGCCGAGTGCGTGGTAGGCGTCCAGCAGGTTCACGTCGGCTTCGATCGGATCGCAGCCCTGGAAGTGCAAGACAACGGCCAGGTCCCCGGCCTCGTGCGCTGCCTTGATGTCAGCCGCGGATCGCGCGATCCGGAACGGCAGCGACGATTCGCGTTCCATCGACAGCCAGTGCGCGAGGGCGCCGAGCGTATACCGCGAGTCCTCGATCGAGGCGACGGTGGCCAGCACCGTCGTCACTTCGCCGCTGCGCAGATCGGGCAGGTGCTTCTTCAGATCCCTCGGCTGGATCAGCGGGCAGGCGGCGTCCAGGTAGCCGCCGGAGACCCTCAGGTGCCCGGTGGGCGCGTTCACCGGATCGGCTTTCATGTGGAACTCCTCATCGGTGGACTCACGGCTGTCATGGCAGCTGTCGCCGCTAGCTGGGCAGGACACGCGCCTGGAGGTGGGAGGGGTGTTCGGGGTCGTGGTAGATCCTCTGGCGGGCGGGGACGGGCTGGCCGGGGTGGCCGCCGAGGTTAGTGTTGCGGTCATAGCGGGGGAAGTCGGCGGAGGAGATGTCGATGCGGAGGCGGTGGCCGGCTGTGAACCGGTTGGCGGTGGCCCACATGTCGATGTCGAGTTGGTAGACGTGTCCTGGTTGCAGGAGGCTGGGTTCGCTGTCGGGGTCGCGGTAGCGGGTGCGGAGGGCGCCGGCTTGGAGCTGGATGGCGCGGCCGTCGGGGAAGACGTCGGACAGGCGGGCGACGAAGTCGGTGTCGGTGGCGGTGGCGTAGAGGGTCATGTGCAGGGGTCCGGCGAGGTCGAGGTCGTGGGGGACGGGTTCGGTGGTGTAGGTGTGGACATCGGGTCGTTGCTGGATGTCGCTGACGTCGATGCTGCCTGGCGGGTAGACGTAGGAGACGATGCTGCCGCCTTTGGTGGGGGTGGGGTCGTCGGGGTTGTAGGTGTAGCTGTCGGGTTCGGCCGGGGATGGGCCAGGAGTCGGCGGCGCGCCATTCGTTGGCGCCCATGAGGTAGTAGATGACGGTTGGCCAGGAGTCCACCGCGTCCTCACGCACCGCCGCGCGAGCACGCCAAGGATGTCGGCCGACCGGTACACGCGGTCGAGTTCGGGATGGCCATCCCGTCCCTCGTGGTAGCCGGTCATGTTGTGCGCACTCGGCGCGATCAGCAGGCGGCACCGCGAGCGCACTGCCTCCGGAGCCGCGCGGTTGAGCAGGTCCCAGGTGGCGAACAGGTCGTTCAGGCCCCAGTCATACCAGCCGCTGACCATCAGCGCCGGCGCGTGCAGCGCCTCGGCTGCTTCCTCCATCCGCGCGAACGGAAGCATGTGCCGGTCGGCCGGGAGATGCCGCCCGAAGATCTCGGGCAGCGACTCGACCTCGACGATGGTGACGGCCGGCGATCCGGTGACTTCCTTGATGAATGCCGCACGACCAGCGCTTGTCAGCGAGCAGTAGTGCGCCCACAGACGCTGCTGCGCCGCGTACGGCGACAGGCCTGACAGTTCCGGGAGGCGCGCCAGGAGTGTCTCGGGCAGTGGCTTGTACAGGAGTTCATTGAAGTAGCCCGTGGTCAGCGTCTCATCCAGCATCACGCCTTCGAGGTCCTCGAATGGCACGTCAAGCTTGTCCTCGCCCTTGCCCACGGACCGGGCATACGAGTTCAGGAACATGTGCGCACCCATGGTGTTGACGGCGATTCCCAGGCCGGCCACCTCGGGCATGATCGCCGACATCGCCGGGTGCATGGCCATGCACCACTGGGTCGCCCCGACATACGAGCCACCAAGAGCGCCGATGAAACCGTCAGACCAGTCCTGGTGAGTGATCCACTCAACGAAGTCGTAGCTGTCCTGCGACTCCCATACCAGGTAGTCCCACGAATCCGGCTCGCTGCCGCCGGTCCCCCGGCAGTCCTGCGAGACGACGGCGAATCCCCGGCGCGCAAGGGCGAGGAACGTCCGAACGGAGGTATCAGAGCCCCTGCCGTACGGGCCCCGCACCACCACCGCCGAGGCGGGCACCGTCGGCGGCAGGTAGATATCCGTGGCCAGGCGCACGCCATCACGCATGGGAACCATGACGGTCTCGACCCTGATATCAGGCACGGCGAACTGCGGCGGAGCGATCCTTCCCGGCTTCCGCAGCAGCTCGGCGAAGTCCGGCGCAACGTCGTCCAGCCGCCCCGGCCCGCCCTGAATCTTCATCAAGTGGCACCTTATCGCGTTAACACCTTAGGTATAAGATAACAATCACGTTTGCCTACCGAAGGAGGCATGCAGCTGATGTCGGTCAGTCAGCCGGATCTGCAGGGTGAGCTTGGCGAACTCGTTGCCAAGCATCGGGTGCCGGGGGCGGTCGTCGCCGTGTGGCAGGACGGCGAGCTCATCACCGCGACGGCCGGCCTGGCCAACCTCAACACTGGCGTGCCCATGACCGTCGATACCGCCTTCCTGACTGGCTCGATCACCAAGGTCTGGGCGACGACGATGTTCATGACGTTCGTCGAGGAAGGACTGCTCGACCTGGACGTGCCGATCGTCAGCTACGCGCCCGACATACAGTTCGGCGCCGACCAGGACGCGGCGAGGTCCCTCACCTTCCGGCACCTGGTCAATCACTCCAGCGGAGTGGACTCTTCCGATCTGTTCGTGCAGACGCGCCCGTTCCCCGAGGGCGTCGAAGACTACCTCGGACCTCTTTCGCAGGCTGGGAAGCTGACCGAACCAGGTCTTGTCTCCTCTTACAACAACGCCGGATGGATCATCGCCGAACTCGTCCTTCGCAGCCTGACCGGGAAGAACTTCGTCGAGCATCTGGACCAGCGAGTCGTCCAGCGGCTCGGGTTGCGGCGCACGGTCTTTTCCGCACGCGAGGCGATGCTGCACCGGACCGCGATTGGCAGCTATCCGGCCAGCGACGGAACGCCCGAAGCCACCACGCAGTTCATGTATCCGGACTCGTGGGCCGCGCCAGGGACCATGACGATCACCACCGTGGAAGACACGATCGCCTTCTTGCGGATGCACCTGGCCGACGGAGTGCTGCCCGATGGCACCCGCCTGCTCAGCCATGAGTCGATCCAGGCGATGCAGACGCCGACGAGCCCGGACCCGACCGGACCGGACAGCGGTTTCGGACTGGGCTGGATGTACAACCAGCACGGTGGCGCTCGCATCTTCTCTCATGGCGGCGGTTCTCTCGGCGGAGTCGCGCATGCGCAGATCTCGCCCGAGGACAACTTCGCGATGGCCGCGTTCGTCAATAGCAGTATCGGGGGGCGGCTCCACGACGAACTCGTCCGGCTGGTGCTGCCCTCACGGCCGTCACCGCTGGCCACGCCGACCGGTGAGATCCGGCGCGACGTTCCGCTCGACCCGTTCGTCGGAAAGTACAGCCGCGTGACCATGCGCACGGAGGTCACGCGCGACTCAGATCATCTAGTTGTCCAGGTCACAGAAGTGCCAGAGGAACTGGTTGGAGTTCTAACAGATCCCGAGAGCACGGTCCCCGAATTCCAGGCCGTTCCCATCAATGACAACACGCTGGTTTCCTGCGGAGAACTCCTGGACGGGCCGCAGGCTCTTACCTTCCACGAGAAAACCGACGGCGCTTTCCAGCTGATGTACACGGGCCACCGGCTCGCCCGGCGCGTAGCCACAGCATGACCACGCCGATTCCTGCAGGCCGGCCGGCCGAGCCGACATCGACGTTCCTGCTCAGTGCCAGCGACGTCCGCCGGCTGGTCACGATGAACGATGTCATCCAGGTCGTGGGCCAGGCTGTAAGGGAGCGCGCCGCGGGAGATCTCGTCGTAGCGCCACGAGTCGCCTTGCCTGGCGGCACCTTGCTGATGGCCGCCGAATCACAGCAACGAGGCGGCGTCGCAACCAAACTCGTCTCGGTGGCCGCAGGCAACCGGGCTGCCGGGCTGTCCACGATCCAAGGGCTTGCGTCGTGGCTGGACTACACCACCCGCCGGCCCTTGCTTGTCGCCGACGCAACTTCGGTAACGGCCCTGCGGACCGGGGCGCTGTCCGGCGTCGCGACTCAGGCGCTAGCGCCGCCCGAAGCATCGGTGCTCGCCATGGTCGGCACCGGCGGGCAGGCAGTGACGCTCGTGGAAGCATGCGCGGCAGTCCGCCCGGTAAAGCGGGTGCAGCTCGCCAGCCTGCACCGGGCATCGGCTGAGGAGTTCCGCGGTCGGCTCGGCTCGCTCCTGCCTGATCTGGACGTCCGCATCTGCGGAAGCGTCAAGGAAGCCATCAGGGACGCAGCGATCGTCTGCCTGGCGACGACATCTGTCACGGCCCTAGTCGACGATGGCGACGTCCGATCGGACGTTCACATCAACGCGGTCGGAGCTTTCCGGCCCGACATGCGGGAGCTGGGAGTCTCGGTACTGGCCGCGGCCGAGCTGGTGTGCTCAGACGATCCGCCCGGCGCCCTTCGCGAGGCTGGTGACCTGATCGAAGCGGTGGCCAGCGGCGCGCTCGCGGCGGAATCCATCGTCGACCTTGGCATGCTGGACGGTCATGATGACCGCGCGCAGCGCCGCGGCATGACCATCTTCAAATCCGTCGGAACGGCCAGTGCCGATCTGGCGCTGCTCGATCTCCTGCGGCAGCGCGCCGAGGCTGATGACACGATCTCCAGATTCGAGTTCTCCGCGTGACACCGTCTGAGCATCTGATCAGGGCCGTTGACTACCACACGGCCGGGGAGCCATTTCGCATTCTCACCGACCCGCTTGAGCTCCGCGGCCGCAGTGTCGCCGAGCGGCGCCAGCACGCGATCGAGGACCCCAAGATCAACCGGCTCCGGCAGCTGCTCTGCTACGAGCCGCGCGGTCACGCCGACATGTACGGGGGGTTCATCACGCCTCCCGACGATGACGGTGCGCATTTCGGAGTGCTGTTCTGGCACAAAGACGGTTTCTCCACCGCCTGCGGACACGGCACGATCGCACTCGGCGTCTGGGCAGTGCAGACAGGACTCGTCGAGCTCAGCACTTCAGGAGCTACCGAGGTGGTCATCGACGTACCATCCGGCAGGGTGGTCGCGCGCGTTCATTCCACCGGTCAGCGGGTCACTCACGTGGACTTCGTCAACGTGCCGAGCTACGTCACCGCCAGCGAGATCGAGGTTCCAACCTCCGGCGGCACGATCACCGTGACGCTGGCATTCGGCGGCGCCTTCTACGCGATCGTCGATACCGCCTTGCCGGGACTTCGGGTGACGCACGAACACTTGCCTCGCCTCATCGCCCTGGGCCGGGAGATCCGGCAGCTGCTGAACGGCTCTCCTTATGTCCGGCATTCGTCCGACCCGAGGCTCAGCGGCGTCTACGGGACGATCTTCTGTGAAGACCTCGGACGAGGCGCCAGCGGTGACCTGCTCCAGCGCAATGTGACGATCTTCGCCGACGGCGAGGTGGACCGCTCACCGTGCGGCTCAGGAACGTGCGCGCGGCTCGCCGCACTGCATGCGGCCGGCCAGATCACCACCGGCCAGGTCCTCACGCACGAATCGATCGTGGGCAGCCGATTTCAGGGCCGGGTGCTGGACACGGTCACGGCCGATCACCGGCCGGCCGTGCTCCCCCAGGTCACCGGCCTAGCCCACAAAACCGGCGAGCACACCTTCGTCGTCGACCCGGACGACGAGCTGACGCCCGGCTTCGTACTGCGCTAACCGAGGGCAGACCAGAGCCTAGAAGGAGGCAAATTCGCGATGACCGCCGATAACCGCCTGGCCGCTGACTTCGCCTGGGAACAGCATTGCTGCCTGCCGCTTAAGGCAGACTGCGACATCGCGCCCCTCGAGCGGTACCGGCAAGTTGGTGTCAGCTACGTTTCCGTCAATATCGGATTTGCCCCTCATGGCATTGCCGAGAGCATGCCGGTCCTCAGTTCGTGGCGCCAGCAAATACTCCGCGCTCCCGATTCCTTCGAGCTCGTCGGCTCGGCCGACGACATCGCCGCGGCGCAGCAGGCGGGCCGGCTCGTCGTCGGGTTCGACCTCGAGGACACCAATCCGCTGGGCGGCGAGATCAGCATGATCCAGACCTACTACGACCTCGGCGTACGGTCGATGCTGCTCACCTACAACAGCGAGAACCTGGCTGGCTTCGGCTGCCACGCGCCAAGGGACGACGGGCTCACCAGCTTCGGCCGCGACGTGGTCGATGAGATGAACCGGGTCGGGATGATGGTCGACGTCTCACACTGCGGTTACCGGACGTCGATGGAGGCCATCGACCGGTCGTCAGCTCCCGTGATCTTCAGCCACTCGGCGATGCGCGGGGTCTGGGAGCACGACCGGAACATTCGCGACGACCAGGTCCGTGCCTGCGCGGCCACCGGCGGGGTGATAGGCATCAACGGGGTCGGCATCTTTCTCGGTGACAACGACGCCAGTCCTGCCGCGATGGCGCGGCACGTCGACTATGCCGTCCAGCTTGTCGGGCCCGACCACGTCGGCATCGGTACCGACTACGTCTTCGACGATGACGACCTGAGCAAGGAGCTCGCCAACACTGACGTGTTCCCCGAGAGCTATCAGCACTGGGATAGCTACAAGTTCCTCGAGCCCGAGCAACTCCCCGGACTAGAGGCGGAACTCCAGGGGCTTGGCTATTCAGCGCAGGCCTGCGCCGCGATCATGGGCGGTAACTTCCGCCGCGTCGCGAAGGAAGTGTGGAAGCCTGCCGCGTGACCTCCTTATCGTCGCGGCAGTACGCGAGCCTCGAGGTGCGATGGGCATTCGGCGTCGTGGTAGATCGTCTGGCGGGCCGGGATGGGCTCTCCGGGCTCGCCGCCGAGGTTGGTGTTGCGGTCGAACCTGGGGAAGTCGGCTGAGGAGATGTCGACGCGGAGCCGGTGTCCGGCCTTGAACCGGTTCGCGGTGGCCCACATGTCGATCTCCAGCCGGTACACGTGTCCGGGCTCCAGAAAGCTGGGCTCACCCTCCCGGTCGCGGTAGCGGGTCCGCAGCGCGCCGGCCTGGAGCTGGATGGCCCGGCCGTCAGGGAAGACGTCGGTCAGCCGGCCGACGAAGTCGGTATCGACGGCGCTGGAGCTGGCAAACAGGATCATGCGCAGCGGCCCGACCACATCCAGGTCGCGCTCGAGTGGTTCGGTCGTGTACGTCAGCACGTCGGATCGTTGCTGGACGTCGCTGACGTCGACGCTGCCGGGCGGGTACACGTAGGAGACGATGCTGCCGCCCTTGGTGGGCGGGGGATCGTCGGGGTCGTAGGTGTAGCTGTCCGGCTCGGATGACTGCGGCTGGTTGCTAGTCAGCGCTCCATCCGGGCCCAGGTAGAACAGCGCTGGCTCCGCGTCGCGGATCGGCCATGAATCGGCCGCGCGCCATTCGTTGGCGCCCATCAAGTAGTAGACGACCGTCGGCCAGGAATCCAGCGCATCCTCGCGCACCGCCGAGTACCAGCGCGCGAGGACCGCGGGGATGCCGGCGGTCCGGTATGGCCGGTCGAGTTCCGGGTGGCCTTCGCGCCCCTCGTGGTAACCCGCCGTGCCATGGGAGCTCGGGGCGATCAGCATGCGGTTGCGCGAACGCAGCGGCTCGGGGGCAGCCCGGTTCAGCAGGTCCCAGGTGGCGAACAGGTCGTTCAGGCCCCAGTCGTACCAGCCGCTGACCATCAGCGCCGGAGCGTGCAGCGACCTGACGATTTCGTCCATCTCAGTATGCGGAAGGGTGTGCCGGTCGTGCGAGATCGTGTGGCCGAAGGCATCGGACAGCGACTCGACCTCAACGATCGTCACGTTGCGCGCGCCGGTCATCTCCTTGATGACCTCGACGCGGTCGGCGTTTGTCAGCGAGCAGTAGTACGCCCAGAGCCGTTGCTGCGCCTCGTACGGCGACAGGCCCGGCAGTTCGGGGACCCGCTTAAGGACAGCGTCTGGGAGCGGCTTGTACAGGGGTTCATTGAAATATCCGGTGGCAAGCGTTTCATCGAGCATGATTCCTTCGAGGTCCTCGTATGAGACGTCGAGGATGTCGTCGCCGTTGCCCATCGACCTGGCGTAGGCGTTCACGAACATGTGCAAGTGGAGATGATTGATTCCCACGCCCAGGCCGCTGACTTCGGGCACGGTCGCCGACATCGCCGGGTGCATGGCCATGCACCACTGGGTCTGCCCGACATACGAGCCGCCGGTGGAGCCGATGAAGCCGTCGAACCAGTCCTGGTGAGTGATCCACTCGATGAGGTCGTAGCTGTCTTCCGGTTCGCGGACGTAGTAGTCCCAGAAATCCGGCTCGCTTCCTCCTGTGCCGCGGCAGTCCTGCGAGACAACGGCGAACCCGCGCCGGGCGAGGGACAGGAACGCGCCGACGTTGGAGTCCTGGTCCCGCTCGTAGGGAGTCCGCATGACGACAGTCGGCGCGGGCAATTTCGGGGGCAGGTAGACGTCCGTCGCGAGGCGTATGCCGTCTCGCATCGGGACCATCACCGTTGCGACTTTGATATCCGGCACCGTGAAGTCCGGCGATGCCATCCTTTCCGGGTGCCGCAGCAACTCGGCGAACTCTGGCGCGACCTCGTCCAGTCGCCCCGATGAAATATCAGACATCGCAGGATGATCCTCCGTCACGACCTAGCCCAGACTGCATCGAAAACGCGAAGCCAGTTCTCTCCGAGAATTCCGCGTACGTCCTGCTCGCTGAACCCGCGCTGAAGAAGCCGCTGCGTGAGATTCGGGAGCTGGGAAGCATCTTCGAGTCCGCTCGGATAGTGCCACGGCGGCGGCGGATAGCTCTCCCGAGACCAGTGGCCATCCGCAACGAGCTGCTCATACTCCGCCATCGGCGGATTACGGGTCGTGAAGTCGAGTCCCACGCCGACGTGACCAGGCCCGACTAGCTCAGCAATGTAAGCCATGTGATCGATGTACTGGTCCAGTGTTGGCGTGGTCGTGTCAGCGACGAATGCGGGGAACCCGTTCACGCCAATGACCCCTCCGCTGCCTGCGATTGCCTTAATGAGGTCGTCCTGGAGGTTGCGCCGGCTGGAATGCACTGCCGCTGCATTTGAATGCGAGGCAATACACGGTGCGGTGGCCGCCGCCACGGCTTCCATACTCGACGCGTGCCCGGTGTGCGAGACGTCGACGACAATTCCCAGGCGGTTGAACTCGGCCACCAGCTGGCGGCCGAACCGGCTGAGCCCGGCATTGCCCGGCTCCTCGCAACCGTCCGCGGCCGGGCTGCGCACGTTATAGGCCATCTGGACGACGCGGACTCCCAGCCGCCAGTAGACCTCGGCCAGGTCCAAATCGTACTCGAACGGGCAAGTCCCCTGGAAGTGCAGGACGATGGCGAGCTTGCCGCCGCGCTTGGCCGCACGGATGTCGGCGGCGTCGGTGGCCAGGCAGAGCTGGTCGCTTTCGCGCACCAGCCGGAAGACTTCGCCAAGCCGGTCCATCGTCTCGCGGCAGCCCTCCCACGCGGCGACGCTGACCACGCAGGCACTTGCCCCGCCCGACATCCACGAGGGGAAGGCTTCGCTCCAGTGCTCGCCAGGGCAGGTGCCGTCGATGACTATCGCGCCGGAATCGGTAGCGGGTCCGTCTGCCGCCGGGTGCGGGTCAGCAAGTGTCACGGCACCTCCGCAGAATGTTATGTATAATACCTTAAGAGGTAACGTATATCACGTCAAGCCTTGGGCTAGCGCTGTGAGAGCATTAGCAAACGAGCCCATGATCAGGGAGGCTGGCCGCGTGACGAGCCCAGAGTCGACCTCAGAGATAAGTCCCGGCGGCATCAAGCTCCAGGCGTCTAGCTTGCGAGATCAAGCGCTGCGGGTGATCCGCGCCAGGATCATCTCCGGGGCAATGCGCCCGGGTCAGCTTTATGCGCTCGGAGCAACGGCGAGCGAGCTCGGAGTGTCCGTCACGCCCGTCCGCGAGGCCGTTCTCGAGCTCGCCAGGGAACGGCTGGTAGAACTCGCCCGTAACCGGGGGTTCCGGGTCCGGGAGATGTCTGAGCACGAGCTCAACGAGATCGTCGAGTTCAGGAAGATCATCGAGGTAGGCGCCGTGCGCCTGGTCGCGGAGCGCAAGCTCCTCGATCAGGCTAGCGAGCTTCAGGAACTTGCCAGGGCCACGGAGAAGTACGCGGCTGCAGGCGACTGGGTGGGCTTCCTCGACAGCGACCGCGATTTCCACCTTGGCATCATGGGCCATCTCAGGAACGACAGGCTCCTCCAGGTCGTGGGCTCCCTGCGGGACCAGAGCCGGCTCTACGGCCTCGACTACGTCGCCGGGACCGAGAGTCTCCTTCAGTCGACGCATGAGCACGCCGCTCTCCTCAGCGCCATCATCGCCGGTCACGCGGACGAGGCCGCGGCGATCATGGACCGGCACCTGCAGCATGCCCGTGGAATCTGGGCCGGCAAGGCCGAGCCGGCCGCCGACAAGCCCGAGGCGGCCCGCAAGCCATAGCCGGTCCGGGCCGTATCCGGCCCGCACTCGCGGCGCTTGCCTCTAAGGTCGCCAGGCTGACAGGCACCTGCATTCCACACGGAGTGCGCTGGTCAGCGGGCATACGTAGCCACTTTAGCAACCTGAGCCCAGCCGCTTGGCAAGACCTTGACAGCCCTCAGGCGCAGAGTAATATAAGATGCCTTAGGTATTGACATATCACCTGTCCCCACAGGATGTAGGTTCCCGTGCTCGTTAGTGCCGTTCGGCTGGTGCGCCGTCCCGCCAAGAGCGCGTGTGCCTTGCCTGACTCTGCGGTGCGCCGGTCCGGGGAGGTCCCGGCCGGGAACGTAGCTACCTCTACGAGCTACAGGCCGATCTGTTGACGGCAGAAAGGGTGCGCACAATGCTGCCCAAATCGAGAAGCCTATCCTCGAGAATTGTTTCCTTGTCGGCAGTCGGCGTCTTGCTAGGTAGCTGCGCGCTCGCCGCGTGCTCGACAAGCAGCAGCCCGGGCAAGTTTGCTTCCGGCGGCACGATCCCACAGTTCACGGTGGGATTCGATCCGGCCGTTTCGACTCTTAATTACGCCAAGAGCAATGTCGGCTATCAGCTCGGCGGCCTCGCTCTCGAGCCACTCTTGATAGCGGAAAAGTCCGGGAAACTTAAGCCGTGGCTTGCCCAGTCGTGGAAGCAGACAAGCCCGACAACCTACGTCTACAACATCCGGCATGGGGTCAAGTTCTCAGACGGCAACCCGCTCACTGCCACCGATGTCGTCTTCTCGCTGAACTACTACCACCGGCCAGGCTCGCTCGACGCCTACAACTTCCCGACGACGCTGAAGAGCATCACGGCCACCGGTCCCTACACGGTCACGGTGACGTTGACCAAGCCGGACGCGGCATGGGCGGTCGTGCCCGCGGGAGACCCGATGGGGATCTTCGAGAAGAAGTTCTTCGAGGCTCACCAGTCCTCATTCGGCCAGCCGGGCACCGGCGTTGTGGGTACTGGCCCGTGGGAGTTTACGAGTTACAACGGCACCTCTAGTGCCGAGCTGAAAGCGAATCCGCACTACTGGGGCGGCAAGGTCAAGATCCAGAAGGTCTCTGCGCAGTTCTTCTCCAGTGAGACGAGCGAGGCCCTGGCCTTCCGCGATGGCGAAATCGATCTCGCCTTCCCGATCGACAACAAGGCCTTCGCGTCGACCGCCGGCACGAAGCTGACTGCCGTCCCCAGTTACGCGGTGCAGGGCGAATTCGGAATGAACACCCTGCAGAAGCCGTGGAATAACGTCCACGTGCGGCTAGCCGTGGCCTATGCATTGAATCGCACGGCCCTGATCAATGCTTGGGGCGGATACGCAGATCCGATCTACCAATTCCTTACGGCAGGCCTGCTCGAGAATATCGGTTCCCCGGCCCAGGTGGATAGCGTACTCAAGTCGGTTCCGACCTACCCGTACAACTTGGCCAAGGCCAAGGCCGAGATGGCACAGTCACCGTATCCCCACGGCGTTAGCGCGACGATCAGCGTCGAGGGCGCAGGTTCCTATCCGAACGTGAGTCAGGCGATCGCTGCCGAGCTCGCCAGGATCGGAATACACCTGAAGCTCAAGGTCATGACCTTCGATCAGCAGACGGCCAACCTGACGAGCGGTAACCGCCAGGGCATCCTCGGGTGCTTCACGTACAGCGGCTCGGTCTCCCGCGACCCAGGCGAGGCCTTCTCTTTCCAGATGGGAAAGTCCAATATCAGCGCCGGCAACTGGAATGTCTTCAACTGGGCTCCCACTCCGGTCGACAACCTTATCAACCAGGGACTCGCTACGACCAACAACGCGGACCGGCTCAAGATATACGGGCAGCTGGACACCGCGTATGCGCAGGCGGCTCCGTTCATTCCGCTCTTCAACGAGCAAGCGACCGTGGCACTCGCCAGCGGATACACGTGGCCAGAATTCAACGGCTACTACTACGACCTCGGTCCCTGGCTTCTGGGGGTCAGCAAGACGAGTTGATGCGCAACCCGGCAGCCGTACGACGATGGGCTCACTATTGAGCACAGCCAGAGGGGCGCTCTTGCTGCCCCTCTGGCTGTATGAGGGGGTGGCGGGCGCTTGAGCAGCCGGGGATTGCTCTTCTTCGTGCTGCGGCGGCTCGCCGTCCTGGCTTTTTTGCTCGTCGTGATCTCGTTCGTCACCTTTTCGCTTCTCTATATTTCACCGGGCAGTCTGATCGACATCCTCCTGGGCGCGAGACCGCATACGGCTGCGACCGTGCGCGCGCTGACCAGGGAGTACCACCTGAACAAGCCGTTCCTGGTCCAGTACTGGCTCTGGGCGCGCCAGGCCGTACAGTTGCACTTCGGTACCTCGATCCAGACGTCCCTGGCCGTAACCAGTGAGATCACGGCGCGCCTCCCCCTGTCGATGTACCTCGGGATTTATTCGTTTGTCCTGACGATGGTCTTGGGAATCGGCCTCGGCGTCGCGTCCGCGCTCCGGCGCGGCAGCGTCGTCGACCGGGTCTTGGTCGGCGGAGCCATGCTCGGCCTTTCCACTCCCGCATTCGTTGCCGGCGTCGCCCTGCTCTATGTGTTCGCCATCCGGATCCGCTGGTTCCCCGCCTACGGGGTGGGCTCGGGATTCTTCGACGAGCTCTGGCATCTCACGCTCCCGGCCGTCGCCTTGGCGGTGACGACAGTGGCGTACGTCTCAAGGCACACCCGGGCGGCGATGATCGGCACCCTCGACCAGGACTATGTGGTGTTCGCGCGGGCGCGCGGGCTCTCGTCACGCCGCGTGCTTTATATGTACTTGCTGCGCAACGCTCTTATCCCAGTGATCACGATCAGCGGCGTCATCTTGTCGTCGCTGATTGTCGGCGTGGTGCTGGTGGAAGTGGCGTTCTCGCTGCCGGGTCTCGGCTCACTTCTTGTCACGGCGGCGACCGCCAAGGATCTCCCGGTGCTCCAGGGCGTCGTGCTGCTCTTCGCCGTCGTCATTGTCGTCGCCAACTTGCTAGCCGACGTCGTCTATATGGTCGTCGATCCGCGCATTCGGGTTGGGGAGCGCTCGACATGACCGCGAACACTGTTTTGGTCCTGGGCGAGGAGCGGCAGGAGGCTGGCGTACGCCGCCGTCGGGCCGGCTCGCCGATCATCTGGCTGTCTTTGCTTGTCGTCGCCGGAGTGCTGGTGATGGCAGTACTCGGTGCGATTCTCGCTCCGCATAACCCCTCTGCTCAGCACCTGGCGCTTATCGATGTCACGCCGTCTGGCGCGCACTGGCTGGGAACCGACGCGCTGGGCCGGGATGTGTTCTCCCGGGTGATCGCCGGGGCGCGGACCGCGTTCTTCGGGCCGCTGGTCATCGCAGCTGCCTCGTTCGTCCTCGGCAATCTGCTTGGACTGTTCGCGGGCTACCGCGGCGGGCTGGCGGACGCGATCATCATGCGCTGGGTGGACTTCATGTGGGCGCTCCCTGCCCTGGTCATCCTCATCGTCGTGGCCGGGGCGGTAGGCAGCAGTTACTGGCTGGCGGTCGTCGTGCTCATCGTGCTGACCGTGCCGTTCGACACCCGGGTGATACGCGGAGCGACGCTGGAGCAGGTACCGCGCCCCTATGTGGAGGCGGCCAAGACCCTCGGGGTGCCGAGGTGGAAGATCATGCTTTTCCATGTCTGGCCCAATGTCTCCCCGGTTGCCGTGGCGAATACGTGCTTGGTTTTCGCCGGCTCGCTGGTGACGCTGGCCGGCCTTGAATTCCTCGGTCTCGGTCTTCCGCCTGCGAGTCCTGACTGGGGCCTGATGCTGTCACAGAACGAGGCGCTGCTGTTCACCAACCCGCTCGCTACCATCGCCCCTGCCGTCATGATCGTGTTGACCGCGATAGCGATGAACCTGATCGGTGACTGGCTGTATGAGCAGCTCACCAGCCGGGGGGCCGGCCGGTGATCTCCGAATCGCTCCCTGCCGTCACCCAGGACGGGGCCCTCGGTCCAGTGCTCGAGGTCGAGGGGCTCAGAATCGAACGCATACGCCAGGGGCGCCAGGCCACGATTGTCAGGGCCGCTGACCTCGCCCTGGGCCCGGGCGAAACGATCGGGATCGTCGGCGAGTCGGGCAGCGGGAAGTCGATGACGGCCCGCGCGATCATGGGCCTGCTGCCCAAGGGACTGGTCGCGAGTGGCCAGGTCCGTTACCGGGGCCTGAACCTGCTCGAGCTCCCCGAGCGGGAGTTGCAGGCTCAGCGCGGTGGCGAGATCGGACTGATCTTGCAGGACCCGTTCACGATGCTCAACCCGGTGATGACCTGCGGAAAAATCATCGGCGAATCGCTACTCCGAGAGCGTCGTCTCAGCCGCGACGCCCGGCGTGAGGAGGTGGTCCGCCGGCTCGCGGAAGTCGGGATCCGCGACGCGTCGGTTGCCGACCGCTATCCATTCCAGTTGTCGGGCGGGATGCGGCAGCGAGTGGGGATCGCCGCAGCACTGGCCCGCGACCCGCGCGTGCTGCTCGCCGACGAGCCCACCACCGCGCTCGACGTCACGACGCAGCGCGAAGTCCTCGCCTTGATCAAGGGCATCCAGGCGGCGCGGGGGATGAGCCTGATCCTGATCACGCACGACTTGCGTGTCGCCTTCGCGGTCTGCGATCGCGTCTACGTGCTGTACGCCGGCTCGCTGATCGAGGTGGGCAGGTCGGCCGAGCTCGACGCTGAGCCCCTGCACCCCTACACCCTCGGACTGCTCCTCTCCGAGCCGTCGGCTGAGCGCCGCACCGGCGAGCTAATGACTATCCCCGGTTCGGTCCCGGCCCCGGACGACGTCGCCGGTTCGTGCACGTTCGCCCCCCGCTGCCGCTGGGCCGCGCCGGCCTGCACCGAGGGCTCCCCGCCGCTGGCCGAAGTCGCGCCAGGCCGCCTGTCGGCCTGCGTTCGCGTGTCCGAGATCCGCGCCGAGATGGCCATCCTGCGGCGACAAGGTGAGAAAGAGGTCGACGCCGGCCCGTCATCATCAGGAGCGGCGACCGCCCTCATCCAGGTTCAGGACGCTCGCAAGGTCTTCAGGAACGGCCGCCGTACCGTTGCCGCGCTGGACGGCGTGTCGATCGAGGTAGGTGAGAACGAAAGCGTCGGGATTGTCGGCGAGTCCGGTTCGGGGAAGACCACTCTGGCTCGCATCCTCGTCGGCCTCGAACAGCCTACCAGCGGACAGATCCTCATCGGCGGCATCCCCGCATCCAACTGGGCGAACCTCAGTTCCAGAGACCAGCGCAAGCTGAGAAGCACCATCCAGATCGTCTTCCAGGATCCTTACTCCAGCCTGAACCCGATGCGCAGCATAGGATCGATCCTCCGAGAGGCAATAGCCATCGGCGAGCCGGAGATGAAGGACCGCAACGCCGAAGTCGGGAACCTGCTCCGCTCGGTCGGCCTTCCCGCTGACTACGCCGCCCGCAAGCCGGTCGCCCTGTCGGGCGGCGAGCGCCAGCGCGTCGCCATAGCCCGGGTGCTGGCAGCCCAGCCTCGCATCCTCATCTGCGACGAGCCGGTCTCGGCCCTCGACATGTCCGTCCAGGCCCAGATCCTTAACCTGCTCATCAAGCTGCGGACCGAACGCGGCCTTGGTTACCTCTTCATTACCCACGACCTGTCCATCGTCCGCCAGGTCACCGAGCGCCTCTATGTCATGCACGGGGGAAAGGTCGTCGAATCCGGCCCGACTGAGGACGTTCTCAGCAACCCTCGGGACCCCTACACTGCCACCCTGCTCAAGTCGGTTCCGCGCCCAGAGCCGGAATGGCTCGCCGCTACGAACTAACAAGCCAGAGGTAGACAACTAGCGGGCGGCGGGCTCGCTCAGCAGGTGCCGGCCGAGGTAGGCGCGGGCCCGCCGCCAGAAGTCCACCTGGTGCGCGCTCGGTGATGCCGTGGCCTGCTGGCCAAGCCCGATGTCTGGAAACCGATGCCAAGGTGCAGGTGTTCCGCCTGGGAGCGGCCACGCCGTCTGCCTCGACCAGCGCCCGGTCGAGTGCGGGCCGACGTGCTGGTGTCCAGCACGCCTGTGCTGACTGAGCGGCTCGCCATCGCCGACGACATCAGCGCCATGCTTTATGTCTCAAGGAGTTCGTGCTCATCGAACCGCTGGCGCTGACCCGGTGGGATGTCGCGCTTGAGGCGTACCGGGAGGCGTCTCGGCTATACGAGGAATTCGAGACAGCACGCCGTCGCACTCAGACGCTCGAGCCACTTCCCGGAATCGCCGAAAACTACCGCGCGGCCGGCGCCGACTACGTGGCCAAGAACAGGCTGTTGACCGGTGGCGGCGACGACCCAGCTCGGATTCATGTCTGGCTCGCCGGCTTAGGCCACGACGCGAAGAAATCCCTCGCCGAGTTCATGGATGCCGTGGCCATCGCCGACCCGGCCGACTATCAGCGCCGCCCGGCGCTGCCTGCGCGGAGGCGGACCACTCTCCCACCCATTGGGACCCGAGAGAGTGGTCTGCCTCCGCTCCGTCAGCACAACTAGGGGCAGGCAGGCGGCCAGACCAAAACCCAAGGACCAATGTCATGGACAAGACTAGCGAGTCACGAGGGGCGTCCGGGTGTCTCGCGCGAGCGCGCGCCACCCTGCGCGAGAACATTGGCGTTAGCTGGCGCCAGCCGGAGGAACTCGGCATAGGCGTCCGTCCGCAGGCCGACCCGGCTAGCCTGGCGCTCGTGCCGCAGTCGCTGGCCGTGTTACAGCGTCCTGGCCAGTGAGGCGATTCAGCAGGCAGGTCACCTGGATGCTGTCGGCGGCGGTCAAGACGGTGATAGACGCGAAGGTCGCGCCGCTAGGCTGGCGGCATAGACCCCGTCGCGATGATCAGCGCCGCGGATCTGAGCGACGGGCATACGGAGGGCGCGATGGAACGACCGATTCCGTTCATCTGTCGCGTTCGGCTGGAGAATTATCGGAGCATCGAGTCGTGTGATGTCTGGCTGTCGCCGCTGACTGTGCTGGTAGGCCCGAACGGCAGCGGCAAGAGCAACTTCCTCGACGCGCTCGCCTTCGTCGCACGTGCCCTGGATACGAACCTGGGCACTGCCGTCGAGGAACGCGGCGGGCTGCCCGAGTTCTTGCGAAGAGTGCCTTATGCGACCGAGTCGTTCAGCATCAAGGTCGAAGTCGCGACGCTCTGGGGGTCCTTGCCGGTCACCGGCAGTTACGGGCTGGAAGTCGGTCGTCATGATGGGATTTCGTTCAAGGTTGTCCGCGAGGACTGCGACCTGCAATGGGAAGGGCACCGAGGAAGCTGGCAGAGACAGGACAACAGCGTTCGGGTAGAGTCCTCCGGTCAGCCCATTGCCGTTGTCGAGCCTGATCGCCTGTACCTGCCGGTGGCCGGATCTCAGCCACCAGCCGGTGGGCTGCCAGGAGGCCCCACCACCAATGTTCCGACGCCGTACTCGGAACTGTTCCGTGGGCTTGCGGGCATGCGTTTCTACAGCCTTGGGCTTGACGAACTGCGGCAACCGAGGCCACGAACCGCGGGCGCGCTTCTTGGCCATCGCGGAGAGTATCTGGCCGACGTCCTCGGCACCCTGGAGCGAGAACATGGCGGACACAAGGAGCGACTGGACGCCTATCTCGCTGCCGTTCTTGGTGCTGCGGAACCTGGCGGTGCCTGGATAGATCAATCGTTCTCCGGGCCTCTGAATGAGCGCGGCTATACCTCGGTTCTTTTGCATACACGCGCTGGCCTGGCTGGCCGGGATGTGGTGTTCGGGCCTACGAGCATGTCCGACGGGACGATCCGGGCCGCTGGGGTCCTCGCTGCCCTGTTCCAGCCAGCGGCCCTCGGCGGCCGCGTGCCACTCGTCGGAATCGAGGAGCCGGAAACGGCGCTTCATCCTGCTGCGGCAGGCGTGCTTTTCGACGCGCTGACCGAGGCCAGCCAGCATGTCCAGGTTGTCGCGACCAGCCAGAGCGCTGACCTGCTCGACCGAGAGGATCTGGACCTAGCCAGCGTTCGCTCGGTAACGATGAACCGGGGCCTGACAATCATCGGCAACGTCGACTCGGCGAGCAGGCAGATCGTCGACAAACGCCTGCACACGCTTGGTGAACTAATGCGGGGCAACCAGGTCACGCCAGACTCTGAGCCGAGTGACCATGCACCCGACGCGAGAGCGTCAACGTGACGCCCCGCATTGTCACGATCGCGTCAATCGTTGAAGGCCACGGCGAAGTCTCTGCGCTCCCCAAGCTGCTGTACAGGCTGGCTGCGGACTTCCCGATGGTGGACCTGCGCACGCCGAAGCCGCCATGGCGCCGCCCGCGAGGATCGCTCATAGCTCCCAGCGGGATCGAGCGTGAGGTGGAATCGAACTCATGGGTCGGCCCGGCAGGCGGCATTTT
Organism: Streptosporangiaceae bacterium; assembly: GCA_035532775.1. Lineage (GTDB taxonomy): Bacteria > Actinomycetota > Actinomycetes > Streptosporangiales > Streptosporangiaceae > Chersky-822. Next base: position 53,669 of record DATKQH010000257.1, read on the forward strand.
GGTGGTCCTCGATGCCGACGACGACTGCCCGGCGGAGCTAGCGCCCGCACTCCTTGACCGCGCGCGTTCTGCGCGGCCGGACTGCCGCGTCTCCGTCGTTCTCGCCAACCGAGAGTATGAGGCCTGGTTCCTGGCAGCGGCGCAATCCCTCGCCGGCCACTTCGGATTCCCCGCTGATATGAAGGCACCCGATAACCCAGAGGAAATACGGGACGCCAAAGGATGGCTGAGCCGACAACGATCCGGAGGTCATCCATACAAAGAGACGGCCGACCAGGCAGCGCTCACATCGGCCTTCGACATCAGACAAGCGCGTGAGCACTCGCCGTCATTCGACAAGTTCTGCCGCGAACTCACCGGGCTCCTCAGCCTGCCAGCGCCTTGACGCGAATGCCACCGCACGTTGTCGGGTCGGCGCGCGGCGGGCGCCTGGGCCAGGGGCAAGCTGCGATGATCGTGAACCGGCTCACACGCTGTTGGGGTGGTCGGCGGTCAGCCTGGCTGATGAATCGGCCTGCCGTTTCCTCAGCGCGACATCCAGAGGAGAATCCGGCTGCCGCAGGCTGTCGTGCGCAAGCCGAGTGCCGCCCGCGCAAGAACTGCGTGCGCGGTCTCGGCCCGCTCCAGCGCACGGCCGGTGTTCCGGATGCCTCGCGACGACACCGGCCCCGAACCCCAGGCCATGACCAGCACGAAGGCGCGCAGCACCTCGCCAGCGTCCTCCAGGTTCATCGCCTGGCACGCCGATCGGATCGTATCCCTGGCAATCGTCCGATCGCTGAGCCGGCCCGGAGCCCCGCCCAGGTACGGCCCGGTATATCTGGCATCCCCCAGGAGGCTGGCAACACCCGGCACCGACCCAGCCAGCCCCTGCTCCCACGAACCGACCCGGAAACGCGCGGAAACTGCTGCCAGCCATCAAAGCTCTCGACCAAGAACTGCAAGCCATGCGGAGGCGAAGTCGTCACCCGTCGATCATCTCAGCCACCACCATTTTACGAAACGCCGCACACATCAGCCATGCCCTAACCCGGATGATCACTTCGGCCCGCTTCCTAGTGTCTGACAGGTCGGTACCCAGAGCCGACATATCCTTTTGTCCGTAGCTCGATCGCCTTGTCAAGGTCTGACCAAGGTCAGGCCCGTCATGTTGTCGGCGAACCTTCACCACGATCGCGTCCAGGAACACCACCGCCCAGACCGGCCGGGTCCAGCGGGCGGTCCTGCCAGGCCCGGACCTCTTCCAGCACCGCGCCGGTGATGCGGGACACGCTCTCGGCGGACAGGTCGGTGCCGTAGACCCGCCGCAGGTGGTGCACGATAGCCCGATCTCAGTCAGTCTGGCCGATGTGCGGCCAGCCCGCCGACTCTTCCGCAAGTCGCGCTACGAGCAGGAAAGGGTTCGCGCGAGCGGCCGTCAGGAATGGGCCCGAGCCGGGCAGCGCCCATTCGAAGGGCCGGGTGCCATCCGGGCAGCTGACATGCAACGTCTCAACCACGAAGGTGAGCAGCGGCGCAAACCGGACCTGAGCGGCCCTGGATCCGACAGCACTGACCCGCCGGCAAGTCATGCCGGTACCGGCGCCCTGGAACGAGGAGCCCGTGCCAGAAGGCCGTACATGCCGGCAATTGGTATTGGCTATCGCCCGCCTCGGCACCGGCCCGCTGGACTACGACCAATGCCCGCGTCGACCACTCCGGCCTCGGCCCGGCCGAGATACCCGGGCGCTACTGCCGCCAGAGCGCCCAGCCGCGACCTGAATCACCTGCACAGACTGGGAAGCTGCCAACGGCTGGACCATCGACCCCCACTTCCGCCGTACAGTCCGCTGCCACGTCTCAAGATGCGCCCGGCTGAGGTCCCATTTTCGGGTCAGGTAGCTCGCTGGTGTTGCCGTACTTCATACAGGACTTACCCTGGAGAGGGATGTGGCTGGTGCGGCCAAACTGGCCTGGCTCATGGGCTCCGCCGGAAGAGGGCAACTGAAGGCAGCAGGCGAAGCAACTCCTCTAAGCGGCGTCGGGTTTCTGACCGTGGCCGAAGTGGCGTCGATCATGCGTGTGTCCAAAATGACCGTTTATCGGCTCGTTCATTCCGGCGAACTGAAGGCAATCCGGATCGGCCGTTCGTTCCGCGTTCCTGAACAGGCGGCAAACCAGTACCTTAAGCACGCCTTTGTTGGAACCGGCTGACCGCCGAGCGGGACGATGAGGCACACTTAGTCCCGATGGTGTCGACACGATGGCCGATCGCACGGGCTACGCACCGCAACTAGTCACCGCTGGAGCGAGCTTAAGCGTTGCCTTCAAGTTCTGCGTCAGTCGGCTCCACATGATCCAAGGTTCTTGACTGACCAAGTGCGCCGATCTCCGTGACCACGCCGACGGTCACCGAGGGGTCTGGAATCCCTCGCCGTTAGCCTCGACCCGGTAGAGGATCTTCGATGGCCGGGGCGGCGAAGATAGTCCGAGGTCGTCGTAGAAGGCTTGCGCGCCGACATTGTCCTCGTCCGTAGTCCACTCAACCGTGCTGCAGCCACGCAAGCCGGCTTCCTCGAACAGGGCTTGCATCAGGAGCTTGCCGACGCCCTTGCGCTGGTACAGGTCAGCCACGTACAGCTCCTTGAGGTACAGCGACCGGGTCAGGCCGACGGCTGGCCACAGGAACGAGTACGCCGCGATTCCCGCCAGGCGAGCCCCGTCCCGAGCGAGGAGCACCCAGGCGGCGGGCTGGCTGGCGAAACCGCCTCGTTGATCTGCTTGACTCGCTCGCCGACCAACTCGGTGCCGCTGGCGCCGTAGAAGCGGTCCATCTCCTCCAGCAACTCCGCCATCGCCAGCGCATCGCCCGGAATGGCAGCTGAGACAGTGATCACTGACCTGAGATCTCCTTCGGCTCCCCGGCAGGCCGCAGGAGCAACTCCTCGAACTCGCCGACAACTGCGGCATGCCGGTACTTCACCGGCAACGCGCGCACCAATTCGCGGCCGCGGCCGGCGATGATCCCCCGGCGTTGCTCACCGTTCAGGCCGCTCACCGTCTCGATCGCGTAAGCCACCGCCCCCGGCGCGTCACCACCGTGGGCCAGGCAGGCAGCCCGGTCAAGCCTGGTCATTGCCCAGTCGGTGTAATCACCAGGCGGACACAGTTCCAGCGCGCGGTCCTGCGCCCGAAGCGCCGGACCGATGTCCCGCAGCCGGGTGTAGGCGTTCCCTTCGTGGAACCGCAGTTGCGCCTCGGTGCAGCCGAAGGCAGACGCGCTAGCCGATCCCGGCTCCAGCGCCCCGAGGATCACCTCAGCCCGGCCCAGCGCCCTGCGAGTCTCCCCTCCATCGCCCCGCCCCGCGTGCGCGCGCGCCTCAAGAGCGGCCGCCAAGACTGCGCCCACGCTCGGGGTCCTGCGCATCAGATCCTGCGCCTGCCGCGCCACATTGACCGCGCCCCGAAGATCACCGGCGTAGTAGCGGCCGTACGCCTCCTGCGCCAGCACCCACGACAAGGTCCCCGGGTCCCCGGCCTCAACAGCCGCCGCCCGCGCCGTGACCACCCAGCGACCGAAGGCGTCCCGGTCATCCAGCTTGACGAACATCAGGCACATCAACCCCGACATCTGCGCCGCCACCCGGACCAGCCGCCGCAATGACGACGCCGAACGACACCTCCGGATCACCATCCCCAGCTCCGCCAGATCCGCTCCAAGCTCGACCACCAGCTCTCCGGCCGGACACATCAGGGGCAGCTGGCTCCGTTATCTGGCTATAGCCGTAGCACGGTCGCGAATGCGGAGACTGGGCGGCAGCGTGTGCCGCGTGAGTTCTGGCGGCGCTGTGACGATGCGCTGGGGACCGGGACTGCGCTGGTCAGGGGATTTGACGAGGTAGTGGCCGTGGCGCGGCGTGGGCATGTGCAGGCTGCCGTTGCGGCGCAGCAGGCCAGGGTCGTCGTCGGTGTGCCCGTTGCGCCGATCCCTGCGGGAGATGCGCCGGCCGGCCTGCGGCCAGGTGAAGTGCCGGGCTCGGCGGGGATCGAGTCGTTGCGGCTGTGGCTGGAGGGCGCGCTGCATGATGACGTGGTGAGCGAGGGCGCTGTGGAGGCGTGGCAGCAGGCGGCCCTGGCGCATGGGCGGGCGTCGCGGTTCAGCCCTGCAGCGCGACGGCTAGCTGCCAGCTGCCGGCCAAGCGCAGCCCGCGCTCCGGCGGCAACCTCTGAATCAGCCACGATCTCGTCCCATCCGCGACAACCTCTTTTCGTCCATTGTCGCAGCCCGACAACACCTGGCATCCGGCCTCGCCTCAAGCGATCTCATGTACAGCCGGTTGCATCCTTCAAGGCGTGGCCGACTAGAAACTCGGACAAGCCCCTCGTTAGCTACCGGTCCCACGTTGTTCACGACTCGCGCTCTGGACCGCGATCTTGCTGCCGAACAAGCTCCGCTGATACCGCTTCCTACCGCTCGGTGACGGCGAAGCGCACGGACAAATGACGGACAAATGATCAAGGCCGACCACTGTCACCAGCGGTCAGGCCCTTGACCTGCACTTTCATTCGTAGCCCCGACCGGATTTGAACCGGCGCTACCGCCTTGAGAGGGATGACGCGGCCTCGTTCAACCCAGGCAGGCATCTCCCCCAAGTGATCGGCGTCTACTGGCGGGAGCCGGTGATACCAGCGATACGCAAGCTGGTTCAGCTAGTGCGAGTCGGTCAGATCTTCGCCAGTGCCTGAGCCCGCTGGCTCTCGGCGTGCTCGAAGGCCGGCTCCATGACGTCAAGGTCCTGCTGCGTCAACCCGTGTGTCTTCGCAACCATGCGCCATCGTGCGGCTGCTCGCGCTACCTGAGCGAGGACTTCGACCGCGTCGCCGGGATCCAGGCGGAAGTAAGGGGCAACGCTGATGAGGGTATCGACACTTGCGCGCGTGTCAGTGAAATCGATGGCGGTGCTGAGGTTTTTCGGGCCGGGGTCCGGATTGGGGTTGAGGTCAAACGCCGGAGACAGCGTCCACGACTCGCCGCGCTGGTGAAGGAACCCGTGGTTGCGGAGATGGTCATCAGTGTTGGAGATCAGGATCGAAAAAGCCATCCGCCGCCACAGCTGGCGCAGGTCTTCTGTCGCCGCAGTGGATCGTTCTTCTATCACTGCCGCGATCTCTAGATAGCTGCGCTGGTCGCCATCACCGGCTTCGAGCATCGTCATCGCACTGGCATAGCCGACACGGGCTGTGCCGAGGCGGTCGAAACGGCCCACGATGAGCACGTGCCGGTCTCCTGCGCGGATCAGCTGAGAGTCGGGGACCATCACGCCCGCGTCCCGCGCCAGGTCGAGAGCCACCTTTTCCCATGCCATCACGTTCCAGGTGTCCGAAGCGACGCTGGGGAACTTGGCAATCGACACGCGGCCGCCAGCATCCAGGACGTGCGCCTTCGGGCGCGCACCACCGAGGGAGCTGCCGGCGCGCAGCAATCGCCTGAGGTCTTCGTAGTTCGCGGTGTCCCGTTCGGCCCGGGCTGCGATGTCAAGCAGCGCAGGAAGGTCAGTCAGGACAGGGACTCCCGATTCCTCGGTCGCGAGGAATGGCCCTTGATCACCAAGCCTGAAGCGCAGAGCCCCCTGACGCAGGTCGTCACGGACGCCGAGCAGCAGGTCGATCTCGCTCATCGAGCGCGGAGCCGTCGCCGCTGCTTTGGCCCGTGCCCGCTCGGCACGCTGGATCAGCGTCCGGCCCCACCGGTCTGGCGAGCTGTCGGCGAAGGCGCCGAACAGCCGACGCCCAACGGGGGTCTGCAGCGTACCGGTGACCAGGGGCAGCGCCGGGTCCAGCGAGTAGGCGTCTGGGTCTGCCAGGTACCTGCTGTCGTAGACGAAGCTGGCCGACTCCGATCCCCGGTGGCGGTGGGAGTACATCTGACCAGCCAGCAGGTTCCGGTCACCTACCGCGACATTTACCTCGATGTCGCCGTTCACGGCCCTGGCTCCGGCCGTGGCGGGCGCACCCGCTCAGGCAGCGCTTCCTCCGACCGCATGCGGCCCACATCGGTCGCGTACGGGTCGAGCGCCGCCACCAGCGAGTCCAGCACCCCCAGCGCACGTGCGACCCGAAGCACGCTCTCCAGGCCGGCACCAGCGCCGTTCTCAAGCCGCATCACGGTGTGCCGCGACACTCCGGCCCGGTCCGCGACCTGAGCTGCAGTAAGCCGCCGCAGCCGCCGCCACGTGGCAAGATCCTCACCGACGCGCCGCAGGCCGTTGGCCACCGCGACCGGCGTCATCGACGCGGTCATGAAACCCCTAAAGTTAGTTTCCTGCTACCCTAACAAATTTAGAGTAGCAGATTAACAACTTAACTTGAGGTCGCAGGTTATGTGTGAACGGCGGCATGACGATGCTGAACAGAGTCCAACTGCATGCATAAGACCCAGCGGCGGCTGCCGTACGTGCGGCGAGGATCATCGCCGTCCCGGTGCTGCTGGCCGTGGCCGTCGGGAGCGCTCGCACCGGACCGGCGACCGGGGCGACGGGAGCTTCCAGACCGCGGCACGGCCGTCGTGAAGATCATCGCCATGTTCATATTGACTCCAGCACCACGCCGCTGGAGTGCCGATAGGCATCCGCCCGTGGCGCCAGATGCCGCCCCGTGACGCCAGAACTCAATGACAAACCAGTGACAAATGATCAAGGGCCCGACCGCCAGCACTGGCGGTCAGGCCCCTAACCTGGTACTTCATTTGTAGCCCCGACCGGATTTGAACCGGCGCTACCGCCTTGAGAGAGCGATATCGCGTTCTACGGCAAAGTTAACGATGCAGAGCCTTGGCGGCGGCGGTGCGGACCTTCGCGGATATATGGCCACGAAGGCTGCTGAGCAATTCGTCGGCCTCTGGACGCCGCCCGGGCGAGTTATTGAGGGCATTCACGACAGCGGCGGGTACTTGAGTACCGGGGTCGTGAAGAGAGCGTCGCAGGCTATTGACTCCTAGCGCCATGCCATGTCCTGTGGCCACAAGCCGAGCAAGGCTCTTCTGGACAGAAACAGCGCTTGCGCGGGCCTCATCCAGACGGCCGACCTCTGAGCATGCGCGAGCGTGCTGCAAGGTCAGCCAAGCATGATCAACTGGTGCGGCGTCGTCCCGTGCGAGCGCTGTCTCAAGTAGCGTGATCGCCTCGTCCGCTCTGCCCTCTTCCAAGAGACTGGCGGCTGCTGTCACAGTCGCGGCGACGCAGTCTGCCGCGCTTGGAGCGTCGACGACCACTTGCAGCAGCGGCTCACAATCACCTGTAGTGACCCTTCGGCCTAGGGCGCTGACGAAACGCCGCGCCCATTCCGGTGAGTCCGCGCCCTCTCCTAGTGCGGGCGCTTCAACACGCTTCTCCACGAAATGACCCAGATCGGCTACTCGTGCTTGCACCAGGAGCGCAATCGCCTGCTCCGGACTCAGGGCCACGTCGTGGCCTAGGTTCGGGTGTGGTGCCACGAGTCGGGGCGCCACAAGCGCATGACGCATCAGGTCCCGCGGCAGGACGGAGGCGGCGCCGATCCAGGCACTGCCTTCCCACGCCACCCCAGGCCGAACGGTGGCAGCCACCCTGAGCAGGGCATCGCGATGTCCGTCATCAATCGTGTTCGTCTTTAGCACGAACACCTTCGCGCCCTTGCCTGTCGGTACCACAGTTTCTGAAGTGATGTGTTCCCAATAGGACGTCCGGCTGGTTAGGTCATGCAGGACTATGAGGTGCGGCAACCCGTGAGACAGCCACGCATCGACGTGAGAACGGTCATCGTCGCGGAACCACCAACCGGTGACGTCACCGCCCGGATCACGCACAGCCTCTCGGAAGGTCCGCGTTCCCTCAGCGCCGGTCGTTTCTCCGGTCTTCACCTGGACACCGACGAGCAGACCGAGGTCGAACAGGCGCTCGTCACGGGCACAGACATACAAGTCCGTGCCTACGTCATGACGTGTGTTCTCGACGGTCCCCCAGCCAAGGCGCTCGAATGCCGATGTCACCTCGCTGGCGCCCGCACCACCGACTTGCATTTCCCGCGATGACCGCATTTGGATCGCGCCTCTCTGCGACTCGTCAGGTTCTTGCTCACAGTTTCGATCCGTTTCAATCCTGCCCACCCGGTTCGCTTTTGGGGCCAGAATCCACGGACGAACCGCAGACCAACAGTCAAGATCCGCCGCTTCATTGCTGCGGAACAGTGGCAATCGTAGGCAAAAATACTATCTAGAAACTAGATTGGGCTATCAGAGCAATCATCGAGGTATCCAGCATCGGCATCGGCCGACCGTCGAGGCTCCAGATGATCATCGGTCTTCGGCCGGTACCGCCGGGCGCGCGGAGGCGCTAGTCCCGACGATCTCGCTGTACCGGGCCCAGCCCATTGCCGACGACACTCGCGTGACCGACGGCCTGCGCGGTTCGACGATGAGCCCGGTAGCGGTGGAGAGATCGATCATCTCCTGCCAGTTGCCAATGCCCACCGTCTCTGCTGCGCATTGCCTGCACGGTCCTCTGAAGCGCATGACATCTGGCCGGCGGCGAGCTGGCGCGTGTGCCCGACAGTGTCCGCAGGGAAGTCAGCCCGGATGAGATACCACGTACCGTGCCGCTCCTCCTCGTTCAGCCCTGCCGCCACGTCGACACTGCGCGGCAAGTAGACACGGTTCTCGTGACGCTGGACCAAGAACAGCCGGTCCAATATATCCACCTCATCCGCTGCCGGCCGTTCTTCCTCCAGCCAGGCGGCGGCGTCTTGCCATTTCCCCGGACCCCAGAGCAGATCACATGGATAAGTCGTGGTTTCATACTGGCCGTCAATGCGAATCAAACCTGCATCATGCAGAACCGCTCGAACCAAGACGTAAGTCCAGTCCTCGTATTCTTGAGATGCCGGGAAATCGTCTGCCAGGCCGCTTATCACCGAGCCGCCGGGACTCCACGCGACAGCCAGGATCTCACGCCGGACCGGTGCGGGGTAGAGCCGACCCCCGCGGGTCGATGAGCCCCATAGGTGGTTGATGATCTCCGCGGCGTCACTGATGGTACGCGCCGCCTCGACCGGCGTGCCGAGATGATAGTCAGGCCCGTGCGCGGCATTGTTCCTGAACCATTTCAAGACTGGCTCAAGCCGACGGTTGTGCTGGCCCCGGAGCAGACCCTCGCCACGAGCCCACCGCAGCAACGAGTCCAGCATCCCATCGAAGTAGATCAGCCTTCCGGCCCGGCGCAGCCGGGGCCGCCATCGCTGGGGCCGGTGCAACCGGCCGTCCCGATGGATCTCGTCAAACAACCCGTCGAACCTCGCGGCCGCGACGTTATGCACAACCCCGCTCGCGTCCTCAAACGGCACGGCACCGGCGTAGAACTCGATGAACCGCTCCCGAAGCGCCTGCTCAAGGACCAGATGTGCCAGGTCCTCCACAACCGTGAAAGCATCGTAGAACATCACGCCATAGGCGTAGAGGGATCGCAACCGCTCGAAAGTGTTGCGAGTGCCCTCCGCCACCGCTGGCGCCAGATCAGCATGGCCGATGATCTCCTGCTGAAACATGGCGGCGTCCTCGGGCCGCATCATGGCGCCTGTCAGCAGACCCATAGGAGCGAAACGCAGAGTCCGCTCATCAGCCTGCCGCAATTCCTCCAGCGACTTGATGTCCAATCGGGCCTCCCCTGGGAAGCGTCTCGCGTACTTCGGAGCCTCACCCGCATGCTCAGCAGGCGCTGCACTCGCGGACGAACGTCAGATGAACGCCTCGCTGACCACCCTCTGCTCAACCATGACGATCAAGTTCGGGTCCAACCCCAGGAACTGCCCTCCCGGACTGTTCAAATCCCATCGCCGCCAGACCGGCTCAGCCCGTCATCGAAGGCCGATCCGGGCGGCGCGGTGTTGTCGTTTCACGTTCATCATGACGGTCAAATGACGGTCAGACGATCTTGAGACCGGTCTTCCCAGGTACGCGGCCTTGCCCTGACCTGCAATTCCTTGTGGAGCTATGGGGATTCGAACCCCAGACCTCTTGCATGCCATCAGCAGGCAGGCCATCCACCCGTGTCTATCCCTGCAGGTCACCGTCCCAGAGCGTGCATGCCAGTCTGCCGAAATCCGCACCGGTTGCTGTACTTTCCCGCTGTACGAATCTCCTCTCCTTACCACTGGCCGAGCAGTACGGGGACGCCGGCAATCGACGGGTATTCCCACGCTGTATCCGCCAAGCACTCCATGCTCCAGCCATCCGGCGGATCTTACTCTTCTGCCGATGAGTGGGCCGCGGTGTCAACGGTGGGCGCGGGCCCGTGAGCGGGTACGTCCAGCTTCACCCGCCAGCTCCCCCTCGGCTCCACCGCCCAGACGCTGGTGGTGGTGCACCTTTCATGAAAGGAACAACTGCCCGCCTCTTGCAGCTAGCGCAAGAGGCCAGACAACCGCCCGCGCGCCCTGGCCTCCGCGTCCGCGAGCAGTCGCTGAAACTGCTATGAGGCTGATCTGCAGCGGCTCAGACTGGCAAACCCAGGATCCTCGCGGCATTTTCGCCCATGATTGCGTTCTTCTCTGCCGGCGAGAGAATCGGGAGGGACTCGACCAGTGCGGCAGTGCGCGCAGGTTCGTACCACGGGTAATCCGACCCCAGCAACACTCGCCCTGGACCGATCTGGCGGATCAGCCGGGCCAACTGCTCCGCGTTAGGCGCCTTCGGCGCACCCGACCATTCAATTATTTCGCACAGGTCGAAAGCGACGTTCGGAAAGGCCTCAGCAACAGCAAGGGTGTCCTGCCATTTCCCGCCGCCCAAGTGCGCCAACACCACGGTGAGCCTCGGAAATGCCTGCAGAAGCGGCACAAAGGCAGAGACCTCGGCAAAGGGCTTTCCGTCGCTCGATGGTCCAGTGTGAGAAAGCACAGCCAGCCTGAGATCGCTGCACTCCTGATATACGGAATGCATGCGATGATCGTTGACCTCGAATTTCTGAAGGACTGGATGAAGCTTCAAGCCTCGCGCCCCGCGCTCAGCCATCTCGCGCATATGCGCCACATTTCTCTTGGGCGAGAGAACCGATGGATCCACGGCGATGAACCCACTCATGGCGGGAACATCGGCCAACCTGCTCATTAGCCATTGATTGTGCGCAACATAACGGTCTGGGAGAGCGGCGTCGAACTCCGCGAGGGCGGCGGCCCGCTCCGGGGCGTCTGCCGCATGCGGAAGCGTCGATGCGTAATCTTGCCGTAGCATGTCGGCCGAGAAGAGGTTCAGAGCCACACCGTGCGAGAAATCTGCTCTTTCCAGAGCGGCGAGAGTCTCGGGCAGGGTTCCGGCATCCGCGCTGAAGCGGACTCCGCTGTGCTCGCCGTACTCCCAGATCTCGTAGTCGCTCTTCCAGTGCTGGCCTTCCTGCGCGGAGGGGTACACGTGGAGATGTACATCGATCTTCAGCGGACTGCTCATGCGATATCCCTTATGCCATGGTGGACCGACAACCGTGCATTCGTCGCTGTGGGCACATTAATGCGCGTCCCTGACCGCCCTTCCATGCGGACTGCCTTGGTCGGCGGACATAGGCGTCGTCGGCACCGGATCAGTGCGGTCAACTTCTGGCCGTTGTCGTGAACAGCTATTTGTTGGCTGGCATGGGGTGGCGGTAAGCGAACAGCGATGTATGCTGGTCGGCCGCATCGGTGCCGATTGAGCTGTTGACTCACACCAGCAGTGTCAATTCTGAACGGTTCCTGAAGTGACTTTATGCGGTCCGACAAAATGGCCGATGAAGGTTGCATTAGCCACGCCGCTTCCCTCGACTGCCCGGATCACCGATATCGATTCCTTGACCTTCTCAAGGACTGCCTGCTCAATTCTCTCCGCGACTTCGGGATCGGCGTCGATGTGGCCGCTAACGTTGAGGCTCCAGCTCATGGCATCTCCCCGGGTGCTCGAGCGACGGCGCTTGTGGCTACGCGAGTGCGACGGCCTGGTCGAGTGAGTACAACTTGGCGGCATTGTCGTGCAGAAGCTTCTTCTGAGTGGCGTACGGCAGGTGGCCGATCAGGCTCTTGATGATGTCTTGGCTTTCGAGATAAGTCCCTTCGTCGTGTGGCCAGTCATTCGACCACATCAGCTTGTCCTCGCCAATGTAGTTCAGGACGTCGATGGCGACCTTATCCTCAAGGAAGGTGCCCCAGCCCTGGCGCCGGAAGTACTCGCTCGGCTGCAGTTCGAGATTGATCATCGCGAAGCGCCGGCGGCGCTGCATCAGGTCCAGGGCCTGCAGCGCCCACGGGATCCAGCCCGCCTCGGACTCGACGAGCGCGAATCTAAGCCGAGGATGCCGGTCCAAGGTGCCGGAACCGATGAGGTGCATCATCGGCGACATCGCCGATGCCATGCACATCACCGTGGTGCTCAGCCTCTCGTCAACACGCTCAGCGCGGAACCGCATGCGGCCGAGTTCTGCCAGGTCCGGCGGTATGACCCATAGGTTGCCGAAGTCGACACCTTGCGAGGTGTTCCCGGTGAACACGTGAAAGTTCACCACCAGGTCGAGTTCCTCGAGTTCGGACCATACCGGCTCCCAGTCCAGGTGCCAGTAGGGCAGCCACGGCACGACGGGCGGGAGCATCACGCACGTGAAGCCGAGTTCCTTGGCACGCTGCGCCTCGGCCACGGCGTCGAACGGCTCGAGGGTCGACAACACAGCGGCCGGAGCGTACCGGTCTCGGTCATTGGTCAGGAAGATCTCCGCGCACATGTCGTTGTAAAGCCGACCCATTTCCCTCTGGTACTCGGCGTTCGGGTGCGCGCTCAGGGACAGGAACGAGTGTGGGAACACGACTTCCCCCCACACGCCGTCCCGTTCGAGCTGCGCCTTGCGCTTGACGAGGTCGCGTCCTCCGTCCGGGTCGTTGCGGAATTCCCGTTCGGCCTCCATTGCGTCGGTTCCCCGGCCCTGCATCTGCCCTTCGCTGAATGCCTTGCTGATGGGCGCCATCCCGGGTATCTCCAGGTATTCCACGCCGTCACGGACCACTGTGTGCGGTGCCATTGGGCGCAGGTGCTCCGGCAGCCGGGCGATCAGTTCTGCCTGCGGTGGGTCGACGTGCCCGTCTGTGGAGATGATGTTGAAGTCGTAGCCGGTGAGCGGGTTCACATCCATCAAAGCTCCTGTCCGCGTTCAGCAACCTCGTGCGGGCCGGCCCTAATCCATCCGGCGCTGCAAATGTAAGTCGGGAACTACCGGGCCGACAGTCGCAAGATTGGCCAGCGGTACGGAGAACGCACGCCAGAGTGTCCATACGAACAAGGCCGACCGGTCTAGTCGGTGCCTGAGTGCACGGAACGAACGCGTAGTCCCAGCCACTCGTGCCTTGTCGTGAGGGCTTTGATACAGGACAATCTGTCCAGGTCGTGACCCGGGCTGGGTTGCGTCCTCATCGTGCTTAGGTGGTGCGCTGGCCCCCATGAGTGAACTGCGCAGGCGTCTTGGACCCGAGCTGAACCCTTCAGTCAGCCTGCGCACGCTGGTCCGTGACACGTCGCTCGGCCTAGAGGTGGCCGGCCGGACGGATCTCACCGACCGCCGGGTCACCTGGGTGTACATCAGCGAGCTGCCATTCCCCGGGCCGTGGCTGGAAGGCGGGGAACTCGTCGCCACCATGGGCCAGTGGCTGCGAAGCGGCCGGGTGACCGCGAGCGAGTACATCGTCAACATCGTCGCGGCGGGCGCCGGTGCGCTGGTCTTCAGCTGCGGCCCGTCGGTGCCGAATCTGACGATCTTTCCGGAGATACCGCCGGAGGTGCTGGACGCCGCCGACTCCCATGGTCTGCCGCTGCTCGGCATGAAGCCGGAGACGACATTCCTGTCGGTGAGCAAGACGGTCGCCTATCTGGTGGCCACGGACGGCCTCGCCCAGGTGACGTCGGTATTGGATGCCAATGAGCTGCTGATCAAGGATGCGGCGGGGAGCGGAGGAGTCGGCGGGGTATGCCAGCGCCTCGGCCTGGTGCTCGATGCCTGGGTGGTCGTCTTGAGCCCCCAGGGAGACCAGCAGGGCGCTTACTCCGAGATGCCGCTGCCGGATATCGGATGCCTGTTCGAGGAGATCCGCGAGCTGCAGCGACCGCGCGGCCCGAGCGTGCTGCCGCTGGTCGGCGGGTTGCAGCCCGTCGTCGCCTACCTGCTGCGGCACGGCTCGCGGCTGCAGGGCTATCTCCTCCTCGGCCGGCCGACGCCGCCGACCGCGCTCGAGCGGCGCTACATCAATACGGCCGTCGCCCTGCTGACGCTCCTATTGCGCGGCTGGGAGCACGCCGCGGACTTGGAGACGAGGCTGCGAAGCCGGTATACGCAGGAGCTGCTGAACGGCGACCTGCGGTCCGCCGCGCGTATGGCGGAGCTAATGGGGACTTCCATGCCGAGCGGTCCGCTGTACGTGTTGGCCTCACAGAGCAAGCTCCCAGCGGGCGACGAGCGGCGGGACTCGTGGCGGGCGCTCGTCGACTCGCTCGGCCCCTGGCTGGTCGCGGCCGACGACGAGAACGAGATGGCACTCGCTGATGCGCGCGGGATCGACATGACGGCGTGCCTACAGCCGGTCCTGCGCGACCTGGCTGATCGCGCGGTGGGCCTGGCCGGGCCCGTGGCCGCGGACAAGCTCGACGCTGCGCGCCGGACGGCGCGGGCGGCCCTGGACCGCGCCAAGCGGACCGGGTCCTCGCTGGTGGACGTGCGGGAAATGCGCTCGGGCAGCCTGCTGGAACTGCTGCATGAACGGCAAGCCGCGCAGTTCGCCTCCGACGTGCTCGGCCCGCTGCTGGAAACGCGCGGTGACCTGATTGTGACGCTCAAGACGTGGCTCGCCCATCACGGCCAATGGGATCCCACGGCCGTCGATCTCGGCATCCACCGGCACACCCTGCGGAACAGGATCGACCGTGTCGAGCAAATCCTGCAGGTCCACCTCGACTCGGCAGCGCAGCGCATGGAGTTGTGGGCTGCGCTCGAGCTCCTGGACCGCCAAGCGGACAATTCGTCCAGGGAACGGGGCGAGGGCTGGCCAAATCCGTGATTGGGATTCTTATACCAGACAACCAGAATTTGATCACTGTACAGCGATTCCGCCTACAAGGGCCCCGGCTGAGGGCCTGACCAAGGTGGCCGGGACGCGGGCCGAACATGGCCTGTCTGGCCACCTCCGCGTAACCACGTGAAGCAAGGGGCTGAAGATGTCAGCTACCAAAGTCGTCAAGGGGGGAATCCGCCGGCACCAGCGGCTGGCGCTGATCGCGGCGCTTGCGCTGGCCCCCGCGCTCATCAACGCCTGTGGCAGCTCAGGATCGTCCGGAGGCACCTCCGCCAGCGGCGGGCAGGTTACTCTCGTCTACGCCGGGTTCGGGGGCGACTTCGGCGCGGCCGAGGAAAGCGCCTGGCTGAAGCCATACATGAAGGCTCATCCCAACATCAAGATCGTCTACGACGACACCGTGGACTTCGCCAAGATGAAGGCGATGGTCCAGACCGGAAACGTGAGCTGGGACATCTTCACCGGCGACCTCATCGTCAGGGACGCCAAGGACTACATGGAGAAGATCAACTGCTCGGTTGTTCCGTGCAGCCAGATCGTCAAGGCCAACAACGTAAACCCCTATGTCACTGTCTACTACTCCTACGCCAATGTCATCACGTACAACAAGCAGGCCATGGCCGGAAAGGTGCCCACGAACTGGCAGGACTTTTTCAACGTTAAGAAGTTCCCCGGCAAGCGCGCGATGGACGAGCAGGCGCCGTATATCGACGACTACATTGCCGCCCTGCTGGCCGACGGGGTGCCTCCGGACAAGATCTGGCCGCTGGACCTCAAGCGCGCGATCGCCAAGCTGAACAGCATCAAGAGCGACATCATCTGGTACAACAGCAACCAGCAATGCCCGCAGCTGGTCAACTCCGGAGAGGCCGCGTTCGGCCTGTGCCTGAACGGCCGGGTCTACGACGCGATCAAGAGCGGCGAGACTAACCTTGGCGTGTCGTGGAACGTCCCCATCGTCGGCTACGGCGCGATGAGCATCCCCAAGGGCTCCAAGCACGTCGCTGCCGCCATGCAGCTCATCGGCTACATCACCAGCGCAGCCAATAACGCCAAGCTGTCCAACTTCATTGACTACGGTCCGACGAACGTCAATTCCTTCAGCCGGGTGAGCCCGTCGGTGGCAAGCCAGCTGCCGTCCGCCAACACAAAGGGAAAACCGTACGCGCAATACGACTGGAACGACTTCGCGAAATACGGAACCAAGGCGGTAAATACGTTCCAGGCGTTCATTCAGGGAGGATAGCCGGGGTGCCGGGCGGCCTGCGGATCGTCGCGACCGCCCGGCCAGCAGAGAGGCGGATGGGAGTTCGAGATGGCTGCTGTTGATACCGAAGCCGACGTCCACGGACCGCCGCCGCTCCGCGCGGCGCGGCTGCCCGGGCCCGCAGTCAAGGTCGGCAGGAAAGTCGTTCAGGCGCTGTCGGATGGCTGGTCATGGCTGGCCGCCCCAGGGCTGATCCTGCTCGTCGGATTCTTCGGGGCCGCTCTGGTGCTCGTAGTGCACCAGAGCATCTCGGGCGCCGGCCTCAGCAACTATAAGACGATCTTCACATCGCTGTACCTGCACACCCTGGAGAGCACCTTCCGGGCCGCGCTGTTCACAGCGGTGACCACTCTGGTGCTCGGCTATGCCTACGCCTTCGCGATGGTGGCGGCGACCAAACCCGTCCGCGTCCTGCTGATCCTGGTCCTGGTCGCGGAGTTCGCCACGAGTTGGCTCGCTCGGGCTTACGCCTGGTACATGCTGCTGCAGACCACTGGAGTCATCAATCACCTGCTGATCAGCGCGCACATTATCCGCGCTCCGCTCACCCTCATGCGCAACGACCTCGGCATGATCGTCGGAACCACGCATTTGCTGCTGCCGTACATGGTGCTCGTGCTGTATGCCAGCATGCGCCAGGTGGACATGTCCACGATGCTGGCGGCCCAGAGTCTGGGCGCGAAGCGGTACCAGGCCTTCTGGCGGATCTTCGTCCCTGCCACCCGCCCGGGCATCATCGCCGGGGCTGGCCTGGTTTTCCTGCTGACCCTGGGCTTTTACATCACTCCCGCGCTGCTCGGCGACCCCAGCCACCAAATGATCAGTGCGCTGATCGTCACTCAGACCGAGCAACTCGGCAACTTCGGCCTGGCAGCGGCGATGAGCACCGGGCTGCTGGTGGTGACTCTACTGACGCTGTTCATCGTCTCGGCCGTGGCGACCAGGACCGCCAGGGGCATGCCCGGCGGGAGGGCGCCGCAATGAGGACCTACCGAATTGGCTGGGGCGGCTACCTCGCCGCCGGCCTGGTCGCCGTGTTTTTCGTATTGCCGCTGATCATCATCGCGATCAGCGCATTCGACAACTCCAACCTGCTGGGCTTCCCGCCGACCGGGTATTCGTTGCGCTGGGCCAGGGTGCTGCTGACCAGCCCGGACTGGACGAACTCCATGCAGACCAGTCTACGGGTAGGCCTGACAGCGGCCGGGTTGTCACTGGTACTCGGGGTACCGCTCGGCCTGGCTCTGGGCCGCGGGAGGATCGGCAGGTCACGTGCGGTCCAAGCGCTGGTGCTGGCACCGGTAATCATGCCGGTGGTCACGCTCGCGCTCGGTTACTTCTTCCTGTCCGCGGACACCCACCTTCTCAATACCATCCTGCCGCTGATTATCGCGCACACGACCCTCGGGCTGCCATTGGTGGTCATCGCGGTCCTTGCTACGGTGCGGGGAATCGACGCGTCGCTCGAGCCAGCCGCGCGCACACTCGGGGCATCGCCATGGCGGACCTTCCGGTCGATCACGGTGCCGTTGCTGCTGCCCGGCATCGTGGCCGGGGCAGTGTTCGCCTTCCTGGCCTCCTGGGACGATATCGTCAACGTCGTCTTCCTCGGGACGGCAACCATTCGTACGTTCCCATTGCAACTCTGGACTCAGATGCAGTACAACCTCACACCGATCGTTGCGACCGCTGCGATCTTCCTGTCCATGGTCGGAATCGGCCTGGTCAGCATCACCGGGCTCATCTTCTGGGCAAGGCGCAGGCGGATCTCCGGCCAGGTCGCGGAGAACATCCTTTTGAGGCGAGGTGTCTAAGGCATGACGGACATAGGCGCGACGAGCGGAACGCCAGTCGACTTGCGCGGGTTGCGCAAGCAGTATGGCGGCGTGGAAGTGTTGCACGGAATCGACATCGCCGTTCCCGCGGGCTCTTTCACGACTTTCCTCGGCCCTTCGGGCTCGGGCAAGACGACCACGCTCGCCATCACGACCGGATTGATCAAACCGGACGCCGGGCGCGTCGAGATTGGCGGCAGGGACTGCACCCGGCTGCCGGTGCACCGGCGGGAGATCGGGTTCGTCTTCCAGAGCTACGCGCTGTTCCCGCACATGAGCGTGGAGCGGAACGTCGGGTTCCCGCTGAAGCTCCGTCATGTGAGCAGGGCCGAGATGCATCGCCGGGTCGGAGAGGCGCTCGAACTCGTTAGGCTGTCCAGTTACCGCAAGCACTTTCCCTCCCAGCTCTCCGGCGGCCAGCAGCAGCGGGTCGCGCTTGCCCGCGCGGTCGTCTTCCATCCACGTGTGCTTCTGATGGACGAGCCGCTCGGCGCACTGGATGCGGGACTGCGGGTGCACCTCCAGCGCGAGATCGTGCGCATCGGCCGCGAGCTGGGGGTCACGGTGATCTACGTGACCCACGACCAGGCCGAGGCGCTAACGATGAGCGACCAGGTGGTGCTGTTCAAGGACGGCAACATCGAGCAGGCCGGCACACCGCAGGAACTGTACGGGGCGCCGCGGACGGAATTCGCCGCGAGGTTCATGGCCAACGCTCCACTGCTGCCCGGCACCCTGGAGTCATCGGCGCACGGCATCCTGATCCGGCATGCGGCTGGGGCCACGCCGGTCTCGGCGGAGTCCGTGCAGGCGCAGGGGCTCAGCTCAGGGGCGCCGTGCGCCGCAGTGCTGCGTTCGGAGTACCTCGACCCGGTGCCCGACCGGGACGGCTCCGGGGACACAGCGGTCAGCCGGCTACTCATTGGGCGCGGAACGGTTGCTGACGTGATCTACGCCGGTGCCAGGGAACGGCTGTCCATCACGCTGGACAACGGTGTCGAGCTGGACTACTACTACGACAGCATCGACGGCCTCGCCTGGCACCGAGGCGACCGGCTAGCTGTTTCCGTGCGCCCGGACAAGCTGCCGCCGGTCGTGCCGCGCGACACCGCCAGCCAAGCGGACGCGCCGGCAGCAGAGGCAACCGCAGACGGTCCCCCTGAGACAGGCGAGCGTTCCAGGGTCCAGGCCCATTCGCGCTGATGCCACTCGACCCGCCCGAATCCCAGCCGCCACAGCCCCCTCTCGCCGCATCCGGCGCCGCCCTAATCAGCGTCCATGACGGGATAGGCGGACTCGTCACCCAGCGGTCCTGGCAGCGGTGGACCTTGTCGTCGTTCCTGGCGCGCCTGCCAATCTCGATGTCCTTGCTCGGCCTCGTTCTTGCCGGGCAGGCCGCGACCGGCTCGCTGGCCACCGGGGCGAGGCTGGCCGGGTTCATGACGTTCTGCGCGGGACTGATCGGGCCACTGCGCGGCAGGCTGCTCGACCGCGGCGAGATGCGAACCGCCCTGCAACGGAGTTGCTTCGTGTACTGCGGACTGCTGCTCCTATTCGCCATCTGCGTTCATTTCAAGGCCGACGTCGTCGTGCTCTACACACTGTGCGCCGCGATCGCCTACTCCATCTGCGGGATCTGGGGCGGGTTCCGTGCCCTGCTCGTCGCCGCGGTGAGCCCTGAACGGCTTCGCCGCGCGCACTTCGTCGAGTCGCTGATGGTGGAGGTGTCCTACGGTGCGGGTCCCCTTCTGGTCACCGGCCTTGCACTGCTCGGTGGCGCCGTCACAGTGCTGGCCGGGATGGCTCTGATCGCCTTCCTGGCCGGCCTCAGCCTCTTCGGGGTCGTCCGCCTCCACCCCTGTCCGACGGCACGCACGCACATCTTGCGCCGCCGCAAGGACATCCGGGTCCTCGTCGCGCTGGCCTTCTGCCTGGGCTTGGGCTTCGGGACATTCGAATCCAACGTAACCCAGCGGATGCCGCAGTACGGACTGTCGCCTGACCTGGGTGGCCTCTTCCTCCTGCTGCTTGCCCTCGGCAGCATGACGGGCGGAGTCGCCGTCAGCCTGCGGCCGATCCGCCGGCACCGTACGGCGCTGAAGGCGTCCTCCTTGTTCGCGATCTTCGCCATGCTCATGATCCCCAGCGCGCTGGCCCCCACTGCGGGGATGTTCGCGGTCTGCCTGCTGTTCGCATCGCTGATGCTGGTTCCCATCAACGGGCTCGGGTCATCCGAGCTCGAGGCGAGGATCGGCGAGGCGAGGCGCGCCGAAGCGTTCTCGTCATTCCTGGCCGCAACCATGATCGGGGGAGGCGTCGGCGGAATGCTGAACGGCGTACTCGTCGTACCGCTGGGAGCCTGGAACATCCCCTACCTCACCATCGGCCTCTTCAGTGCCATAGCGCTGATCCTGGCAGTCTGCGCACGGTGGCTGGACCGCGCGGCAGGGAAAGCGGCACCGCCGGGCGGCGCGGACCGGCAGGTTCGCGCCGTCAACGACGCGACGGAACGCTGATGAGCTCGCCGCACCCGGATGCCCGGGCCCTTCCGGCCGGACCCGCGAAGCGCGGCGCGCCCACGGTCCTGCTCGGCGCGCTGTTCAGCAGCTGCTGCTTCTTCCTGGCGGTGGGAGCAGTCCTGCCGGTACTACCCGGTTTCATCGGGCACCGGCTGGCAGGCGGCAGCCTCGGCATCGGCTGGTCCTATTTCGCCTACAGCGCCGCATCGATCGCTATCCGGCCGTGGGTAGGACGGCATCTCGCCCGGGCGCCAGTGCGGCCGCTGGTCATCGCGGGACTCCTCGTTTTCGCCGGATCTGTCGCCGCGACGGCGGTGGCGACGGACGTCGAAGTCGTCGTCGGGCTCAGGATCCTCGCCGGAGCCGCCGAGGGCGCGGTCTACACAGGCATGCTGACCGAGGTCATCAGCCGGCTCCCCCACGAGCGCCGCGGCCGCGCGATCAGCTACTTCTCCGCGGCCATGTGGGCCGGCCTCGCTGCCGGGCCGGTCGCCGGCGTTGTGATCGTGAACGCGCTCGGCTACGGCCGGGCATGGCTGGCGCTCGGTGCCCTCCCCGTCCTCGCGATCGCCGGATGCCTGCCCACGCATTCAGGCAGCAGCCCCGGCCCTGCCGAACTGAGGGAAGCCGAGCAGCGCCCCCGCTTCCCCATGCCGACGGCGCGCTCACCCAGGACGCGGTTCTTCATCATGGCCACGTCGATGCCCGCCCTGACATTCGCGCTGACCATGGCCGGCTACTCCGGGTTCCAGAGCTTCATTCCGATTTACGGTGCGCAGCGCGGCCTCACCAGTGCAGGCGGCGTCTTCTTCGCGTACGGGGCCACCGTCTTGCTGGTGAGGATCGTGGCGGCGTCACTTAGCGACCGGCGGCAGCCCGAGAAGCTGGCGGCTGTCGGCTGCGTTCTGAATGTGCTGGCGATGGGCGTGCTGATCACCTGGGCTAGGCCCATCACCATCTATGCCTCCGCGGTGATGCTCGGTCTCGCGCTGGCCATCCAGTATCCTTCCCTGCTCAAACTGGCGCTAGCTGGAGCCGACCAGAGCGCTCACGGGCAGGTGATCGCGGTCGTCAGCGGAGCCTTCGACGCCGGTTACGGGCTCGGCGTCATCGTCATCGGAGCAACGATCGCGGCGGCCGGCTTCCCTGCCGGCCTCGGGCTGGCGACCGGCTTCATGATCCTCGCCCTTGGCTGCCACGTGCTGCGCTTCCTCACGCCCTCGTCGCTTTCCAGTTTGGGAGGTATCAATGACCGCCGCATCTCTCGCCGCCCTGATCCTGCGGTTGTCCGTCGGCTCCACGATGATCGCTCACGGCTATAACCACGCCTTTGGCGGTGGCCGACTGCCGGGAACCGCCAGGTGGTTCGAGTCCATCGGCGTCCGACCGGGCCGGGTGCACGCGCTGCTCGCTACGGTAACCGAGCTCGGCGCGGGCTGGCTGCTGCTGATCGGTTTGCTGACTCCGGTCGCCGCGGCAGGCGTAGTCGGGACCATGACCGTCGCCCTGGTGGCCAATCACTGGCGGAACGGCTTCTTCATTTTCCGCCCCGGTGAGGGATACGAGTACGTGCTGACGATCCTGCTGGCGAGCTGCGCGCTCGGGGCGCTCGGCGGCGGCGCGTGGTCTGTGGACCACGCCATCGGCCTCCGCCTAGCCGGCGGCTGGGGACTGGCGCTTGCGGCCCTTGGCGGAACAGCTCCCGCGGCCGTGCTGCTGGCGGCCTGCTGGCGGCCCACCCGCGTCACGAAGGCGGGGGCGCCAGCGAGCGCCGACGCTGAATCGGTCGAGGCATGATGCACGTCCGCGGCGCAACGGGCAGCACTGCGGAATAAGCGGAAGATGCACCTCGACGGTCCACACGTCGGTGACGAGCCGGCCCGCCTGACCCTCCCGTGGCACCCGCGAGCACACAACTCCCGACGCGCTCGCCACATCCACCGCAGCCACACTCGCCACCGCGATCCCGTGCACGCTCTCCTCGACCCGCTGCAGCCGCATCATCTCCCGGCCTCCCTCCATCTCCTTCGCCCAGGACCAAACAGCGGGATGCCCGGGGGGGCCGGACCAGCAGAAATTCTGACCGACGTGCTCACGGCAACAATGCATGACCCTTCAGATCAGGCCCCGGTGCCAGGCTAAGCTAAGGCCGGGTTCACGCCCCAAGCGACCACCGGCATCAACGGGCAACCCTGGCACCAATCTTCCGACGCCGCATGGCGTCTGACCAGTTCATAGCGAGCTATGGGATTCGAACCCCCAGACCAGTGCTCGGAGTGCGCCCGCGTTCGCCCCGGCTGCGGTACTTCCGCGCTGAACGCCGCTAGCGGCTCAGGCGACGCGGAGGCGCTCGGCGGGCTGCCCGGTAATCTCGGCGATGAGCTCGAAGTCCTTGTCCAGGTGCAGCACGGTCAAACCGGCCAGTTCCGCGGCCGCGGCGATAATCAGGTCCGGGACTGACGGCGCACGGTACAGGCCCCGGTCGGCCAACGCCGCCTGAACCTCGACAGCCCGGTCCTAGATCGCCCGAGTCAGGTACTCCACCGACAGCGGCGGCTGCCGCAGCCCCGCCCGCAGATCCGGCCCGGACCGGGCCGAGAAGCCGACCTCCAGCCGCGTCACCGTCGTAATCCGGACCAGGCCACGCCCGATCCGCGACGCTCATTCCTCAGCGTCCGGGCTGCCGCCCAGCCGGGCCAGCGCGGACTTGTCGATCAGCCACGCCGTCACCGCCATGCCCGGTCCATGATCTGCGGATCCGCCAGGTCGCCGAACACCTCGCCGAACCGGGCCAGGTCGGCCGCCGTCACCGCCGCCTCCGGCACCACGGCATCCTGGGCCAGCCGACGCCGCACATACTCGCTGCGCGACAGTCCCAGCCGACCCGCGCGCGCGTCCACAGCGGCCAGCACCTCATCAGGCACATCCCTGATCAGCACATCAGTCACGACCACCTCCAGGTGATATCCCATGATAGCAATCACCCGAGGCGCGGCCCGCGCTGACCGTTGCGAGCCGCCGCGCCACCAGCCACCCCAGGTCCAGCACGGCCCTGCCCGACGCACCTATAAGGCTTCGCTACGGGCGCGAACTACGCACCTGCGCGGCGGCTGCGAGCGCGTACCAGAACCGGCCGATCCGTTCGTGCCCACAGTCGGCCATGAACGCCCGCTCATGCCGATGAGCGGGCGCTGTGACTGGCACCGCAGCGCCCCAGCTGCGGGCCCGCCGGCAGCGGTGGGCTGGGACTCGTGTCGTGACCTCAGGCTGGATGCAGCTCCGCCACCGTCGGCGCTGGCGCCTTCGCCTGCGGGCTGAACCCCTTCACGATCAGCCACACCGCCAGGACCATCTCCTGCACGCCAATGGGGAGGTTGAGCACTACCTGCGTGCTGGAGAGCAGAGCGATGGGCTGGAAGAGGACCAGCAGGCCCTCGCGGGCTTCATGGATGCCGTCGTCATCGTCGGCCCGGCTGAGTACCGCCGCCGCCCCGATGATACGAGCGGTGCACTGCGCACCCTGCCGTTCGGCCCGTACAGCCAGGGGCTGGTCACTTTCCTCATCTGCCCGCCGGAAGAACTGGACCTGGTTGTCAGAATCCGATGGCTCAGCAACTGACGGCGCAGGCGCCAGCCGGGCGAGCATGCCGATAGGGGACAGGCTAATGCCGCCTTCGATACGCGCGATCGATGTCTGGTAGTGCCCATGCGCCGGGCAAGCTCGGACTGAGCGAGCCCGCCCAGGACCGCACCGTTTAGACCAGCCCCGCCAGCTCCCCAGCATGCGCCGCCGCAGCGTACGCCCGGTCGTAGCACCGCAGGCCGCACGCGCTGCCGACCGTGGTGGTCCACCGGCTGCCCGGCTCCGGCCGGGGGCCGAGCGGCGGGGCGACCCGGGCCCTGCCTTATCGCCGGGGCGGTGTCGTTCGGTCTACTGCCAGGCACCGGCTTCGGGACCCCATGAGAGCCCTTCGGCAATGCCTGTGAGCACTGGGTCGGCGAAGACGATGACAGATTGGAGGACCGGCGCGAACTGCCCGGGCAGGTGGTCGGAGTTACTGCGACGCCGCCACCGTGCCCACTGCGCTTGTGCGAGGTCGGCGAACCCGTCGAGTATCTGCGCCAGCGGCCGGATCGTGGCGCTGCGGTGGCGCGCCACCTCGTTGACCGCCTGCGCCAGGTCATCGGCAGTGATCGGATGCTGGCGTGACAGGCTCCAGATGTCACCGAAGTCTCGCCAGCGAGTGTTCGCGGTGCCGCGTTGGATGGCGGTGACGATCTTTTCGGCGTGGACCATGTGCATCGGGTAGCCCGGCAGCCTGATCGGTTCGCCGCCCCGAAGTCGTGGCACGGCGGCGGTGGTGGGCTCTGGCCAGATGGGGTCACCGACGTTGACATCGACGTGGAACGGCAGCTTGGCGCTGGCGAGGTGTGCCTCGACATGCACGCGGACACCGGAGTAGTCGTCCTCTTCGCGGATGACCTCCGCCGTTGCGGTACCTACCTCGAACTCGATCCCGTCGTCCTCGGCCTGCTCGGCTGCCAAGACAGCAAGCACCAGATTCAGCACGGTCCCGGTGTCGTTGGCGACGTCGAGACCAGCGAGGTCGACGTCCTTGGTCGGCCGCCGAGAGCCGAACGCAGCGAGCAGCACACCGCCCTTGAGGACGAAGTTCTCGCAGACCTCGCTGACGGCAAGCCGGGCCAGGAAGCCTTCGAGAACGTAGAGCTGGAGCAGCTCTTGGGTGGGGCGGCCTGTCCGGCGAGCCTCGTTCTGGAGGTCGAGGTAGGCATCACCCGACGGCGTGCCCCTGGTCACGCGGCTCACAGCAGAATCTCCAACGTCTGGCGCAGCGCCGTCAGGGCGCGCGGGAACGACCGCGCCATGCCAAGCAGCTCCGACGGCTGTCCGCCTCTGCGCAGCCACCTCTTGAGCGCCTCGGTCGCCAAGTCGCGTCCTTCGAGGTGGCGCATACGGAAGGCGTCGATGATGCTGCGCTCCGCCGAGTACATGCCCATGGTTCGCCCGGCACCGATGTCGAGAGTCTCGCGTCCAATCTCGAACGTGTCAGGAGCGAAGTGCCGCCACCTGACCGGGGCGGTCGTCTCCGGGGTCCACGATCCTCGCGGGACGGCGATGTCGATCTCGGCCGGGATGTCGTCAATCAGGTCGTGGCGAGCCAGCGCCGAGCGAAGGCACAACGTTGCCAGCGGTGCCTTGGCGGCAATCTCGATCAGGTCCTCATCACCGAGCCAGTCACTCTTGCGGTACAGGCCCCGCGAGACCGCGATGATGTCGCCGTCGTCGATCAGTCGCCGGAGCTGGCGCTCGCTGACGTGGTCCAGGGCCTCGGAGTAGCGGAAGGTATCGGGCAGGCTTGCAAGCAGCTCGTCGCTCGCCTGTGCCATGACCTCGCCTCCCGCGTAGAAAAACCTCAACACCACTACCTCTAGTGTAGAGGATTCCCTCCGACGCTGCATGACAGCCGTGCCACATTGCGGCCAGCATCATGACCCGTGCTGCCGATCTCGGCAAGGCGTCGCGGGCCCGGCTGGGCGCCAGAACACAGGTGTCGAGGAGTGCGCTGAACATGCCGGTCAGTCTTCAGCCTTGCGGCGGGCAGCTCTCAGCGCCGCCTTCACCTCGGCGGGATCGGCGTCGTACAGGCCCAGTCGCTCTGTCTCGGCGACCATGTCCGCGGATGCGAGCTCAACCTGAATCCGCTGTCGCCTGCGATAGTCCATGAGGTCATAGGAACAGCGCCTCGTCATCATCGCCGCGCGATCGCCCACCGCCGACGACGGGCTCCTCGAACCAGCAGCCCCCGGCGTCCAAACGAACCGGGCCCGGCCGATCGCCAGGCCGGGCCGGGGCTACGTCGCGACCGTCAGGACGGCTGTACCGACGGCGGCGCCAGCCAAGGCCGGGCGGGCGCCCGCGGCTGCGCAGACTCACCGCACGATTGTCCCCGACCCGCCAGGCCCGCACTACCCGCGGACAATCTGGCGCAGGCCTAGATTTTTCACCGGGGGTGGCGGGGTTGGCCCCTGGGCCGTGATCCTGGCTTTTTGATCATGGTTCCGTTCTGCGGGCAGGGTGAGGGTCCGGCTGTCGTGCCGGGGCGCCGGTTTCCATGGTCCGGGCGGGTCTTTTCCTGTTGTCGGGG
>DATKQH010000258.1:0-2282 GCA_035532775.1 Streptosporangiaceae bacterium
GCCGGGATGATGCCGGCTGCGGAGGTCAGGCCGGTCGCCGCGAGGCGCCCGGGCAGCAGGTGGACGTACCATGCCGTCGAGGAGTACTTCTGGTGTCCCATGTAGGCGGCCAGGTAGGGCAGCCGGGCCTCGACGTCCCTGCCTTCTCCGGCCCAGCGCATCAGGGTGCGGGTGGCGTAATTGTGCCGCAGCGTGTAGGGGGTTGAGGCCGGCGCGATCCCGCCCGCCAGCTCGCGGCACAGGTGGTAGCCGGCGATGAGCCAGGACGGGGAGTACTGGCGGCCGTGCTGGTCCCCGAAGAACCACTCCCGGTCCGGGCGCCGCAGGTCCGCGAGGTGATCGAAGCGGGCGAGCAGCCCGGCCAGGTCCGCGGTGACGGGGACACGGCGGTCCTTGTTCCGCTTGGAGCGCTCAATCATCACCATGGCGCTGTCGGTGTCGACGTCGCCGCGGCGCAGGCGGCGAGCTTCGGGCGGGCGCAGTCCCGCGCCGAGGATCAGCCGGAAGATGACCGGGATCGTGTACTCGCGGAACGGGCTGCGGTACTCGGGGCCGAGGGAGTCGGCGGCCCGGAAGAAGGCGGCCAGTTCGTCGTCGGTGAACATGTGCGGCAGGCTCCGGGCCGGGCTGGCGATCCATGCGGACGGCACGATGAACCCGTCCACGCCGGTGAGCTGGAGGTACTTGCCGAACTCGCGGATCGCGCGGCTCCGGTAGGCGCCCCAGGTGCCCGTCGCGGTGTCCTTGCACCACGCGGTCGCCAGTTCCCGGGTCAGCACCGTCTCGCCGGGGTGATGCGATGCGCAGAACCTGTCGAAGCCGGTCATCGCGTTCCGCATGTCGCGCGGGCTGTGTCCCAGCGAGGTCCGCCATTCGAGCATCGCCTCGATGTGGGACGCGAAATTGCTGATGAACGCGCTCATCGCAGTCCCTCCTT
The DNA here is from genome assembly GCA_035532775.1 of Streptosporangiaceae bacterium. Lineage (GTDB taxonomy): Bacteria > Actinomycetota > Actinomycetes > Streptosporangiales > Streptosporangiaceae > Chersky-822. Next base: position 938 of record DATKQH010000258.1, read on the forward strand.
GGTGCAGGCGAAGCTCTCCAGCGGCAGGCAGCACTGCCGGAGCTGCTCGCTGGCCAGTGCGAAGTAGCGGCGGGAGGAATTGATGCGGGCATGGCCCAGGATCTGCGCGGCCAGCGGCAGCCCGGCCCCCGACTCGATGAGCCTTGTCCCTGTGGTGCGGCGCAGGGCATGGAACGACTTGCCGTCGCCGGCCGCGTGATCGATGCCGGCCCGGGCCAGGCGGCGGCGCATGAGAGTCGAGCCGGTCGAGTTCCCCAGCTTCACGAACGGCGGCTGGAGCCGGGTGAACACCTCCGGGGCGTCGCAGCCGGGGCGGCCGTGCAAGATCCACTCGGCGACGGCGTTGCCTGCGATGGCCGGCAGCGGCAGCACCAGCGGCGTGGATGTCTTGGCCTGGACCAGCCGGATTTCGTCGCGGCGCCAGTCGATCTCGTCCAGGCGCAGCGCGACGATGTCGCAGCAGCGCAGCCCGGTCGAGACCGCCAGCGCGACCATCGCGTAGTCCCTCTTCCCGCACGGGGTCCCGGTCTCGATCCCGCCAAGGAGACGGCCGGTCTCCTCACGGGTGAAGCACGGCAGCGCCCGCACCCGCCGTGGCGCAGGGTGCGCGAGCAGCCCGTCGATGCGGACGTCGCTGAGCCCGGCGGCGTTGAGGAAGGCGAAGAACCTCTTCAGCGCCCACGCCACGTTGCCGGCGCCGGCCGGACGCCTGGGGGCCGTCTCCACGAGGAACCCCCGGACGTCGTCCGCGGTGACGGCGCCGAGGGCGCCCCGGCCGGCCCGGCCGAGATAGGCCAGGAACTGGCGGATCTCGCCGGCCAGCAGCCGCACCGATCCCGGGGCCAGCTCCCGGTCGGCCGCCGCGGCGAACTGCTTCAGCACGGAACGGGAGCTCTCGCTGAGCGCGCGATCAGGGTCCGGGCTCGTCATCCGCCAGGTCACGGCGCCGGCTTCCTGGAACTCCAGCATCATGCGGGCCGACTTCACCAGGGCGTTACGCCTGTTCGGGCCGATCTCACCGCGGCGCGCACGCTCCTGCTGGCACGCGGCGAACTCGTCGACCACCCTGGCCGACAGCGCGTCGAAGTCACGCTGGTCACAGAACTCCACGACCGCCTCGCAGCACTTGCGGTAGCGGGCGACCGTGTCGGCCGACAAGCCCACACCCTCAACCACGCCGAGCACGGCATCAGCCAGCCCGGGCACCATCGATCCCATGACATCGTCCTTTCATCCGATGGAACCGCCAGTTCGGACGAACGCGGCGGCACTATCACCATGAGCGGGCAACGCCGCGGAAGAGGTCTCATCCGCGCAACTGACGCACCGGGTTATTCCGACAGGC
>DATKQH010000259.1:0-3083 GCA_035532775.1 Streptosporangiaceae bacterium
GTCGGCTCCGTCGAACTCGATCAGGATGTCGACGCGCTCGGCCCCGGCCCTGATGCTGTTGTCCACGATGTCGGCAACCGCCGCGGGAAAGTCATATCCGATGTCGCGCAGTGACTCAGTTAGCCGCGCAGCCGACGGAGTGATTGACACGGATGCTCGAGACTGCATAGGGCAGACCTTCCCTGCGGTATGACGTTCTCCTCCAGGATGTCACAGGACTTGCACCAGCGGCACGCTTCTCCCGCACGTCGGCACCGAGCACGGCACGCAGACGGCCCGGCCGGGCAGGTCGGGGGGTAAAGCACTGCACACCGCAGACCATAGCTGCCCTCGACCGCGTCACCCAGCAGCGCCGACCGCCCGCTCCTCGCTCCCCGTCGTCTTCCAGGAACATAGCCGCCGCCACCGACATCAGATGAGCCTGGCCCGGTGCCCGCACTCTGCTCCAGTTAGTTAGCGCCCGCAACGCCCCCCGGCCATGGCAACGTCCGATCAGAAATGATCCGACGCTCACGGGCAGCCGATGATGCCGCAATCCGGGGCGAGGCCAACGGTGAGCGCCCGGCGGATTGCCCCCCACCCGCGAGGTCGCGGGGAGCAGCAAATCAGAATCTGGTCCGATTGGCCCCCGGAATGGCCCCCAGGACCATCCGGTCTGTTCGAATTATTCTCCTGACCAGAGCACCCTTACGGAATCGAACCGTAGACCTTCTCCTTACCATGGCCACGCCTCACCGCCCCCATCGCACTAGCTGCACGGACAGCACGCCCAAACGCATCCTCCCCCGCCCATTGTGGGCAGCGGGCTCGCATCACAGGCGGACCTATCTCACGGGGTCAGACCAATCGGCCAGTGACCCCGCGGCCATGCCGCTTCTCCTGGCCGCCCGGGCAGATGACTGGGTCTGCGGGCCTGGCGTACTGAGCTAGTCGAGGAGCTTGAGGAACTCGGCCGTGGTCAGGCCCGCCTGGCGCAGGATCGAGGCCAGGGTCCCGCGCTTGATGGTGCCATGCTCGGGGACCACGACGACGCGCCCGTCGCCGTCGCGGTAGAGGGCGTGGCTTCCCTTGACCCGCACGCGCTCGAAGCCGACGGCCCTGAGGACGCGGGCGACGTCGCGGACCGGCAGGTCCGACAGGGCCGGGCTCACGCCGCGGGCAGCGCGAACGACGTCACGAGCGGCGTGCTGGAGATGTAGCGCGCCGGGTCGTCCACCTCGTCCAGGTAGAGCGCGACGGCGGCGGCGAGGTTAGCCAGAGCCTCCTCGATCGTGCGGCCCTGGCTGGCGACATCGACCTCAAGGCACTGGGCGACGTACCAGTCCTCTTCCCGGTGCACCGCGGCGGTCAGGTTGCGCGACTCGGCCATGGCATCAGCCTAACTCAGGCACCGAGGCGCCTCGCCCCAGCTCGCCTGTCAGCCGGACGTCACTGACCGAAGCAGCCGGAGCAGGCACCCTGGCGCACCTTCCAACCGGCCAGGCGTCAGCCAGACACGTGCATGCCCGGCCCTGAAATGGCCAGCGCGGCGCCAATCGCTGCGATGATGCTGCCTTCGGCGGACGGGGTCCGGCCGGGACAGTGAAGGCGGTGCTGGCTGCGGCCGCGGGCTGACCAGCAGGGCTGTGCGACCGGGCCAGGGCGGTAGTCACCCATGTGCCACCAGGCTTCCCCGCAGCGTTCGCGACCGCGCCTGCCGTCCAGCCACCCGCCAGTCAGCAAGTACATCACGCATCGGGCTGTGACCGCCGTAGCGCAGTCGTGGTGTCTCCACCGGGCCGTAATCGGCTCAATAGCTGGAGAGGCACCTCTCTCCGATCTCCGCCCGCACGTCAGATCCGCAATGACATGCGCAGTTCCGCGTGTATTTGATCGGCTAGGTCAGGATCGCGGCACCGACGTCCATGCTCGCATGTAAGTCCTTTGACGCGGCGTGATCAGGCCGCGCAGAACAGGCAATTCGGCGCGCTGGCGATCAGCCTAATCTACTGAACCGATAGACATTCCGAGTCGGCGATCTGTTTAACTAGGACGACGTCAAGCACCGGGCTGAGGCTCTGTGGCGAACGGACGCGCCGCGGATGCGCTATCGCACTGGTTTTTCCTGGCGGCAAAAATGGCGCCTGACCCTTAGAGACCGTCTCATCTCGCTGCGTCCTAGTTGATGCTACGTAAAGTGAAGCTTTGCTTACGGCATCCCGCGCTCCAGTGTTATCTCGTGCTATAGATCGGCGTCGTGATCAGTCGACGGCCATATGCCACTGACTTGTCCGATGCCCGCTAGGCGCTGATCGAGCCGGTCCTGTCCGCCTGGCGGGCCGGGCGCGCGGCCGCCGGGCCGGCCATCACCCAGCCGGTGCATGACCTGCGCGAGATCGTCAGCGCGATCTTGCACGTGAACCGGGCCGGCTGCGCCTGGCACCTGCTGCCGCACGACTTCCCGCCGTACCAGACCGTCTGCGGCTACTACGCCGCCCGGGAGAAGGACGGCACCACCGCGGCGATCCACGACCTGCTCCGCGCCCGGGTCCGGGGAAAGGCCGGCCGCGCCGCCGGGCCGGCCGCGGCGATCCTGGACGCCCAATCGGTGAAGACCTCCGGTAACGCGCCGGAATCCTCGCAGGGCACCGACGCCGGGAAGAAGATCAAGGGCCGGAAACGGCACATCGCGACCGACACCCCCGGCCTGCTGCTGGCCGTGCTGGTCACCGCCGCGCCGGCCCAGGACAACGGCGGCGGCAAGGCGCTCACCGGCGAGCTGGCCACCGCGCACCCCGGCGTGAACCGGGTCTGGGCGGACTCCGGGTACAAGCGCGCCGTCGCCGACGAGGGCGCCGGGCACGGCATCCAGGTCGAGGTCTACGCCAAGCCGGCCGGGCTGAAGAGGTTCCGCGCCACGCCCCGCCGGCCGGTCGAGCGCACATTCGGCTGGCTCATGCCGCACCGCCGGCTTGCCCGAGATCACGAGACCCTCCCGGAACGCTCCATTACCGCGATCCACTGGTCCATGACCGACAACATGAGCAGGCGCCTGACCGGCGAATCCACCCAACCTGGCGCGACACCCCGGCCGAAACCGGCGA
>DATKQH010000260.1:0-6519 GCA_035532775.1 Streptosporangiaceae bacterium
TGAAATCGATCTTCGTATAGATGCCGAGGCTGCCCACGATCCTGGTGATCGGGTCCCAGGCCATCTCAACTACGCCGGCGTCATCGACCGTCGTCATCGCTTTCCCCTCTCCGTGGTACCCGCGACCCAGCTCCGCAGGGATCTGCGGCCGGTCATTGTCACCAGCTCTTCTTGTAGCCGGTCAGGAGCTCGTCGCCCTTCTGGCGCCACTTCGGTTCCTCGTCCGCGGTCTTCGCGGTGAACCCGCGGAGCGTGCGGATGACCGTTCCGTACAGGGTGCTCGCGGTCGCCGACACCCTGGAACCTGGCGGCTCGTCCATGAATGGCATGAACTTGTCCGGGAACCCTGGCATGGTGCAGGCGATGCAGATGCCGCCGACGTTCGGGCAGCCGCCGACCCCGTTGATCCAGCCGCGCTTGGGGACGTTGCACTTCACCACCGGCCCCCAGCAGCCCAGCTTCACCAGGCACTTCGATGAGCCGTACTCGGTCGCGAACTCACCCTGCTCGTAATAGCCGCCGCGGTCGCAGCCCTCGTGCACGGTCGCGCCGAACAGCCAGGTCGGGCGGAGTGCCTCGTCCAGAGGGATCATCGGCGCCTGGCCGGCGACCTGGTAGAGCAGGTACAGGATCGTCTCGGACAGGTTGTCCGGGTGGGTCGGGCAGCCAGGCACGCAGACGATCGGCAGGCCGGCCTTGGACCGCCAGTCCCAGCCGAGGTAATCGGGCACACCCATGGCCCCGGTCGGGTTGCCCGCCATCGCGTGGATGCCGCCGTAGGTCGCGCAGGTCCCCGCGGCCAGGATCGCGGTCGCCTTAGGCGCGAGCCGGTCGAGCCATTCGCTCGTCGTCATGGGCTGACCGGTGGCCGGGTTGTTGCCGAACCCGCACCAGTAGCCCTCTTCCTTGATCGCCTCGTTCGGGATCGAGCCCTCGACCACGAGCACGAAGGGATCGAGCTCGCCGCGGTCGGCCTTGTGCCACCACTCGATGAAGTTGTCGGCACCCGTTTCCGGACCGCATTCGAAGTCGATGAGCGGCCAGTGCACGGCCACTCTCGGCAGCCCGGGCAGAGCGCCGAGCGCGATCTCCTCGATGCTCGGCTGAGTGGCCGCGGTCAGCGCCACCGAGTCGCCGTCGCAGCCGAGCCCGCCGTTCATCCACAGGATGTGCACCAGCGGATCGGCCGCCGCTGCGCCGCCGCCACCCTGGCCGGTCTGTGTGTCTGCTGCCATATCGAAGCATCCTCTCGCTTCAGGATCGGCTGGATATCGGACGCGCCCGGACCGACCGAACGCACCATTCGCTATTTTGCATCGGTATCGCAGCATGAACGTAGCGGCGTGAGCCGCTACCGCGCCGCTGACCTAACCGAGGAGCGGCGTTCATTCCGCTTCGCAGCGTTGTGTCACCAGTAAGGATCAAGACGCACCTCTCAGATGATGCGCAGACGTCGTCATGCTAAACCTGCCGGAGGCGGCCGGCAAGATGAAACACTCAATTGTCCGGACAGTAATGTCTGCCCCATGAAAGGGTCAAAGGACTATTGGTGCGAATGGGGCCACAATGGCGCGAGGTCGGCATCCGGCCTTCCGGTCTGGCGGTCCGGCAACTAGCCTTGCACCTACCCGCCAGGACTGCGGCGGGGTGTGCGTTGAGGGAGTCATCCGGTGGCCGAGCCCATCCTCGGGCCAGAGGCAGACGCAATTGAGGTAGTACCCGTCGTGGTGCTATCGCAGGTTTTCCCTGCCCGGCCCTCCTCGATCCCGGACATACGTAACTTTGTCCGGCGCTGCCTGGCCGAGTCGCCGCTCACCGAGGAAGGGACGAGAGAGGTCGGCGAGACCGTGTTCCGCGCGCTGCTCGATGCCGCGGGCCCGACGGGGTCGATCCATGTCGCCTTCCGTATCTTCTCCGAGCACGTCGAGGTCGACGTGCTGCACTCGGACTCGCAGCTTCCTGAGCCGGTCAGAGCGCCCTCGGCTGACGGCCACGCGAGCCTGAAACCAGTCCCTTCGGCGGCGCAGGCCGCCGCGGATGAGGTCAGAATCGCCGCATTGAGCCCAGCAGGCACGGTCAAACTGGGGCAGCCAGGCCAGCCGGCGAGCTTCGCTGAGTGGATGTCGGTCGCGCTCCGCCGTGAGGGCCTGACCCAGGAGGCCGCGGCGCGCCAGCTCGGTGTCTCGGTCAAGACTGTCAGCCGGTGGGTGGGCGGGACCACCGAACCGCGGATGCGTGATCTCCGGCGTATTCAGGAAGTTTTCGGCACCCTGCCACTTCCGTGACACTGCACAACTTCCGTAACGCCACGCCGCTTCCGTAATGCCATCGCCAGATGCCATCGCCAGATACCAGCCATTTGCGGATTGCTCTTGTTACCAATTGTCCGGCTGATAACGACTGGCACGTCAAGGCTGTCTAGTGAGAACACTGGACGACTGGCCACAAGTGTCCTACGGTTCTGCCATGGCGGTTCACGCAGGACGCCAGCAGTTTGGCCCGGAGCGCGGCAGGATCGTTTTACTGACTACACGCGATGGGCTGGCGGCTCAGGCGGGCCATGACCTGACTATCGAGGTTACGCAATGGTCGGCGGAGCTGGAGGTAGCCGATGATCTCACTCCGGCAGGGCTGACGGTGCGGGTCGACATGAACTCACTTGTCGTGCGCGAGGGCAAGGGTGGAGTCAAGCCACTGACGGACCGGGACAGGCGCGAGATCGCGGTGACCGCGCGCAAGCTGCTCCGCACGGACCGGTATCCCGAGGCCAGGTTCACCGCGTCCGGCTTCGACCAGCGCCCGGATGGCGGCGGTGCCGTGCAGGGCACGCTGAGCCTGGCGGGATCGGACCGGCCGGTCCGGCTGGAGGTCGCCAGGAACGGGAGCGGTGGCTACCACGCGACCGGGTCCGTGCGGCAGTCGGACTTCGGCATCAAGCCCTACACCGCGTTCCTCGGCGTGCTCAAGGTCAGCGACGCCGTCGGCATCGCCGTCGACGTGGACCTGCCCGCCGCCGACGACACCGAGACCGGCACCGGTGACCAGTCATGACAGCCGGCCCGAGCGCCGCCGTGACTGACCCGCCGGAAAGGCCCGGCGAGGCCGGGACCGCCAGCCGGGCGGTGGCCGCCTTCGGGCGCAGGATCGGCCCGGGCCGCGAGCTCGCTGACCGGGCGGGCGAGATCGCGAACGCCGCGCATGCCATGGCGGTCAGGTTCCACCAGGGCGGCAAGCTCGTGGTGTTCGGCATCGGCGGCGCCGCCGCTGACGCCCAGCACGTGGCGGTGGAATTCGTCCACCCCGTCATCGTCGGCAAGCGCGCGCTTCCGGCCATCTCGCTGACCTCGGACGCCGCGACCGTGACCGGGGTCGCCGCGCACGAGGGCCTGGCGAGCGTCTTCTCGCATCAGATCAGGTACCTGGGCGAGCCTGCCGACATCGCGCTGGGAATCGCGCTCGAGGAGAACTGTCCCAGCGTGCTCGCCGGTCTGCGCGCGGGGAGCGACCTCGGGATGCTGACCGTCGCGCTGGTCGCCGGCACCGGCACCGGCAGCGCGGTCGCTGGCGAGCGCCTCGACCATCTGCTCGCCGCGGGCTCGGCCGATCCGCGGATCGTCAAGGAAATCCACGTCAGCACCTACCACCTGCTGTGGGAGCTGGTGCACGTCTTCTTCGAGCAGCCGGGGGTGCTCGGGCCAGGGGTAGTGACGTGAGCGTGCCCGGCCGGCCTGACGGGCCGGACCAGGGGCCAGCGGGCCGGGGACTTACCGGCCGGCCAGATCAAGTGGAGTGTTTCGATGAGGTCTGCATCACCTGCTCAGATACCGCGGTGGCGGTTAACGTCCTGCGCCTGCTCGACGACGGTCTGGCCATCGTGGCCACCGACAGCGGCGAGGAGGAGGTTAGCGTCGCGCTGGTCACCGCCGGCGTCGGCGACACCGTCCTCGTGCATGCCCGGGAGGCGATCGCGGTGATCGCGCCATGACCCGGGTGCCTAAGCCCTCCGACCAGCTGTGGCCGTCCCCGGCCCGCACCGCCAGCCCGGGGACGGTGGAGTCGCTCTACCCGTTTATCTACCAGGGCGCGACCGACGTGACGGTCGTGCTGGCACAGGCTCGGGCGTCCACGATCGCCAAGGCGAACGAGGTCATGGACCTGCGCGCGGAAGTCTGCGCTCGCAGTAGCGAGCTGCTGGCCCGCTGCGCCGCGGACGCGGCCGCCAGGTTCGCGGCGGGCGGACGGCTGCTGACCTTCGGCAACGGCGGCAGTGCCACGGACGCCCAGCAGCTGGCCACCCTGTTCCTGTATCCGGCGGGCAGCAATGCGCTGCCGCTGCCGGCCATCAGCCTGGCCAGCGACCCGGCCGTCCTGACCTCGCTGTCGAACGACATTGGCGTCGAGGTGGTGTTCGCCAGGCAGATCGCGGCCTTCGGCCGGCCTGCTGATATCGCGCTCGGCCTGTCGACGAGCGGCAACTCCGAGAACCTGCTCCGCGCGTTCGACGAGGCCGGCAGGCGCGGCCTGATGACCATCGGGATCGCCGGATATGACGGCGGGAAGATGGCCGAGCTTGACTGCCTGGATTACCTGTTCGTCGCGCCGTCGGAGTCCATCCACCGGATCCAGGAGGCTCAGACGACGATGTACCACGTCCTGTGGGAGCTGATCGTGGCCGAGCTCGGCCGCCATCAGGTGCGGGCGTGACCGAGCGCACGCTGGTCGCCGGCGTGGGCAACATCTTCTTCGGCGACGACGGCTTCGGCGTCGAGGTGGCCAAGCGTCTGGCCGAGCAAGAGCTGCCGGAATGGGTGACGGTCGCTGATTACGGAATCAGCGGCATGCATCTCGCATATGACCTGTCAAATGGCTTTGACCGGGCGATTCTCATCGATGCCACGCCACGCGGCGGGGCGCCGGGTACCGTCTACGTGATAGAGCCCGAGCGGCCGCCCGAGTCCGCGGGCGCGCTCTTCGACGCCCATGGGATGCAGCCCGACGTGGTGCTCGGCGTGCTCGAGATGCTCGGCGCGAAGACGGGGCAGATGCTGATCGTGGGGTGCGAGCCGGCGAACTCCGATCCTGGGATCGGGCTGAGCGGTCCGGTGGCGGCCGCGGTCGGCAATGCCGTGCGCGTGGTTCTTGATCTGATCTAGGCGAGCAGCCGGGAAGGTGGTCACATTGTGTCTTGGGATACCCGGTGAGGTGATCGAGTTCTTTCCCGACCAGCCTGATCTGGCGCGGGTGGACGTCAGCGGGGTCAGGCGGGTGATCAACGTCGGCTTGCTGTCCGACGAGCCGCCGGTGCCCGGCGACTGGGTGCTGATCCATGTCGGCTTCGCGCTGTCGAAGATCGACGAAGAGGAGGCCGCATCCGCCCTGGCGTTCCTTGAGGGAATCGGCCAGGCCTACGAGGACGAGCTCACCGCGCTGGCTGAGTCACGGATCGAGTAGGAGAGGTATCGTCATGCGCTTCGTCGACGAATTCCGCGACAGCGAGAAGGCCAGGGCACTGGCCGCGAAGATCGCCGGGCTGTGCGAGCCTGGCCGGCAGTACAAGCTGATGGAGGTCTGCGGGGGTCACACCCACACGATCTACAAGCACGGCCTCGAGGACTACCTGCCTGAGCAGATCACGCTGGTGCACGGGCCCGGGTGCCCGGTGTGCGTGATCCCGATGGGGCGGGTCGACGACGCCATGGCGCTGGCGGCCGAGCCTGACGTGATCATGACCTCCTTCGGCGACATGATGCGCGTGCCCGGCAGCAACGGCTCGTTCTTCGATGCCAAGGCGCGCGGCACCGACATCAGGATGGTGTACTCGCCGCTCGACTCGCTGAAGATCGCCAGGCAGAACCCGGACAAGCGCGTCGTCTTCATGGCCATCGGCTTCGAGACGACGGCGCCCTCCACCGCGATGACCATGCTCAGGGCGGCCGCCGAGGGCCTGAAGAACTTCTCGATCTTCTGCAACCACGTCACGATCGTTCCCGCGATCAAGGCCATTCTCGACTCGCCTGACCTGCGGCTGGACGGCTTCATCGGCCCGGGGCACGTCTCTACCGTGATCGGCTGCCGGCCGTACGAGTTCATCGCCGCCGATTACGGCAAGCCCGTGGTGGTCGCCGGATTCGAGCCGCTGGACATCCTGCAGTCGATCTACCTGCTGATGCTCCAGCTGTCCGCCGGCCGCTCGGTCGTGGAGAACCAGTACTCGCGGGTCGTGCCCTGGGACGGCAACGTGGTCGCGCTGCGGGCCATCGGCCAGACCATGGAGCTGCGGCCGTATTTCGAGTGGCGCGGGCTCGGCTTCATCTCGCACTCCGCGCTCAAGGTCAACGCCGATTTCGCGGCGTTCGACGCCGAGCTGCTGTTCGACGTGCCAGGCGTCCGGGTCGCCGACCCGAAGGCGTGCCAGTGCGGCGAGGTGCTGAAGGGCGTGCTCAAGCCGTGGGAGTGCAAGGTCTTCGGCACCGCGTGCACGCCGGAGACGCCGATCGGCACCTGCATGGTGTCGCCAGA
>DATKQH010000261.1:0-16131 GCA_035532775.1 Streptosporangiaceae bacterium
GACTCCTGGTCACGCCGCTACATCGGCCACCTCGAAGACGGCAAGGCCAGCATCACCGGCTGACCTGCCAGTTCCTTTTCCACCGGTCACCGCCCCTGCCCGTCCGGCAGGCAGGGGCGGCACGCGTCGCCCGAATGCCGCGGTTCAGCGACCACCGGGGTAAGCCTCGGTACATGAGAGCCATGAGCGCGCAGCTGGGTGCCGCCGGGAGTGGACGTCAAGCGGGCGAACGGCCCGGGGGTATGACTACTGGCTGGGTAGCAGCCGGAACTTCCTGGCCGACCAGGACCTGGGCCGGGCGATCACCGCGGTCGAGCCCAATGCCCAGGCGGGCCCCCGAGGCGCCCGGGCGCCTCGGCCGGGCGGTGCGGTTCCTGTACGAGGCCGGGATCTCGCAGTGGCGGGTTGTGCTGGTCAGGCGGGTGCGGGCAGGGTGGACAGCCGCTGCCAGCAGGTCAGGAATGCCACCTTCCACGGCCAGCCCGGGCTGATTTTCAGCACGCGCTGACGGGCGTGACGGACGAGCCTGGCGGGGATGTGCCAGATCCGGTAGCGCAGCATGTCCGGCTCGGCGTCTTCCATGCCTTTCTGGTCGTGCAGGCCGAGGAGTCGGGTCCGGGCGGCCAGGTCTGCGGCGATGTTCGCCGCCAGCACCCAGCCGCAGTTCACGGTCCAGGTTTTCGAGGGCAGGTTCCGCAGGCCCATCGCCTTCCCGGCCCGGACCCCGCCCTCCCCGTCGGCGTGCTCGCGGTGGACCACGTCGATAACCTGGGGGTGGTGACTGCCCGGGACGCCGGGGATCCCGGCGGCGGGGATGTTCGTGCAGGTGATCGAGTACCGCCATCCGGTGGCCTTCTCATTGCCCTCATTGCCGACTCGTCGATCGCCAATGCGTGCAGGCGCTTGCCATCGGCGGCCTTGGTGGGTGGGGGTGCGGGCCCCATCTCGCAACTGGTACCCGCATGGCGGGCGGTCGTCGAGATACCGCCCCCCCTTAGCTGGGCCTGGGCGGCGATCGCGGTGCGGACGCGGATCTTGATCCGGAGGCGCCGGGCCCCAGCGATCGCGATCTGCGCGACGGCGATCGCGTCCACTCCGGTACAGGCCGAGGAGTTGCGCCAGCCGGGCTGCCGTCAACGGCTGCGCGCATCGGCTGACCTCAGCCGAGTCTCGTGAGATAATCGCGCCAATATACCGTCTAGCGCAAAAAAGCCTTGGGTGTCCGATCGATCGGACACCCAAAACGGGCTAAATTTCTTTAATCGGACAAATAGTGGTAGTGGACCCGGATTCCGAGGATCTTCGCATCGTTTCAGCGCCAATCCCCCAGCATGCGACCCCTGGCCGGTCGACGGGTGTCTTAACAAGTAATACTGCTGCCTTGAGACAACGCGACGACCTTTTGATGACACGCCAGTCCCCACCTCCACCCACCAGCACCGAGGCGGGCCGCGGAACCCGGCATCTTGCGCACCGTTTTGTACGCCAGACGAACGCGGACGACGGCATCGCCTGGTGCACTGGGATAGACGGGCACAACGCCACGCTGCTGTACACCGAGGTTCCGGGGGCAGCCGAGGAAATACGGCAAGTGCCCGTGAGTTGCATCCGTCCCGTCGAACTGTCCTACCAGACGAGGGTCTGGCTCCCGGCCAAGCCGTTCGGATGGATCCCTGCGGAGGTAGCGGGGTTGCTGGCACACGGAAAGTACCTGGTTCGGGTGCCCGGCGCAGGAGACATTCCTGTCCGGCCGGATCAGTTCCGTGTCCGCTGGAACCGGCAGCTAGCCGATCCCTCCGCGGCGGTAGCCCATGGACTCGTCGAAAGCCGGGACTTTTACGATGCCCGGCAGCCTCTTGCACGGAATATCGTTCAGCAGAGAGCCGCATACAAGGGATTCGCCGCAGCGGCGTCCGCGGCAGTACTCCCCTTCCAGCATCAACTCGATGTGCTGTCCAGGGTGACGAGCGATCCCGTCATGCGGTTCCTGCTAGCCGACGAGGTCGGCCTCGGCAAGACCATCGAGGCCGGCCTGGTCATGCGGCAACTCCTGCTCGACGACTCGCAGGTCAGCATCGCTGTCCTAACCCCGGAGGTCCTGGTCGCTCAGTGGGTGGCAGAATTGTCCGACCGACTGGCCCTGGACAAGTATCTTGCCCGAATATTCGTTGCTCCCCATGCGGCGCTAGCTGAAGCTATGGCGCGCAAGCCCGACCTGCTCGTCATCGACGAAGCACACCGGATAACCGAGATGGCTAGCCACGACGAGTCCGTGGGACGACGCCTTTCGCTAGCCGCCAGAAGTGCCCCAGGGCTGTTGCTGCTCACTGCCACCCCCATGTACGCGGGTGCCGAGGGATTCCTGCGTCTGCTGAACCTGATCGACCCCGACGTCTACCGACTAGAGGAGGGCGAGTCGTTTCGCAGGCGACTGCAAATGCGCCAGCAGCAGGCGTCGCAGATCGAACTTCTCCGGCCGGGAGTCCCAGCGCGGATGGTCCTCGATGTCCTCCGCGAATTCACCGCGGAGTACGGCAGCGATGGGCAACTCCTCGGCCTGCTGAAGCAAGCCCAGCGCAGCGTGGCTGGAAATGAGGCCGATCGTGAGTTGCGCCTGGCTGCTGTCGCTGATCACCTCCGCGAGACGTATCGCATCAGCCGCCGTGTCATACGCCACCGCCGCGACGCCGCGCGTACGCGCGGTTATCCCGTCTCGGGGCGCCGGCCTGCGGCCATCGCACTCCGCGACGGTACTCGGCCGCTGCTCGACAGCTTCCTTGACGACTGGCGCGAACTCCTTGCCAGGCTTCCCGCAGATACCGGGACCGGCGAGCTCTTCTGCGCTGGTGTCGTTCATGTGCTGGCGGGAGCCGGTCCCACCCTGGAGTTCATCCGAGCGCGACTGGCGGGCGAGGCCGGTCACGCGATCGCGCTGAGCCCGGCGGAGAATGCCCTGCTGCGGAACACTGCGGCAGCCTTGGAACTGCGTGGCACGCGAGCACGGGCGGAGCGTGTCGTCGCGCATGTCCTGTCGGCGAGCCACGCCGACTGGAAGGTCTTGGTCTTCACGTCCTTCGCGTCTCAGGCGAGTGCTCTGGCCGAGGCATTCCGGCACGGCAGTGGCATCGCTGCCGTCGCCCTTCACACATCAGACATGACGGCCGCGGCGCGCGACGACGCGGTCGACAAGTTTCTGTACGAGCCCGGCTGCAGCGTCATGATCGCTGATAGCTCAGCCGCTGAAGGGCGCAACTTCCAGATGGTGGACGAGTTGGTGAATCTCGACCTGCCGCTATCCCCGAACGAACTCGAACAGCGGATCGGTCGGGTGGACAGGTTCAACTTGCGGGCAAAGTCAGGGGGAACCCGCTGCACTTACCTGGTTGAGGCTCGCTCGCCCTGGACCCAGGGCCTGCAGCATTTCCTCAGAGACGTCGCCGGTGTCTTTAATCAGTCCGTCGCCACCCTGCAGCGGCCGCTGGAGTACCTGGAGAGCCGGGTCCGCGACGATCTGCTGGGCCGCGGACCGGAAGCGTTTGCCATCCCGACGGCCCAGGCAGCGGAACTGCTCGAGGATGAGCGCGTGGAGCTTGACCTGCTGGGCGAGCTAGAAGACGCCCAGTCATTTAGCGACTTCACTGATGCGAACTTTGATGACCTGCTCAAATTTGAGGATAGTTGCGAGCCGCTGACGGACGCTTTCCGCAAGCTCATGCGCCCCAGCGGGGGGATCGGGATCCAGGCGCGCCGTTCGGTACGACTCGCCGATGTCTTTGAGTTCCGCCTGTCCACTGCCCGCGACGGCGCGCGCGGCCTCAGCGCCGAAGAGCGCACAGCTATGGAGCAGGTCCTGCCGGGCAGGCGCGCATTCGACAAGCTTGTCGCGGCTACCCAGCCTGGCGTGCGGCCGATCCGGATCGGGGATCCGCTGACCGACTGGCTAGCCGACTACCTTCGAAAGAACGAGCGCGGACGCGCCATTGCCATGCTGAACAGGACCAAGCATGTCCGGCGCAGCCAACTATGGTTCGGCTTCGACTATGTGATCGAGTTCGACGACATGGCTCTGTCGCACGTGACTGCGGCTGACCGGCGGAGATTGAGCCGACGCGGTGATGCATACTTCGGCCCCCGCATCGAGACGACCTGGACAGACGGCATATCCGAGGCGCCACTGGAGATCCGGGCTCTGCTAACTGCCCTGAACGGGACCAGTTCGGCCACCGAGCAGCCACTTCGAGGCCAGGCTTGGGGAATGGTCCTGCCGCGCTTCCCTGATTGGGCGCAGCGGTGCGCGAAGGCGGCGGCCCTGTCCGAGGCGATAGTGCGCTCGCGCCCCGCGGTGACAGCGGCGGCCGCCGAGGCGGCGGCGTTCGCCGCCGCCGAGGCGGAGCGGCGGATACGTGTCATGCGGGCCCGGGCCGCCCTGTACTCCGACGGGCGCGAGCGCGAACGAGCAGCCGAGGATCTTGACCGAGAGGCCACATTGACGGAGCAGGTCGAGCGGGGCCTGCAGCAGCCAAGATCAGAGGTCCTGGCCTGCATCGCGATTGCCCTACTGCCCGCCGATGACTGATATCGCCGCCCCAGCAGAACTGCCGGAAGAAGACGCCTTTGTACGGGCACTGGCCGACGGCGTCGTAGCTGACGCAACCTTCTGTGATGAGCTCTTCTCCCGCTGCCACGACGCGATCGTTCAGGCGGGCTCGGGCGGCGCCACGCCACTCGACGTAGCCGTTCTCATCCGGCAGGTCATGCGGCGGGGATCGGAACGGGACGGGATTCCGTTCCGACTGCTGCTCGGCGAGAACGCGGGTGTCCCGGCCGACCCGGAGGTCTGGCGGACCGCGGGAGTCATGGTCGTGCCCGCCGTCGACGGGCGGCCGCTGATAGAGGCAGAGCCGTACCGGCCGGCGTGGCTGGACGCGGAGGTCGCGGTCGACGCAGCCGCTGCGGCGGGCACCGCTGCAGGCCGGAGAGTCGCCCAGTGTGACAACCTGCCGGCCGACCCGTTCTTCGCGGCAGCGACCGAGCACGCGGCCTATAAGACGCCCGGACAGCGAGCGGCCGTCCGGGCCGCCGCTTCCATGCCCGATGGCGGCACCCTGATCGCCGAGTTGCCGACGGGCAGCGGAAAGACGGAGATCGCCATCAGCCTGGCGCACCTCGGCCACGGGCAGACGGTGATCATCGTGGTTCCTACCGTGGCGCTGGCCTATGACTTTGAGCGTCGCTTCCGGGACCTTTACGAGCGGCGACTGGGCCGCGCGGCCGACGACCTGGTCTTCGCCTGGACCGGCGACACCGAAGAGGACGCGCGGGACCTGATGAAGCAGGACCTGCTCCGCGGGAACGTCCCACTGCTGGTCACCTCGCCTGAGTCGCTCGGCGGTGCCTTGCACGGCACTCTGCGGGATATGGCCGGCGCGGGGCGGGTAGCCGCGCTGATTGTCGATGAGGCGCACCTGGTCACGCAGTGGGGGCACGACTTCCGCCCCGAGTTCCGTGAACTCGCGACGCTCCGCCAGGACATCCTGACCGCTGCGGCCAACGGTCGGCATCGTCCCCTGAAGACCGTGCTCATGAGCGCCACGCTCGGCCCCGCCGAACTCCGGGACCTGGCCGACCTGTTCAGTGCGCCAGGGCCCGTATCCCTGGTCGCGGCCAACATGCTGCGGCTCGAGCCGGACTACTGGATCGCGTCCAAGTGCCCGCCGGGCGAGCGCGAGACCCGGGTTCTCGAGGCACTGACGCGACTACCCCGGCCGCTTGTCCTGTACGTGACGCGCCCCGATGAGGCCGCGAAGTGGAGCAAGCTCAGCCGCGCGCACGGTTTCGGCCGGGCCGCAGTCGTGACGGGCGAGACGGCCGGATTCAGCAGGCGTGATGTCCTCGACGGAATGCGCGCGGGCGGAGGCCGGACCTCCCGCTACGACATCGTGATCGCGACGTCCGCCTTCGGCCTCGGCATCGACTACCCCGGTATTCGGGCCGTAGTCCACGCGTGCCTTCCAGAGACGGTCGATCGCTGGTATCAGGAGGTCGGTCGCGGCGGCCGGGACGGGCACGCCAGCGTGGCACTGCTGGTGCCCGCCGACGGCGACGCGGGTGTCGCGGCCGGCCTGGGCCTCCGGATGCTCACTCCGGAAATGGCCGCGGAGCGCTGGCGGCACCTGTGGGCCGACCGGCGCCGCATCGGCGCCAGATCCTTCGTTGACCTGCATTCCCCGCCGCCCCGCATTCTGCGCGGCTCTTATAACTACCGGTGGAACTCGCAACTCCTGCGCGGCCTGCAGGACCTGGGCCAGGTGAGCCGCAGGTCCGTCAGCCCGTGGGAGGCCGATGCGCTCGGGCTGGCCCGGTCCGCCGGTGAGCACGACTGGGAGGAGGCGCAACTCCTGACCGAGGAGAAACACGACCAGGACTTTTTCGAGCGGGAGTGGGTGTCCCGGCGCGACAAGGCCGCTGAGCCGATGGCCGAGGCCTTTGAGGCGATGAAGTCGGTGCTGAAGCGCGGCACGAGCGTCTGCGCCGTCATCAGCCAGGCGTACGCACCCGACGACGGGATATGGGACCAGTTCGGCGTGGCTGCGGCGACGCTCGCGCCGGAGCCCGGCTGCGGCCGGTGCCAGCACTGCCGGGAACGGCGGGTCACCCCCCCGTCCATAGAGTCGCCGCACCCGGCCGGATCATGGGCCACCGACATGCCGCTGTCCAGCGCGCTGGCCGCGCTCCTGGACGACTGTCCCAGCGACCGCCGCGTGGCGGTCCTGACGGACGAGGAGCCGGCCGCCCGGGTCGGGTCGCTCGCGCCGCTGCTCTGGGAGGCTGGCGTGCGGTATTTCGCCGGGATCCGGGACTGGCGCCCGGCGAATCCGCGGCCATGGGCGTTCATTGACGACACGCTGGACTTCCCGGGCCAGGCGCCGCCTGTGCCCGGGCTTGTGCTGCCGCGCCCCAGAGCGCTGGCCAGCGACCGGTGGCTGGTTCCCGCGGCCCGCGCGCGGGATATTCATGGCCAGCCGACGCCGCTCATCCTGCTGATCCGGCAGGGCGCCCGGATCGGCGGCCGGTCGGCCGGCACCGGGCTTGTCACGCTGCCCGCCCGGACCGCTGAACTCATCCTGAAGGCGAGGCTCGCATGAAGTACCTGGCCGGCGCCGCTCAGGCGAGCGTCGCCATTCTCTACCCGACCTGCCGGTGGCTCTCCGGTCGGGATCGGGCCGCTTACGACGTCATGGACGCCGCCCTGCGCCCGGAGCACCTAGTCGGCGGCGAGGGCGACGCACTCCTCGCCGCCCTGCGGGTAGGCCGGGACATCGGCCTGCTCGACCGACTCGGCAACACGCGGACCAGCGACCAGGCGGCGGACTGGGCGCTCAGCGAGCCAGCCCGCAGCCAGCGCGACGAGTGGTACGCGGACCCGGTCAGGTTCCGCGTCCTGGTCCGCCGCGCGCTGCTGGCCAAGGCCGTCGATGACATCACTGCGGGCGCGACACCCTCCGACGTCGCCGTCGGGCTGGCCTGGCTGCTGGCCCAGGATCCGGTCCGGCCGCTGCTCCGGGCCTACGGGGACGGGCCTGAGCGGGCGCTGAACGACCAGAAGCTGGATTCCTACATCACCGGGCCGGCGCAGTGGCGCCCTTTCCTCCGGTGGGCCGTGGCCCTGGGCTGTGCGGAGTTCTCCCAGGTCGGGAACCGGCGGCTCGTCCTGCCCGACCCGACCGCCGCCCTGGCCGAGGAACTGCCCCCGATCCAGCCCGCGGGCCTGCCGGCCAGGGACTTCTATGCCGCTGTGACCAGGGAGTTGCCGGTCCTCGACGGCGGCCGTATCTCGGACTTCATGCGGGCGGAGCGAGCCGAGTGCGCCGATCCCCGCGGTGATGCCATGATCGGGCCCGCGTTCTCGCTCGCGCTCCGGCGCCTGCATGGCCAGGGCGTCATAGACCTGCGCCGGGAGGCCGATGCCGGCTACCGCGTCAACGGCGTGCTGCACGGGCAGAGATGGACCTTCGATCGCGTAATGCGCAGGGGCGAGAACGGCGATGACTGACGACTCCTTCCGGAAGTTCCGCTGCTGGCGGACCGCGGAGGTCCAGCAGACGATCTTCAGCGATATCGGCTCGCTCCGCACGCAAGACGACGCCGTGTTCCTCGCGGCGCATGCCCCCGTCCCGGTGCAGCGCCAGAAGGGCCCGGCGGCTCAGGGTGACGGCGAGGCCGAGATTCTCAGCGCGCTCCGAGACGAGATCGGCATCGCGGGCCGCAATACGCTGATCGCCATCACCGGTGACGTGGGAACCGGGAAATCGCACGCCGTCAGGTGGGTTCGTGCCCACCTCGGCGACGACCCACTGCGGCACCGGACGATCTACGTCCCCCGCGACCTGTCCACCCTGCGCGGCCTGCTGGGCCGGATTCTCGAGGGCCTGCCCGGTCCCAAGGCGCGGCAGGCTGAGCGGCATCTCGATGACGCCATCGGCCGGAAGTCTGAATCTCAACTCCGAGACGAACTGATAGATAACCTGCGCCAGGTCCTGGCCCATGAACTCCCCGACCAGGGTCCCGGCGCCCAGGACGCCGACGACCGCGAGGAGCGGTCCTTCTTGCTGGGGAAGCGCGAGGACCGCAACGCCCGGCGCCGGGACGGGCTGGCCGACATCCTCCTCAACCTGCGCGTCATTGAGCACCTCAGCCGGGACGGCGGCACGGTCGCCGCCGTCATCCACTCGCTCCAGGCCCAGCGCAGCGGCCGGGACGAGAGCTACCCGCAGTTCACCGCGGAAGACATTCCGAAAAACTCTGTAGGCATCGTGACCAGGCTTGACCCGGATGCCAGATACGTGTGGGAGTCGGTTAGAACGGCGCCCGCGCCGGCCGTAGCGCTGCTAAATGAAGCGCTTCAGCGAGCGGTTCGCATGACGCTCGGCTTCGGGACCGGCCTCACCCTCAATGAGGTCTTCCTCGAGACCAGGAGACTGCTGCGCCGGGAGGGCGCCGAACTGGTCCTGCTCTTTGAGGACCTCGCGTTGTTCGGCCTGATCGACGACGATCTGTATGACCAGTTCAGCCAGCAGCCGCTCGAGGATTACTGCCCGCTGCGCGTGGTCTTCGCGATTACCACGGCGAGGTACCTCGCCGTGCGCGACACCGTGCAAGACCGGATCACGCATCACTACGTCGTCCAGAACCTGGAGAGCGGGCCGGACTGTGACGCCGACCCCGCCATGGTGACGTTTGTCGCCCGGTACCTCAACAACGCCCGCGTCGGGCGGGACGCCCTGATCGCGGCGCGATCTGCTGCGGATGAGCGCGCGCGAGAGGCCGGCACGTGGGTACCGAACGCATGCGAGATCCGCGAGAACGGCCAGCCGTGCCGTCATCGGGACGAGTGCTTTGATGCCTTCGGGAGCGTCAGCACTGGGCCGGGCGGCCCGGTCGGGCTCTACCCGCACAATCAGGTCTCGCTGCGCCGCGCCGCCCGGCACCTGCGCGACGGGAACCGACTGTCGCCCCGGTCGCTCGTGAACGACGTGGTCCAGAGCTTCCTCACCACGGCCGAGCCGGAGATCGGCACCGGGATCTTCCCGACCGAGGAGATCCGCAACTGGTTCTTCCTGGGCGTTAACCGCGCGCGAGAGACCATCGTCCGGGAAGACGAACTGCCGACTCCGGAGGAACGCGAGCGTCTGCGGCGGGCCCGCATCGCCTGGGCGGACGGCGAACCCGAGCATCCGGGCATACACCTGGCCTTCGACCTGCCGGGCGACGTCACGGCCGCGGCCGCCCGGCCCGGTCCGGGGACAGCGCTCCCGGTGGCGGTTCCGGCGCGGGCTCCGGAGCAGGGGCCGGTGCCCCTGCCTTCGTCACCGGGCCAGCAGGCTGATCGCGCGCAGTCCCTCTACGACTGGGAAAGCAACGTCACGTCCTTGCCCGTCCGGGAGATGGAGGACTTCCGGGCTGCCTTCCACGCGTGGACGGCCGCCCGGCTCGATCTTGGCCGGCATCTGATGCATGTCGGCTCAGGGAAGATCCAGTTCGTCCTGAACCGGATCTTCCCTGAGACGTCCTTCGTCATCGAGGGCGCTTCCGGCGTGCGGCCCACCGCCGGGCGACTGCGGTTCGACGTGCCCCAGTCAGCCGCAGGCCTGCGCCTGCTCCTGGCGGCCCGCTGGTTCGCCGATCACGGGCACTGGGATTCCGCCGCGCCGGACCGCAGGTGGGAGTTCCCAGCTGATTTTCAGGCAGCTGACCTGCAGGTCGAGCTCGAGAACTTCCTCAGTGGCTGCGCGGTCGCGGTGGAGGAACGCTTCCTCCATGTCATCACCAGTGCCGGGGGCGCCCGGCCGGCTTCCGCCGTCGTCACCCTCCGGGCCGCCGCGCTCCGGGTCCTGGGCCAGTTGAGCCGGGACGACCCGGCGCGGATCATCGCGGCCGTTGCCCAGCCCCGGGACGAGGTCGCGGACTCATGGTCGCCGTCCTGGCAGGAACTCGCCCAGCCGGCCAGGGAGATCATCCGCGCGCTTGAGACCGGCCTCATCGCTGACTTCGCCGCAGCCCGGCAGGGCGGCAGCCCGGATCCCATCGTAATCGATGCCGCCGCCCTTGAGCCGACCGGGCGGGAGGCCATCGGTGATCCGGCGGCGGCCGTGGCGCGGCTGGGGGAGTTCCCGGAACTCTTCAGCGAGATCGAGCAAGCCCGGGCCGGCCTGACCGCTAACTGGGACGGGGCCGTGGCGTCCGAGCGGCAGGAGTTGCTGGCTGGCCTGCAGTTCCTGGGGGCCGCCATGGGTTCCGCTGAGCGGGACATCGCCACCTGGGCTGACGAGCTGGGCACGCGGGCCAACGACGACCGCGTTTTCCGGCCCATGGGAACTTATCCCCGGTTCCGACAGAACATCGAGACCCTGAAGTCACACCCACTGGATGTGGTGAATGAGTGGATCGGATACGAGGCCGCGATCTGCGACCCTGATAATCCCGCCGCCGTCTTCGACGCCCAGTCCTGGGCCGCGCAGGCCCGCTCCTACGCAGGCTCCCTGCAGTCCGTGCTAGAGGCGATGGAGGCCACCGTCCAGTTGCTGGAGGAGCGTACCGCCCGGAGCGCCGGGGGGAATCCGGAGGCGATCGCCGAACGCGTGGCTGGCCGACTCGATGACGCCGCATGCCTGCTGGAACGTCTCGGGCAGGGGGACCGGTGAGCGAGTCCGTCGATGACCTGCTGCGCCGGGTCGACCGCGCGCTTGAGGATCACGCCAGCGCCGACCAGACCACGCGGACAGTCAAGGTCCTGACCGACCTTGAGAACCAGCTCGCGCCGTACGTCGAGGACCTCGACCGGGTCGTTGCCGGCTTCGGCGCCCTCGACCAGGTCCGGAGGCCGACGGAACGGCCGGAGACACGCGCTCTGGCCGCGGCCTGCCGCGAGGCGGCCGCACTGGTCCGCCAGGACAAGTCGGGGCCGGAGAACCTGCCCCGCACCCTCCGGCACATCAACGACATAGTGAATACTGCGACCGTAACGGCCCGGGACGCCTGGCGCGAGTTCATCGACATGCGCATGCCGGGTCTGGACAGCCTGGGCAACCTCGCGGAAATGCTGAGCCAGATACGGGCGGACCGGCTCCAGGCGGCCGCCCTGCGGAAAGGCGTGACGGACCTGCGGGCCTTGTCCCGACGCCTGCCGGACGCGGCCTCGCCCGGCCGGGCGACGGCAGCGGTCGATGCCATCCGCGCTGCCCTGACGGCCCTGCTGGGAGACAGCGATGCGGACAACGACGAGGTCCGGCACTTCACGGAGGCCGTTGCGCGGGGCGGAGCGCCTGTGGGCGCACTGACCCCGGCCGTCACGGACTGGATGCGCCGCCGCGGCCTCGAGCGGTCGTTCAAGGTCGTCGCAGGTCAGCCTCCCAGTGAGTGAGGAGACGCCGGCCCGGAGGGCGGTCTTGTCCCAGGCCCTCACGCGCATTGAACTCCGGGAGACAGCGCTGCTGTCCTGGGGCGCTGTGGACGCGAGCTTCACCCAGGCGGAGATCATCGCGCTCATAGGCAACGGCCTGCCTGCGGCGATGCGCCCGGCTGACGTCCTGGCCGAGATGCTCGAAGACGTGCTCGTCGTAAAGACACCTGAGGGCGGGTTCCGCAGCCGGATGGCAGAGACCATGCGCCTGCTGGCCACACTGCGACAGAGCTTCGCGGACAGGCGCTGGTGGGAAGGATCGCCGCTGGTCCTGGACCAGCGATTCCTGCACCGGCCCCGCAGCCGACCGAAACGTGACCTGGCCGCGAGGGACTTCCTGGCCCGGCTGGCCGGGACCGTGAGCCCCGCCGCCTACCGCGTCGCCGAGCGGATGGTGCCGCCGCACCTGTCGGGGTTTCAGGAGCGCGCCACCCAGGAAATCCTGGCCGCGCTCTGGGCCGGAACGGACCGCGGTGTCATGGTGACGGCCGGAACAGGCGCGGGGAAGTCGCTGGCCTTCTACCTGCCGGCGCTATGCGCGATCGGCGAGTCCATCGCCGACGATCCGGCATCCGGCGTCCGCTGCCTGGCCATCTATCCGCGCAACGAGCTGCTGAAGGACCAGTTCAGGTCGCTCCTGGGCCAGGTCAGGAACCTGGAGCTGGCCCAGGCGACGGAGCGCCCGATCGTGGTCGGCACGTGGTTCGGGGCCACGCCGCCCTCCGCGCGGTCCGTTGTCCAGGGATGGTCGGACGGCTGGGGGGAGGTGAAGGAACGAGGCCGTGTCGTCGGCTGGCGCTGCCCTTTCCTGGACTGCCCGTCCTGCGGCAGCGCGATGTTCTGGCCCGCCGCCGATGCCCGGGCGGGCCGGGAGAAGCTGGCCTGCGCCTCGGCTGACTGCGACATGACGCTCGGCGAGAACATCATCAACCTGACCCGGGACCGGGCCGGCCGGCGGCCCGCCGACGTCATGCTCACGACGACGGAGTCCCTCAACCGGCAACTCGCCGCGCCTGACCGGCACGTGGCGTTCGGCATCAGCGGCCCCAAAGCCCGCCGGGTACGCCTCGTGCTCCTGGACGAGGTGCATATCTACGAGGGAACGACGGGTGCGCAGAACGCACTGCTGCTGCGGCGCCTCCGGCATGTGGTGGACCGGCCGCTCACCTGGGCGGGCCTGTCGGCCACACTCCTCAGCGCCGACCGCTTCCTGGAGCAGTTCGCCGGGCTGGAGGAGGGCCGCGTGTCGATTGCGCAGCCCGAGCCGCCGGAGTTGGAGGAGTCAGGCGCGGAGTACCTGGTCGCGCTGCGCCACGACCCGGCCTGGCGAACGGGGCCGCTGTCGACAACGATCCAGACCGCCATGCTCCTGCCGCGCTGCCTGGACCGGGATCCCGCGACCGTACGGTACGCTGTCCCGCCATCCTCCGAGGGACTCTTCGGGTCCCGTACCTTCGCGTTCACCGACAAGCTGGATGTCACCAACCGCCTGTACTGGAACCTGCTCAATGCCGAAGGTTGGCGCACGCCGACGAGCGTGCTGTCCCGGTCCCCGGTTACCCTGGCCCATCTCCGCGCGGCCGAACAGGTCCGGCGGCCGCAGGCCGAGCAGGAGAGCGTGCGCGAGCGGGAGCCCGCCGGCCAGTGGTGGTGGCTGCCGGAACGGCTGGACTGGAACCTCACCGGGGATGCCCAGCTCACCATCGGCCGCACCAGCTCACAGGACATCGGCGTCAGCGCAGAAGCGGACGTCATCGTCGCGACCGCGACGCTCGAGGTCGGATACGATGATGACCGGGTGGGCGCGATACTGCAGCACAAGACGCCGCACGACGCGGCCCAGTTCCTGCAGCGGCGCGGTCGGGCCGGGCGCGATCCGTCCATGCGGCCGTGGACGGTCGTGGTGCTGTCCGGCTGGGGCCGGGACCGGCGGGCCTGGCAGCTATACGAGGACCTGTTTGACCCGGAACTGCGGGCTCGTACCCTGCCGCTCGGCAATCGGTATGTCCTGCGCATGCAGGCCGTGTATGCGCTGATGGACTGGCTCGGGGGTCAACTCAGCCGGGTGGGTCGGGCGAGTTCCGTCTGGACCGATCTCGTCGCGCCGGCCCAGATGACGGAGCGGAACGAGGAAGCGCGGGCAGACCGACTCAGCCGCCAGCAGGCTGTCGCGAACCTGCTGGATGAGGTCCTTGACGGCGGCCTCGCCCGCGAGCGGCTCCGCACGTACCTGCGCAAGGCGCTCCAGTTGGGCCGGGACGGCGACGAGGAGGTCCGGGGCGTCCTGGACGCGCTGCTCTGGGAGCCGCCAAGATCGCTGCTGCTCACCGTCATCCCCACGATCGTGCGGCGGCTGCGCTCGGGTTGGGAGGGCGAGGAACTCAGCGCTGAAGATCTCCAGGTCCGGACCCGGACTCCCCTGCGCCAGTTCGTGGCGGGGAACCTGTTTGATGACCTACTGGTCCCGGACGTTCGGGTGCTCTTGCCGTCACCCGGTCGGAATCCCGCTCCGGACGAAGATCACCTCCCGGCGCTGCGGACGATCCGCGAACTGATGCCCGGCAACGTGACCCGCCATTTCGGTGTCCAATCCTGGAATCGCCGCCACTGGCTGGCCGCCCCGCAGTCGCTCGCCCAGGCACCCATCCAGTCCGTCAACGTCACCCTCGCTTACGGCGCGACCCTCGCCGCGAGATTCGCCGACCCCGGCGATTCGGGCCGACAGATCTACATGTACCGCCCGCTCCGGGTGGCCCTCGACTCGCCGCTCGAAATCGGCCGCGACGCGGTCCGGGACGCCACCACCTCGTGGCCCCGCTGGGGCGTCCAGTTGCAGGCGCTGGGCCGGGGACGGAACTCGCTCCTGGCCCGCAGCAGGTGGCGGGATGTCATTGCCGACCTGGCGTTCCATACCCACGGGACGGGCGACGGGGTCCGGATCCGCCGCTATGCCACGGGCGCCGACGGATCGCTGTTTATCGGCCCGGAACCGATCCCGTTCGAGATCTCGTTCACCGCGCCAGACGCTGCGCAGTCCGCGGCGGTAGCGCTCGGCATCGAGATGGACGTCGACGGCCTGTGCCTGGCGGTGACGCTGCCCAGGGAGTTCCCGGAGCCGAGCCTTCAGGAGCGCGGCGACCGCATGCGGTGGCTCCTCATGGAGAACCCGGACCTGCCCGCAGGCCTGTCGTGGTACGACCGCGACCTCCTGGTCCCCGCTCTCCAACTTGCGCTCGCGGATGTCCGCCAGCCCGATCCGGGCGCGGCTCTCGCCGGGCTCAGCGATGACGACCTGGCGACCCGCCTGATCGACGCGCTGGAGCGGGTGAATGTCGTGCGCTCCCAGGATGGCCAGCAGCCAGCCAACAACCCGGCGATCCTCGGCTGGCTGTCCGACGACACCGTCCTCCGGGCGGTTCGCGCCGCCGCCCTGGTGACGCGGGGCGCCCGTGACCTGTCCTGGCAGGGCTGGCTGCGCACCCGGTTCGCCGCCACGGTCGGCGCGATGTTCGTGGATACCCTGGCCACCGCGTGCCCGGAGGTCGACAGCAGCCAACTGGCCCTCGATATCGAGCCGAATGGCATCAGTGACCTGGGCCGCGCCGAGGTGTGGCTCACTGAGACGGCACCGGGCGGCACCGGCCAGATCGAGCACCTGCAGGCCACGCTCGGCCGGGAAGCAGGGCGGTTTGCCCGGATCCTCGAGGCATCGGCCGCGCCGGGGGATATCGAGGAACTCGACCAGTCACTTCGCAGTTTCATCGAACTGATCGTCGCTGACGGCCCGGCCCGCGACGCCGCAGGTCGCCTGCGCGCATCATGGGACGCCGGGCATGAGGCGGTCAATTCCGCGCTCGGTGACCTGCGGGCGGCGGCCGCAGCCCGCAGCCTGGAACTGTCCCGGCTGGCCTGGACGGCGATCAGCACTCGCCTGCTGGGGGCCGGGGCACAGCCGGGTCTTCCCGCTGCCCTGACATCGTGGCTCAGGTCCTGGGACGAAGCCGAGTCCCGGGTCGGCGTTATCCTGGATCCGCAGGTCGCGGGGGTGCTCGTCGCCGAGAGCTATGATGTGGCGGCCACTTTGAACCTCCCCCGGGGTGCCCCTGACCGGCATCGGTCACGTGCCGTGGCCAACATGCTCTGGCCCCGCGGCAGCGCGGCATGGCAGGACG
>DATKQH010000262.1:0-19091 GCA_035532775.1 Streptosporangiaceae bacterium
GACGACTTCCTCGAGGTCATGGCGCGGCCCTTGCGTGCCGACTGGCTGATCTACGACGGATACCGCTACCACCCAGCCCCTGGGCTGCCGGTGCCGATCCTGGCGGTTCGCGGCACCAGGGACGCGAGCGTGCCGGCCGACGAGCTAGGCCTGTGGCAGGACCAGACCAGCGCGATTTTCCTGACCGCGGAACTCGACTGCGGGCACTGGGTGCTTGAGGAGAGATCGGCGGAACTCGCGCGGGAGATCTCGGCTGCCCTGTCGGTGATCCGCCGGTCCGAGCCAGCCGCGTAGGCGCGCGCTCGCACGATCAAGCGCCAGCCGTCAGCTCGCTGATCGCCGTACCGGGATCCGCGGCGACCATCTCCAGCATCGCCACGAACTGCTGCACCAGCCGATCGGCGGCCGGCTCGTCGAGGGCACCGGCGGCGTATCGCAGCACGCCATGCGCCGCGCCGGAGGCCTCCGTCATGACCAGCTCGAGGGGAATCGCGCTCTCATCGAGCGGCAGCGGGAGGCTCTCGACCTGCAGTGGCCCGAGGCGGCACCGGGCGCCAGGCGGCCCTGAGGTGGCGAGCGCGGCCAGGTCGTCACCCGGCTCTGGCGGGCGGTTGAACGCGAACAGCGTCTCGAACAAGGTGCGGCCGCTATTGGCCGTTTTGTGTCGCTCGGCCAGCAGCGCCATCGGGTAATCCTGATGTTCCAGCGCCCCGAGGACCTGCTCACGAGTTCGCGACAGCAGCGCGCGGAACGATTCGCACCCGTCGGCCCGGGCGCGGATCATCACGGGGTTGGTGCAGCAGCCGACGACGTCGGCGAACCCCGGGTGGGTTCGGCCGGCGACATCGGTTCCGATGACCAGGTCGTGCTGGCCGGTAAGGCGCAGCAGCACCGCCTGGAACGTGGTGACCAGCAGCACGTAGAGCGTGACGTTCTCGGCCGCTGCCTGCTTATGCAGCCGTCGGGTCAGCGTCGCGGACAGCGAGAAGCGGCGCGAACCGCCACGTGCCGACGGTCCTGGCGCCGGCAAGGCCAGCGCCGGAACCCCGGCACCGACCTGTTCGTCCCAGTAGCGGGCCAGGCGGCTGGCCGACGCGTCATCGTGCACGACCGAGCGCTGCCATGCGACAACATCCACGAACGTCGCCGTCGGCTCGGGCAGCGCAGTGTCCTGTCCGTCGGCGTACCCGCCGTAATACGCGCCCAGCTCTCTGGCCAGGATTGTCGTCGACCAGAAGTCGGTGATGATGTGGTGCACCGACAGCAGCAGGACGTCGCCGCCGGGGTGCCGGTACACGTCAGTGCGCAGCAACGGGCCCCGCTCCAGGTCGAAGGGCCGACGGGCGGCGCTGGCCAGGCACTGCACCAGCGCGGCCTGATCAAGATCGCGCGCGTCATGTTCCTGGTATGCCGCGCGCCCGCTCGGGGCGATGAGCTGTACCGGCTGGCCGTCGCGGATCGGGAAGGTGGTGCGCAGGGTCGGATGGCGCGACACCAGGGCGTCGAGCGCCAGCCGCAGGGCATGGTAGTCCACCGGGTCAAGCAGTCGCAGCGCCACCGCGATGGTGTAGACGGTGCTCGCGGGCTCGAATTGCTGGATGGCCCACATCCGGCTCTGGTTATAGGACATGGGAGCCGCGAGCTCGGTGGTCTGGGGCCCGCCCGCTCTGGTGGCCGGCCCGGCTGGGCTGGCCACCAGAGCCCGGCCCGGGGTCGGCTCGTCCAGCTGCAGGCGCAGCTCGTCGGCCACGTCGTACAGGGTGGCTCCGCCCAGCACCGCGGCGAGCGGGAGGCTGACCCCGAGGTCGGTGTCGACGCGATGCTTCAGCTGGATGACGGTCAGCGAGTCGAGGCCCGTGGCCAGCAGCGGCCGCCGGCTCGCGAACTCGCCGGGGTCCTGGCCGGCGACCGCCGCCAGCATGCCACGCAGGTAACTCTCCAGCAGCGCGGCCCGGCTCTCCGGCGCCGAGATCACCTGCTCGGCGGTCGCCAGCGTGCCGGGCGGTGGCGTGCCGACAGTGGTGTCCCCGCGACCGATCTCCGGCAGCTCCGCGGACAGGAATCGTGCTCGGCACAGCCACCGCTGGACTTTCCCGCTTGAGGTCTTCGGCATGCCTCCGGCCGGGACGAGGACGATGGTAGGCACCTGCAGCCCGTGTTCCCTGGCGACCGCCTGCCGGATCCTGGTTGTCACCTGGCGCACGTCAAGCTCGCCGGTCTGCCGGCGCACCTCGTGCACGAGGACCAGGCGATCCTCGCCGTCGTCGGCTGCGACCTGGAAGGCGGCGGTACCGCCGGGCCGCAGGACGGGGTCCGCTTGCTGCGCGGTGAGCTCGATGTCGTGCGGGTAGTGGTTCTGCCCGCGCACGATGATCAGATCCTTGAGCCGTCCCGTGATGACGAGCTGCCCGTCGTGCAGGAACCCGAGGTCGCCAGTGCGCAGGAGCGGGCCTTCATCGCGATCCGCGACCCGGGCGCCGAAGACGCGGTCGCTCTCCTCGGGCTTGCCCCAGTAGCCCACGGCCACGCTCGGGCCCGACACCAGGATTTCGCCCACCTGGCCCGCCGTGCGGGCCATCAACGTGGCCGGATCCACGATCACGATCCGCTGATCGGCGGCGCCATGCCCGCAGCTGGTCAGGTCGACGGACGGCCCATCCGCGCCGGGCAGGGCTAGGTGCCGCTCGAGCGCCGCACGGTCGACCCGCACCAGTGCGGGAGCGGCCGAGTCTCGGTTGCCTGACCCGGGCAAACCGCCAGTGCCGGCGACGATGAGCGTCGCCTCGGCCAGGCCGTAGCAGGGCAGCCACGCGCGCGCGTCGAACCCGGAGGCCGCGAAGAAGCTGGCGAACCGCCGGAGGGTCTCGGGACGAATCGGCTCCGCGCCGTTGAAGGCGACCCGCCATGAACTGAGATTCAGCCGCGCGGCCAGCTCAGGATCGGATCGGCGCACGCACAGGTCGTAGGCGAAGTTAGGGCCACCGCTGGCGGTGATCCGCAGCCGGTGGATCGCCTGCAGCCAGCGCATGGGCTGCTCGAGGAAGTGCAGCGGGGACATCAGCCAGACCCGGCATCCTGCATAGAGCGGCTGCAGCAGGCCGCCGATCAGACCCATGTCGTGGTACGGGGGCAGCCAGCTCATGGCGCGGGTATCCGGTGCTGTGCGGAAGAAGTCCTGGATGAGGCGTGAGTTGTGCAGCAGGTTGCGGTGGCAGAGCATCACGCCTCTCGGCGCCGAGGTCGATCCTGAGGTGTACTGCAGCACGGCTGTCGCTTCCGGATCCACC
Organism: Streptosporangiaceae bacterium; assembly: GCA_035532775.1. GTDB lineage: Bacteria > Actinomycetota > Actinomycetes > Streptosporangiales > Streptosporangiaceae > Chersky-822. The sequence goes on from DATKQH010000262.1 coordinate 3,288, forward strand.
GGGATCAGGTCGGCCAGCGGGGCCGCAGCCGGCGTCGCGTCCACCGCGAGCCAGCGCAGCGCACCAACCCCGGGCGCCCGGCCAGTCAGCTCGTCGAGGAAGCCGAGGAAGGGCGAGATGGTCAGCGCGACGACCGGGGTGGCGTCGCGCACGATGGCGAGCAGCCGCGGCAACGTCCGTTCGAGCTGCGCAGGGTCCGGGGGATACACCGGGACCGCCACCACGCCTGCGTACAGGCAGCCGAAGAAGGCCGTGATGTAGTCCAGTCCCGGCGGCAGGACCAGGATCACCCGAGCGCCCGGCATCCCGCCGGCGTCGCGAATACCGGCCGCGATGATTCGGGCGCGCAGGTCCGCCTCGGCGTACGTGAGCTCATGCTCATCGGTCTCGCCGTCGGCGAGGAAGGTGTAGCCGGGCCGATCGGGCTGGTCCGCCGCGCGCGCCTGGAGCAGCTCAGCTGCTGTCCGCACGGTGCTGGTCACGGCGGTGGCCGGGTGGTCGGGCATGGATCGTCCTCCAGCGGTGGCACGAACTGATGCTGACGATCCAGCCAACCGCGCCGGGGGCGGTCCCGGCGCGTCATGTGTTCCTGCTACAGGTGGCGGGGCAGCACGAGGTCGAGGTCGAGCCAGCGGGCCAGATCCTTGATCTCGCGATCCACCGCCGCGGCCGTCGCCCTGGTGAACGCCTCGTCTTTGTGGATCGCATGGACACGGAGCACACGCCCCTTGCGATCGGCGGCGGCATCGAGCTTGCCTACCAGCCGGTCCCCGTACAGGATCGGCAGCGCGAAGTACCCCCACCGGCGCTGGGCAGCAGGCTTGTACATCTCGAGCTGGTAGTCGAACCCGAACAGCTCGAGCGCGCGCTTGCGGTCGTGGACCAGCCGATCGAACGGCGACAGCAAGGCCGCGCGTCCCGAGAACGGCTGGCCCAGCGTTGCGGGGTCGACCCGCCAGGTTCCCCTGACCCCCTCGACCACGGCCGGCTCGCCGACCTCGCCCACGTCCCATGGCTCGACTGGCGATATCTGCGCCTTGGCGCGGGCGATGCCCAGGGCCTGTAGCCGCCGCTCGTTGCGGATGCGCCACGCCTCCACCGCCGGCACGACCGCCTGATCGGGATAAACCCGCCACGCGAGGTCCCACAGCCGTTCGCGGCCGGTGCGTCCGGCGATCGCGACCTGGCCCCGCGCCACCATCGTCTCCAGCATCTGGGTGACGTTGTTGTTGTTGGTCCAGCCAGTTGACCCCCATGGGACCTTGCAGGTGTCCGGCAGCTCTCGCGACTGCAGCGGGCCCACGGACTCGAGCCGATCGAGGATGTCCTGCCGGAATGCGCCGTTGGCCGCCAGCCACTCACGCCGCTTCTGGCTCAGCGGCCACTCGGTCATCTGGGCGCGGTACAGCGCCAGGTCCTCGGCGGGCCGGATGGTCGATGCGAACTCCAGCAGTTCCCGACGCCGAAGTGCTAGCTCCAGGTCGGCCGGCTGATAGGACGCGCCGAGGCGACTCCATGCCACCAGGTCGGCGTTCGGCGCGATAGCGGCGGTCGGATCGAGCTGCAGCAGGGTCAGCCGGCGAACCATGTCCACCAGGTCGGTCGGCCGCGAGCTGTCCAGCAGCTGGGCCCGTACCGCGATGCGCCGCGCCTCGACACGAGAAAGCTCCTGTACGGTCACGATTCGTAGCGTAGACGACGGACCTTCGGCACGGCCGACCCCAAACCAGGTACTTGACATCGTTCCGCGGCCGGCCACGCTGGGCTTCGGGCAGGCGCTGGAAGGAGCACGAGCATGCGACTCAGTCCGAGGACTCTGGACCAGGCCGACTCGCCGGTCACTTCGGCGTACGCCCTGATCGACCTCCGCGTGGGCGACAAGAAACTGCTCGACCTGTCCCAGGCAGCTCCGCAGTATCCCCCCGCGCCGGCCGTCATCGAGCAGGTCGTGCGCATCGCACGAGACGCTCACGGCGGCGAATATACTGAGGTACCGGGCATGCCGCGGCTGCGCGAGGCGTTCGCCGCCGAGCTGAGCCGTGACTACCGCGGCGCCGTGAGCCCGGCTAACGTGGTCATCACCGCGGGGTGCAATCAGGCGTTCAGCCTGGTTGTCTCGACGCTCGCGGGACCGGGTGACGAGGTGGTCCTGCCGCTGCCGTATTACTTCAACTACGACATGTGGCTGCGGCTCAACGGCATCGCGCCGGTCTACCTGGAGCCGGACGGCGATCTGGTGCCGCGCGCCGCAGCCGCCGAAGCCTGCATCACGCGGCGCACCCGGGCGATCGTGCTGGTGACGCCAGGCAACCCGACTGGCGTGACGGTCGATCCGGTCGGCGTCGCCGAGTTCGCGGCGGTAGCGCAGCGGCACGGGATCGCGCTGATCCTGGACGAGACGTACCGCTCTTTCCGGGGCACCGACCGCCCAGCGCATGACCTTTTCGCCGATCCCGGCTGGGCGCAGACCGTGGTCAGCCTGCATTCGTTCTCCAAGGATCTGGCTATCCCCGGATACCGGGTCGGTGCCCTGGTCGCCGCGCCCGAGCTCAACCGGGAGGTATGCAAGCTGCTCGACTGCGTGGCGATCTGTGCGCCCCGGATCGGCCAGGAGGCCGCCTGGGCAGGTGTGACAGGAGCGCGGGCGTGGCGAGCGTCCCGGGCACGGGACATCGCCCGGCAGCGCGGCTGGTTCGAGGATGCGATGGCCGGCCAGCCCGGCGGTTTCGAGTTGCTCTCCTGCGGCGGCTTCTTCGGCTGGATCCGGCACCCGTTCGCCGGCCGCTCCACCGACGACGTCATCCGGGAGCTGGTGATCAAGCAGGACATGCTGCTCATACCGGGCACGGCATTCCAGCCCGACGACCGCGGTACGATGCGCGTCAGCATCAGCAATCTCGACCGTCACCAGGTCGTGGATTTCGCCGGCCGCCTCCGGGCGGCTGGAGCTTGAGGTGCGGAGGGTCAGTAGATGATGCGATCGTCGGCCCTGGTCCGCCAGGCGCGTGACCCGCGCAGGTTGCGAGTGATGTTCAGCCGCTTGAGCCATCGGTCCGAGCCGTCGTAGCGCGGGCGGAACGAGTTCCGCCCGTGCACGGCCCGGAAGTTATCGATGAACAAGCAGTCGCCGGGCCGCAGGATAACCTCCCGCATGCTCGCCTCGATCTGAGCGCACAAGCTCTCGAAGGCCCGCAACGACCGGTCCGGCCAGCCGTCAGTCTTCATGTGGTACGGATCGAGCGCCATGTACGGGGAACGGGGGTCGCCGGACAGTACCGGCCGCTTCACCGGGTCGTCGTTCCACGACTGGATGAGCGCGAAGCTGCGCGCACGGAGCCGGTCGACCGTCGGGTCGCCGGTGGTCTGCGCGGCGTTCTGCGGCTGGTGCGAGTTGTCGGGCATCTGGGTGAACTCCGGTTCGAACAGCGCCTCGGCATCCACTGCGGACCAGTCCAGGTCCGCCGCGTCGCACGCCACCGTAGCCACCAGGTCGGGGTTCTTCAGGCACATCAGCGCCACGTAGTCTCCGCGGCACGGGTGGAACGCGTCTTCCGTGTGCCAGGACAGATGCTGCAGGCTGTTGGACCCGATCTCATAGTGCTCGTGTCCCTTGATCGGAAGGACATCGTGCATGATGCGGCCATCCTGCTGGGTCGACCAGCCGAACACGTCACCGAGCATGGACGCGCACAGCAGGAAGAAGATCTCCTGCCGGAGGGCGGGTGAGCCGAACTGGCTGCAGCGCCAGTGGGTCGGGGTGGGTCCGAGCTCGTCAGGGTCCACGCTAAGGCCGCGAACCATGCACAGGGCCGACGGCTCACCGATGCGGAAGTCCGCGAGGAACTCCAGCAGGCGAGCGGGCAGCGAGCGAGCGAGCACCGGCACCCGGCGGATCAGCTCAGGATCCTCAATCGTGTCGTAGGCCTTGGCGAGCTCGGTGAGCAGCGGGACGAACTCGGCGTTCTCCTCGGGCGTCAGCACCAGGTTATGCATCGCTCTCCCTCCCGCTGACCGCAGACATCGCGGCGTGCGCCGAACTGCGTTACGGAAGTCTAGGAGGCATCGGCCGCCTCGCATCGGTCCCCGGTAGAGGGGACAGGTGCACGATTCCCCGGCGTACGTAGTGTTCTCGGCGACCGGAACGGCTGTGGTGGCGCCCCGCAGCGCGTACGTGGGAGATGCAATTGGGACTGGTATGAATGATCTGGCCAACCTGACCACGATGGCCGCGACGGATCACCACGTGCCTCTCGGCCGCACCGGCTGGATGCTGTGGCGTGACGCCGCCCTGCGCGGCGCCGGGTTCCCGGCGGAGTGGATCCTCGAGATCTGCGACGATGAGCTCGCGGCCGCGGCAGATGCCGTCGATGAGCGCAGGCCGGCAACCCGCGAGCAGTACGCGACGGTCTACACCGCCGCGGTCGGCCGGTTGAGCGCCGCCATTCAGCGGGCCGCCACCGAGAGCCGGTTCCGCGAGGCGGTGACCTGGCAGAATCCGGGGCTGATCCGTGACTGCGTGGACAAGGCGGCGTCCGGCGAGGCCCGGAACGCGCGGGGTCGCGCCCACGAGCTCACCATCGCCAGCTACCTGCAGCGCTACTGCCTCAAGAACGACACCGTCGGCTTCTGCGGGCCGGTTGGCTGGGCGCGGATCGGGCCGGAAGACACGGGCCTGTCGGCAGCACCCGGAGCGAACCTGCTATCACGACGCACCACCTACTTCGAGAACTGGGCTATCGACGGCATAGCAGAGGTCATTGCAGAACGCCCCGAGGTCTGGCCATGGCTGCGACCGCGGATGGTGCGGTCCGCATCGCTGACGGGGTGGACGATGCGGCTGCCATTCCGCAAGCCCGCGACCCTCTCGGCCGCCGAGGTGCGCATGCTCCGTCAGTGCGATGGTCGCCGCACCGTGCGCGATATCGTCGGCGACCCGGTGGAGGCGGCGCGGGTGAAGACGCTGCTACGGCTGCGCGAGCTCGGAGCGGTGCAGATCGACCTGAGCGTGGCGCTGTCCGCCTGGCCGGAACGAGAGCTGGCGGCGCTGATCGACACGATCGGCGATCCGGCAGCGCGAGCCAGGGCGGCCGCGACGCTCTCCGAGCTGGTCAGCGCGCGAGACGCGGTCGCTGCGGCGGCCGGCCAGCCCGGCCGGCTCGCACACGCCAGCCAGACGCTCGCCGCCACTTTCGAGCGAATCACCGGCCGCGGAGCCGCACGCCGAGCCGGTCGCGCCTACGCGGGGCGAACCCTCGTCTACGAGGACACCGTCCGCGATGTCGATGTCCGCCTGGGGCGCCGGGTAACCGACCAGCTGGCCGCGCCGCTCGGACTGGTGCTGGACAGCGCGGTGTGGTTCGCGAACGCCGTCGGTGAACGATGCGAGGCCATGGCGCTGGAACTGCTCGACCGGGAGCTTGCCCGCTCGGGCCGGCAGGCGATGCCGTTGCTGCAGCTGGCCATCGGCGTGCTGCCCGAGCTTGGGCTGCTCGGCACGACGAGCGACGACTCGCCGCTCATCAGCGGCGTCATGGCCGAATTCCAGCAGCGGTGGCGCGAAGTACTCGGTCTCCCGCTTGAGGCACTCGAGTCCACCCGCCGGCACCAGGTGGCGGCGAGCGCCATCGCGGAGCGGGCGGTCGCGGCGTTCGCCACCGGACCGCCGCGGTGGAGCGGCGCCGGATGGCATTCGCCCGACGTCATGCTGGCCGCTGACAATGCGGCCGCGCTGGGGCGGGGCGACCTGGACGTGATCCTGGGCGAAGTGCACTGCGCCGCCAACACTCTTGAGGGTCGGATCTTCGTCTGTCAGCACCCGGCGAGCGATCGGCTGCCGGCCGCGTCGGCCGCCAGTCACCTCGACCGGCGGATCATCGTCATTCCGCGGCGGGACGCACAGGCGGCCACCTCCCGGGTGTCGTGGGCCACGGAGATGATGCTGCCGAGTTACCAGTACGTGTGCATCGGCGAGGAGTCGTTCGCGCCGCCCGCGGGCGGCGTCGTCGTTCCCATGCTCGACCTGGTGGTCCAGCGCCGGGCAGACGGACTCATCGTCAGGCATCGCGACGGCGGTCGCGAGTACGGCTTCCTTGAGGTGCTGGGAGAGCCGCTCTCCGCGCTGATCGCCCAGCGCTTCCAGCCGATCGGCGGCGGCACGCGCCACCGTCCGCGCGTCACCATCGACCGCATGGTACTCAGCCGGGAGGCGTGGACCTTCCCGGCCACCGGGGCGGACTGGGCCTTCGCCAGGGACGAGCGGGATCGCTACGCGCGGGCGCGGCAGTGGCGGGCCGCGCACGGCCTGCCCGAGCGGGGCTTCTTCCGGGTGCCGGTGGAGCTGAAGCCGATGGCGATCGACTTCAGGAGCCTCACGTTGGTCAACCTGCTCGCCAAGTCGATCAGGCGTTCGGCGGAGGCTGGCCAGCGCGAGGTCACCATCACAGAGATGCTGCCCGATATCGACCGGCTGTGGCTGGAAGATGCCCGCGGCGCACGCTACACCGCCGAGCTGCGGATCGTGGCTGTACGCAGTCCGGTCCCCGGCGGCAGCGCCGCCGGGGACAGCTAGGTGCGATACCCGTCGGGCTGGGCACCGGTTCACTGGATGAGGAGGCTTTTCGGTGATCGAGTTCGAGATCAGCCCGGTCAAGCAGCCGACTCCCGAGCGGCAGCGCGAGTCGCTCCTGGCTGAGCCCGGGTTCGGCCAGGTCTTCGCTGATCACATGATCACGCTGCGCTGGTCCGCCGGCAGTGGCTGGCACGGTGGCCGCCTCGAGCCATACAGGCCGCTGAGCCTTGCTCCTGCTGCGGCCGTCTTCCACTACGGCCAGGAGGTGTTCGAGGGCACCAAGGCGTACCGGCAGGAAGGGGGGTCCATCGCGCTGTTCCGGCCGGAAGTGAACGCGGCCAGGTTCAACAGTTCGGCGCGGCGGATGGCGATGCCCCAGCTGCCGGAGGAGACCTTCGTCCATGCCCTCGTGCTTCTCGTCACCCAGGATCGCGACTGGGTACCAGCCGGAGCGGGCAGCAGCTTGTACCTGCGGCCGTTCATGGTCGCCACTGAGGCGGGGCTCGGCTGCTTCACCCGCCCCTCGAACAGCTATCTGTTTGCCGTGATCGCCTCGCCGGCGACGGCGTACTTCGGTGGCGGTGAGCCGAAGCCGCTGACCCTGTGGCTCGCCGAGGAGTACACGCGGGCTGCACCTGGAGGTACCGGCTTCGCCAAGGCAGGCGGGAACTACGGGGCGGCGTTCGCGGCCGGGTTGCAGGCCACCGAGCAGGGTTGCGATCAGGTGGTCTGGCTGGACTGCGCAGAGCGCAGCTGGGTCGAGGAGGCGGGCGGAATGAACATGTTCTTCGTATCCGCGCCCGGCGGCTCCCCGCGCATCATGACGCCCGGACTGACCGGCACCCTGCTGCCCGGCGTCACCCGCGACTCGCTTCTCACGCTGGCACCTCAGGTCGGCATTGACGCGGTAGAAGGCCGGATCTCGACCGCCCAGTGGCGCCAGGAATGTGCCGCGGGCGAGCTGACCGAGGCCTTTGCGTGCGGCACCGCAGCGGTGATCGCGCCGGTGGGCGCCGTGAAGGCCAGGTCCGGCGGGTGGATCGTGGGCGACGGCAGAGCCGGGCCGATCACGCTGCGCCTCCGCGACGAGCTACTCGGCATCCAGCACGGTCAGCGGCCCGACCCCTTCGGCTGGGTCCACAAGGTTTGCTGATGCCACCCAGCGCGCGAGGTCTTGTCGTGCGTTCAGGCGACATTCCGACCGTCGGCTGCCCAGGTAGTTTGCTGATGAAGGCGCAAGGTCACGGAGGGACGTGATGGATACGTCGCGGTGCATACCTGAGCTGTTCACGGAGCAGGTTGCGCGCACGCCCGACGCCACCGCGGTCAGCCACGGTGGTCGCGCCGTGACCTATCGGGAACTCGACAGCCAGTCGAACGGACTCGCTCACAGGCTGCGTATCGCGGGCGTCGGCGGCGGAGACATCGTCGCTGTGGTGCTGGAGCGGTCGATCGAACTCATCGTGGCGCTGACGGCCATCCTCAAGACAGGCGGCGCGTACCTCTACCTCGACCCGGCGGAGCCGGCCGAGCAGCGTGCGCGCATCCTGTCCGACGCCACCGCCCGCTACGCCGTGGTCGACGGCAGCACGCGCGACACGGCCGAGGGCGTCACGAACGTGCTGAGCGTGACTGACCGAACAGGCCAGCCCGCGCCAGGAGGCCCCCTCCCGGAGATCAGTCCGGACACGCCCGCCTACGTGTGCTACACCTCCGGATCGACCGGCGAACCCAAGGGCGTCGTCGTCTCGCACCGGGCCATCTTCCGGCTCATCGACAACCCTTCGTGGATAGATCTGCACAGCGACGACGTCTTCTTCCAGCTCACGCGGGTCGGCTTCGACGTCTCCACGTTCGAGATCTGGATGCCGCTGGTGCGGGGACTCCGCCTGGCCATGGGCCCGCCGCTACGCGCCGACCTGGACTTCGCCGAGCTCGCCGACCTGATCCGCGCCGAGAGCGTCACGGTGCTGTGGCTGACCACCGGGCTGTTCCACAAGATCGTCGCGCACCACCTGGATGGCCTGGCCGGCATCCGGCACCTGCTCGCCGGCGGTGATGTGCTGTCCCCCGCACACGTGCGACGGGTCATGTCCGCCTACCCGGACCTCATCTTCACCAACGGCTACGGGCCCACCGAGAACACCACGTTCAGTACCTGCTGGACCACTCGGGCGGCCGGCAACGCGCCGCGGGTACCGATCGGCGTGCCCATCGACGGCAGCACCGCCGTCGTCCTCGACGACAACCTCGGGCGCATCGCGCCCGGCGAGACCGGCGAACTGTGGGTCGGCGGGCACGGCGTCGCCCTTGGCTACCTGAACCGCCCTGGCGCGACCGCCGAGAAGTTCGTGGCCGATCCCGACCCGGCGGCCCCGCCGGGCAGCCGCATGTACCGCACCGGCGACCTGGCGCGCTGGTCAGACGACGGGACGCTGGACTTGTTCGGCCGGGCCGACCGGCAGGTGAAGATTCGCGGCTATCGCGTCGAGCCGAACGCCGTGGAGATCGAGCTGCTCCGCCATCCCGCCATCGAGCAGGCGGCGGTAGTCACCCGTGCCGATGGCGCCGGTGACACGCGGCTGATCGCGTACGTCGCGGTGGGAGGGATGGAGCCGGAGCGCTGGGCCGCCTTCGGCACATCGCTGCGGGAGAAGCTGCAGGGGACGATGCCCCCGCACCTGGTGCCCTGGGCGATCATCGTGCGGGCCGACATCCCGCTCAACCCCAACGGCAAGGTCGACCGCTTGTCGCTGCCCGCTGAGAAGATTCCGCGCAATGTCTGGAACGACTACGTCGAGCCAGACGATCAGGTCGAGCAGCGCCTGGCGGCCATCTGGAGCGATGCGCTGAGCGTCGAGCCGATCGGCGTCCAGGACAACTTCTTCGACCTGGGCGGTCACTCGCTGCTCGCCGCCGAACTGCTTGTCGCGCTGCAGCACGAGTTCGACGTGGACCTGCCTGCCCGGGCGCTCTACTTGCGCCCGACCATCGCCGACCTCGCGGAGGAGCTTCGCGGTCACGACAGCGGGCTGTCCGGCGCCATGGTCAGAGAGGAGAACGCGGATGCAGCAGTCGACTAGCGCCGCCGAGGGTCCCGCGTCTGCTTGCCTGGCCGGCGCGCCGGCGCCCGGATGTCCGGTGAGCGCGGCCGCACAGAACCTGGCGGACCCGCTGCTCTACACCGACGTCGAGTTCCGCTTGATCTGGGATCAGATGCGCGCAGCCGACCATCTTGAGTGGACGCAGGTCAACGAGCGCGACGGCTTCTGGTCGGTGGTGCGGTATGACGACGCCGACCGCGTACTGCGCGACACGCAGACGTTCACGTCGGAGCGCGGCACCCTGCTCAACATCCTCGGGGTCGAGGATCCGGCCGGCGGCCGGCAGATCGCCGCGACCGACCCGCCGCGGCACACGATCATGCGAGCCCGGCTGCAGAAGGCTCTTGCTAGCAAGGCGGCTGAGCAGCAGCAGGAACTGATCACCCGGCTGGTGCGCGAGGTCATCGAACCACTGGCCGACGGCGGCCCTTTCGACTTCGCGGCGGCGATGCTGGCCCTGCCGGTGGCGGTAGGCGGGGAGTCGATGGGCCTGCCGCGGGCCGACTGGCCGCGACTGGCCCACCTGCTTAACTCGTCGATCGCTGCTGAGGACCCGGAGTACTGCACTGAGGGCGGCGCCCGGGCTACCCTCGACCAGGCGCACCGCGAGCTCTTCGCCTACTTCCAGGACATCTACCACCAGCGGCGCCGCAACCTGGGCGACGACCTTGTCAGTGTGCTCATCACTACCGAGGTGGACGGCCGCACGATGTCGCCGGGCGAGGTGATGTCCAACTGCTACAGCGTGCTGCTCGGCGCCGTCGTCACCACTCCGCACTCGCCCAACTACCTGATGAGCGAGCACATCGGTGACGGCCTGCTCGACCGGTGGGCAGCCAACCTGGCGCTCACGCCGACGGCGGTCGAGGAGGCGCTGCGCCTGGGCTCACCGGTGAGCCACTTCATGCGCTATGCGGTGCGGGACGCCGAAGTCCGTGGCACGAGCATCAAGGCCGGCCAGGCGGTCGTTGTCTGGCTCGGCGCGGCGAACCGCGACTGCCGGGCCTTCCCCGACGCCGAGACCTTCGATCTGCGCCGCAAGCCCAACAAGCACCTCGCCTTCGGCATCGGCCCGCATTACTGCGTCGGCCACGCGGTCGCCCGCGTCACGCTGCGGTCGCTGTTCAACGAACTGCTCTCGCGGTTCACCAGCTTCGCGCCCGCCGGCGAGCCCGCGCGGCTGCATTCCAACTTCATTTCCGGGTACAAGCACCTGCCGATCACCGCGCAGCCGGTGAGCAGTGCCGCCCGCAGAGCGTCCCGCCGACTCCCCTGAAGGCCTGCGATGCGCAACCGGTCAAACCAGCGGAACAGGTGGCTGCCGCACGAGCCCTCGGCTACCGCGGCCGGCCGGATCTTCCTGATCCCCTATTCGGGCTGCGGCGCGAGCATGTACCGGCGGTGGCCGCGCCGGCACGGCGGGGTGGAGTTCCTGCCAGTCGAGCTGCCCGGCCACGAGACACGGTTCGCCGAGCCCAATTTCGAGAGCTACCAGGAATTGGCGAAGCTGATGGCGGTCGGGCTCGGAGCGCATCTCGACGTCCCGTTCGGCTTCTTCGGCCACTGCGGCTCGGCGCTGGCCGCTTACGAGGTGTCCGCGGAACTGATCCGGTCCGGCGGACCGGCGCCGGCGCGGCTGTTCGTCTCGTCCGAGGTGGCGCCGCAGGACGGTCCGGCCGGCCGGTTCCTGTCGATGAGCGACACCGAGCTGGCGGCAGAGCTGGGACAGCTGATCCGCGAGCAGGGCGGCAATCCCTCCGCCGAGCTGATCGAGCTCTACCTTGAAGTGCTCCGCGCCGATGTCGAGACGAACAAGCGGTACGTAGTGGCGGATCCGTTCCGCCTGCCGTGTCCCATCACCACCATCGGCTGGACCGAGGACCACGAGATCCCGTTCTCGACGATGAGCGGATGGACGTCATGCGGCGAGTCGTCCTTCGTGCTGCTTCCAGGTCGCCACCACCGCTTCATCGAAGCGCCGCCGGATCTGGTCGGCCTGATGTGCCGCGACCTCGGAGACCGGGCATGAAAGGGCAATTGGCGTCCGATCGGGAGCGGGTGTGGCTGAAGCGATTCGGCCGGCCAGCGCAGTCCGGTATCCAGCTGTTGTGCTTTCCCTACGCAGGCGGCAGCGCCGGGATATTCCGGCATTGGTCACGGATGCTGCCACAGCACGTCGAGCCGGTCGCTGTGCAGCTGCCCGGGCGGGCGGACCGCTTCCTCGAGTCTCCGTACGAGCGGATGGCGCCCCTGGTCGACGACCTGATCAGCGTGCTCGAGCCCGTTCTGCGCCGGCCCTTCGCCTGTTACGGCGCCAGTATGGGCGCGAGAGTGGCCTGGGCACTCGCGCACGCTCTGCGTGAGCGTGCGATGCCGATGCCCCAGGCGCTGTACGTCGCGGCCAGCCCGGCGCCCCGGCGTGACAACGGGAGCTGGCGGTGGGAAGGGCGAGCGGACGGCCTGGAGGGCTACATCCGCGAGATGGGCGGCACGCCGGCCGAGGTTCTCGCTGAACCGGAACTGGTCGCGGCGCTGCTGCCCACCCTGCGCGCCGACCTCACCGTGCTCAGCACCCATGGCTTCCGCCCGGCGGTGCCGCTGGCCGTCCCGATCCGCGCGTTTGCCGGCGTTGCTGACGACGAGGCCGCGCCGGCGCAGATGAGCGGATGGAGCGATGAGACGTCCGCGCGCTTCGACCTGGACGCGCTCGGGTGCGGGCATTTCTTCGACCCGGACACCGAGCGCGTGGTGATCGAGGCAATCGGCCGGGATCTGGCGTGAGCACCCGAGAGCCACAAAGAGGTGACATGAGCGCCGTCACTGGCGGCGTAGCGTCCCCTCGACCGCCTGACGCGCGGAGGGAGACACCGATGGATCGAGCCACCTCGACAGTCCAGCGCAGACCCTCGGAAACGGTCGTCTACGACCCGTTCGACTACCGGATCCACGAGGATCCGTATCCGGTCTACGCGTGGCTGCGCAAGCATGCGCCGGTCTACTTCAACGAGAGACGGGATTTCTGGGCGCTGTCCCGGCACGCCGACGTGCAAGCGGCGCTACGCAATCCCGCTCGATACTCCAGCCGCAACGGCATCTCGCTCGAGCCCGAGCTGTGGGGCCCGCACGCTCCGAAGACCAGCCTGTTCCTGGCGATGGACCCGCCGGAACACGGCGCCTACCGAGGCGCCGTCTCGAGTGTGTTCACGCCCCGCCGAATAGCGGCCATGGAGCCGCGAGTGCGCGAGCTCGCGCGCGCCCGGCTGGAACTGCTGCGCGGCCAGCGCCGCTTCGACTTCGCCGCCGACTATGCCGCCGCGCTGCCCAACGACGTGCTCTGCGACCTGCTCGGCGTACCGGCCGAGGACTGGGACCTGGTCCGCGCGGACATCGAGCAGATGAACCACCGGGCGGACGGATCCGACGAGCGCGGTCCCAACGCGGTCGCGGCCGCCTACCGCCTGGCCAACTATCTCGTCGGCCTGGTCGAGGAATTGCGCCGGCATCCCGGGGACGACCTGACCTCGATCATGATGCGGGCTGAGATCCGTGGCATCACGCTTACCGACGCGCAGGTCGTTGGCTTCCTTTTCGTCATGATCGGCGCCGGCAACGAGTCCACCGGCAAGACCATCGGCCACGCCTGGTACCACGGCGGGCTGCGCCCGGATGTCCAGTGCCAGGGACTGTCCGGCCGCGCCGAGGACTGGGCCAGCGAAACGTTGCGCTACGACTCAGCCAGCCAGATGGTGGCGCGGCTGCTCACCGAGGATACGGAGATCCACGGGACCCGGATTCCGGCGGGCGCCCGGATGGCGATCCTGCCCGCCTCAGCCAATCGCGACGAGCTGGCGTTCCCGGATCCGGAGCGCTTCGACCTGGACCGCGACAACAGGAAGATGATCAGCTACGGCCACGGGCCGCACCACTGCCTCGGCGCCGCGCTGGCCGGACTCGAAATGAAAGTGGCACTCGACGAAATCGGCGTCCTCGTGTCGGGATACGAGATCGACGTGGCCAGCGCCAGGCGGGTGCACTCCCCGCACCAGCGCGGGTTCGCCTGCCTGCCGTGCGAGGTGACTTACCGCAGCACGCCGCGGGCACCCGCCACCTGAGCGTCGCGCGCCACGGCGTCCTCCCGCAGCACCTGCTCCAGCCGGGCAAGTCCGGCGGTCAGCTCGCCGGTCGTGCCGCCGAAGCCGAGCCGCGCATAGTCGCGATAGGCGTCACCGAAGCAGGCGCCGGGCACAAGCAGCACGCGGTGCCGCTCGGCGAGGCGGCGGCAGGACCGGACGACGTCCGGCTGGCCGAGAAGCTCGACAAACGCCGTCACCCCGCCGTCGGGCGCAGCGAGCCGCACCAGCTCCGGCAGCCCGTCGGCCCACTCCCGCAGCAGGCCCAGATTGCCGCGCGCATGCGCGCGCTGGAGCGCGACAATCCGGTCGGCGTGCCGGACTGCCTGCTCGGCGAGGAACTCCAGTACCGGCGACACGTAGAGCGCTATATAGTCGCGCAGCAGAGCCATCCGGGCCAGCAGCTCCGGCGGCGCGAGGCACCAGCCAACCCGCAGACCCGCCAGCCCGTAGCTCTTGGAGAAGGTGCCGAAAGCGATACACCGGTCGTAGCCGTCGGGCAACGGCAGCGGTTCGGCCGTATAGGTCAGTTCACCGAACGCGTGATCCCACACCAGCCAGGCGCCAGCCTCGGCAGCGATGGAGATCAGCTCCGCCTGCTCGTCGGCGGTGATCGACATGCCGGTGGGATTGTGCGGAAAGTTCACCACGATCATCCGTGGTCCCGACCGTGCAAGTTCGCGGAGCCTGCCCAGGTCAGCGGCGAACCCGTTGCGCGCGTCGAGCGGCCATCGGGTGACCCGGCCGCCACGCGCAGCCGCGATGTCGTGCAACTGCTGGTACGCGGGATCCACCACCACGACCTCGTCGCCTGGCTCCAGCGCCAGGTGCATGACCAGGTAGATCGCCTCGCTGGAGCCATGCGTGACCATGATGCGGTCGACGTTGCCGCCTGCCCAGCGGTCGGCCAGCGCGGCGCGCAGCCGGCTCCCGCCGTAGCTCTCGCTGTCGTGGAACACCAGCGCATCGAGGTCGGCGAGGTCGAATCCGCACAGCGCGCGGAACTCGGCCATGGACAGATCCCGCACTCCGCTGCTACCGATGTCATGATCGACGTTGTGGTAGTAGTCGCGCATCCACGCCTCGAGCCGGGCGACGGCGATGTCCATGTCCGAGCGTCCCGTCCCTTCCGGGGTTGCTAACCAGGCGGCCCGCGCGGCCAGTCCGGCACGGTGGGGCCCGGTGAGTGGCCGCCGCCCGGCAACGTTACGCGGATTCATGGCCACGGCCATGTCGCAGGAAGCCGGGACAGCCGAGCGCCGGCGCCACGACGGCGAGCGGTGTCCTCGGTTCTTGTGACAGGTCCGCGGATGCCAGCGTGAGATAGCGTGCCGGCATCTCGCTGCCGGCCATGGACGCCGGACGCGGGCACCGGTGGACCTGGGCGAAGGAGTCGGCTCTGTGAACCTGTTCGATGACCCCGATGGCATATTCCTGGTGCTGGTCAATGACGAGGAGCAGCACTCGATATGGCCGGCGGCGCTGCCCGTCCCGGCCGGGTGGCGGGTCGCGCATGGCGAGGACACTCGGCAGGCGTGCCTGGACTACGTCGAGGCGAACTGGACGGACATCCGTCCGCTCAGCGCCCGCCGGGGCACCGCTGCGCAGCGCTGAGCGGCGGCGAGCGGCTTCCAGCGTGGGACAAGCCCGCGTATCGGCCGGTCCCCGGTAGACGGGACAGGTACGAGCCAGGGGCAGAACTTACTGTCATATGGGGCGGCAACACATCCTGCGGAACCTTGTCGCGTCACGGTGCGGCAACCATGCTGAGGACTGACAGATGACCGAGCTTGCCAACCTGACCACCATGGAAGTCGCCGCATTGACCGATGTCGATGGCGGCCTCAACCTCACCGACGGGCACGCTCGGCTAGTCCTGTCCCGGGAGCAGGCAGCTATCGTCGCGCGCATCCCCGAGATGTTCGGCGAAGCCTCGCGCCGCTCATTCCGCGAGATCGAGTCCGACGCGCACGCCGCCTTCATGCGCGCGCTCGGGCAGCAC
>DATKQH010000263.1:0-41943 GCA_035532775.1 Streptosporangiaceae bacterium
CTCAACCAGCTGTTCAACGAAGCCACCAAGCTCGCCGGCGCCGGCGGAACCAAGGGCAGCACCGACCCCGCCACCGCCGACGCCCTGCTCGCCAAGATCGACGACATCGCCAAGATATTCGCCGAGACCAAGCAAGGCTAAGGACCTCAGGGCACGCACGAGTCCGATAGGGGCAGGCCGGGGGCCAGCGGCCGCCAGGGGCAGGCGACGGTGGCAGTGACCTGTCGTCGCAGTTCGAAAGCCAGGATAGGTTGCAGGGAGAAGTCGATTCTGCCGTGACGAAGCAACGACGTTCGGCCGTTGTTGGAGGGGGCTCAAGTGACCGAGGAAGGCGCAAGTTCCTCAGCAAGCCAGACTATTGCCGCAGAACATGGCGGTCATGATCGTCCTGACAGCCCTGACGGTCCGGGCAGTTCCGACGGTCACGGCAATCAGGGAGACCTCGGGCATAACGTAGCTACCACGGCGCGCCTGTCGGCGCCGTCCGAGCAGGCGACCCGCGACAAGGTCACTGTCAGGATGCCCGCCGACGGCGCCTACCTGTCAGTACTGCGGACCGCGACGGCCGGGCTGGCGGCACGACTCGACTTCACCCTCGATGAGATCGAGGACATGCGCATCGCCGTCGACGAGGCCTGCGCCATGCTGCTCAGCCAGGCAATTCCGGGCGGCGACCTGGACTGCGGTTTCATGCTCGGCCAGGACGCCATGACCATCCGCGTCTCGGTCCGCTGCCTGGCTCCTCGGGTGCCGGCCGACGACACGTTCGCCTGGACCGTGCTCACCGCTCTCGCGGGCAGCGTGGACGCTCAGGTGGGGCCCGGCGACGTGCTCTCAATCGTGCTGCGAAAGAGTCGTGATTCATCGAGGTCAGTATGACGGGGGAAGTTGAGGTCGCGTTGACCGAGGAGTTCGAGACGATGACGGCCGCGCCTGCCGGGGGGCAGGCACTGGCCGATACCGAAGAGGTCCTGGCGGTAGCCGGGCTGATCGCGGAGGAGATCGGCGAGGACGCTTCTGAGCAGCTGTCTGGCGCCATCAGGATTCAGCATGCGGTGCGGGACAGGGGGCACGCGAGGGAACTGTTCGTCTTGCTCGCAGAGCTGCCTGAAGGCGATCCTGAGCGGCTCAGGATCCGCGGCGAGCTCGTCGAGCTGCACCTGCCGCTGGTCGAGTACCTGGCCAGGCGGTTCCGCAACCGGGGCGAATGGCTCGACGACCTGACCCAGGTCGCCACGATCGGCCTGATCAAGTCCATCGACAGGTTCGACCTCAGCCGCGGCGTCGAGTTCTCGACTTACGCCACCCCGACCATCGTCGGCGAGATCAAGCGGCACTTCAGGGACAAGGGCTGGGCAGTCCGGGTGCCGCGCAGGCTACAGGAACTGAAGCTGGCGCTCACCAAGGCCATCGGCGACCTGGCCCAGCGGCTTGGCCGGGCCCCGACAGTCGCCGAGCTGGCCGCGCATCTGCAGATGAGCGAGGAGGACGTACTCGAGGGCCTGGAGTCGGCCAATGCCTACTCGACGGTCTCCCTCGACGCCCCGGACTCTGGGGACGAGGACGCGCCCGCCGTCGCCGAGTCGCTCGGCATGGTCGACGAGGCACTCGAGGGCGTGGAGTACCGGGAGTCGCTCAAGCCGCTACTCGAGCGGCTGCCGCCGCGGGAGAAGCGGATCCTGCTGCTGCGCTTCTTCGGCAACATGACCCAGTCACAGATCGCAACCGAGCTGGGCATCTCGCAGATGCATGTCTCCAGGCTGCTCGCCCGGACCCTCACCCAGCTTCGCGAGGGCCTGACCAGCGACGACTGACCGGCAGACGCTAAACCAGCGGCGACTGACCATCGGCGACTGACCATCGGCTACTTGGCCGGGGCGGCCGGCTACTTGGCCGGGGTGGCCGGCTCCTTGGCCGTGAAGGTCAGCGCGCGGAGGCTGGGCGGTACGAGCAGCAGCGCGAAGCCCGTGACGGCCAGCGCCAGCGCGGGCACGCCCAGCCAGTACCGGTCGCCCTGGACCAGGTAGATCCCGATGATGCCGGTGAAGAGCTGGGTCAGCAGGGCCGGCGTGCGGCTCCATCGCCGTACCCTGGCCAGGCCGACCGCCACCAGGGCCAGGGCTACGGCGGTCCCGATCCCGATGATCGTGAGGGCGATGCCACTCGAGTTCTGGTACGCCTTTCCCTGGAGCGCGTCGATCCCGGCGAACACGGCTGCGACGAGGACACCGGCGGACTCGAGCGCTTGCACGGCGGCAGCAAGCACGACCGTTAGCGGACGCCCGTGCTGCCCGTCATCCGGGGCGGCGTTAGCCTGTGCGCGTGCGCGCCCTCCTGATCGTGAACCCACGTGCTACCTCCACGACCCGGCTGCGCCGGGACGTTATCGCGTCCGCCCTGGCGTCGGCCGTTCAACTCGAAGTCACCGAGACACGCTACCGGGGTCACGCGACGAAGCTGGCATCGGTTGCCCGCTCGGAGGGCTACGGCCTGGTGCTCACGCTCGGCGGCGACGGCACCGTGAACGAGGCGGTCAACGGCATTCTGCACCAGCCTGGCCAGAATGCCGCCGCCGCGGCCGAGCTGCCCGCGCTTGCCGCCCTTCCCGGGGGCAGCGCCAACGTGTTCACCGGCGCGCTCGGCCTGTCGCGCGATCCCATCGACGCGACCGGCCAGGTGCTGCGGGCCGTCGCCGAGCGGCGCGAGCGGACCATCGGTCTCGGGACGGCTGACGGCCGGTTCTTCACGTTCAATTCCGGGCTCGGCCTGGACGCCGAGGTGGTTCGGGCGGTCCAGGGCCTGCGTGCACACGGCCGGCCGGTCACGACGGCGCTGTATGTCAGGCTGGCGCTGCGTCAGTTCTACCGGCAGACGGACCGCCGGCATCCCAGCATCGCTGTCGAGCCGTACTGCCGGCCGGCCGAGGGACCGGTATTCCTCGGCATCGTTTCCAATGCGGCCCCGTGGACCTATCTCGGCAGCCATGAGGTGCATGCGAACCCGCAGGCTGGCTTCGATACCGGACTCGATCTGTTCGCCTTGCGAAAAATGTCGACCTTCAGCACGTTCAATGCCATCGGGAAGATGCTGACCGTAAGGGGTGGCGAGATCAGCGGCAAGAACGTGCTTACCTACCACGATCAGCCATCCGTCACGCTGCGCGCCAGCAGGCCCGTGGCGTTCCAGATCGACGGGGAGTACGTTGGCGAGCGAGAGGTTGTAGAGTTCCGGTCGGTGCCACGCGCGCTGCGCGTTATCGCCTGATCTCTTACGCCGAATGCCCGTTGCTTGCCCGGCAGAAATTGATCGAATGGGTTGAGTCGGGCGAAAGTTACCCAAGCCGGACGGCGCGCAGGACAGGTCCCGTACCCGGCGGACGGATCATGCCCGCCATGTGACTGATCTGACACCGAAATCCGGCCTAACCTTTGCCTAAGGGTCTTGCGCTTGATCGATTAACTTGGGAGGGTTGTAACCGCTCCTGGCTAGCGGCGAGAACGCACGCCCGGGCCAGGCGGGCGATGTCTGCGCGGGCAGTGTCCACGGGGGCGTGGTCTGATGGTCGTCTAGGAGCTGGCACGGACAGACGTCCCGCGTTGCGGTGAATCTTGAGCCCGATCGCAGCGCGGGTCTGATATACGATATAGCTCGTGAATTTGTTCACAAGCATGACGGAGGCGACGGGTCGGACAAGGCTCGTTGATCGTCGTAGACGCAGAGGAGTGGACCGCATGGACTGGCGTAACTACGCCGCCTGTCGTGACGTCGACCCGGAGTTGTTCTTCCCGATCGGTAACACCGGACCGGCCCTGCTCCAGATCGATGAGGCGAAGCAGGTCTGCGCACGCTGCAAGGTCACGGAGGCGTGCCTGCAGTGGGCGCTCGAGAGCGGTCAGGACTCCGGGGTCTGGGGTGGCCTGAGCGAGGACGAGCGGCGCGCGCTGAAGAGGCGCGGGGCCAGGGTCGGTGCCAGCGCCTGAGCAGACGCCATAGCTTCGAGGGCGGTACCTCTAGCCGGCCTGATCCGCGACCGGCAGCGGCAGGTCGAGCGTCACACTCGTGCCGCCGCCGGGCCTGGCGGAGATATCCAGCGTTCCGCCAAGCTCGCTGACGACGAGGGTCCGGACAATCTGCAAGCCCAGGCTCGTCGTCGACTCCAGATCGAACCCGTCGGGGAAGCCGGCACCGTTGTCGGCCACGGTCACGGTAAGCCGGTCCGCGCCGCGGTCGGCGGTCACCTCCAGCGTTCCGGTCGCCGGACCGCCGGGCACCGCCAGGCCGTGCTGAACGGCGTTGTGCAGCAGCTCGGTGAGCACCAGGGCCAGCGGGGTGGCTACCGAAGCGGAGAGCACGCCGAACTTCCCGATCAGGACGGGCGTGATCCCGGCTTCAGGCGCGGAAAGCTCGCCGGCTGTGGCGGCGATCCGCCGCGCGATGTCATCGAACTCCACCGCCTCGGCGGTCGCGTGCGACAAGGTCTCATGCACGAGCGCGATCGATCCGACCCGGCGGACCGCCTCCTGGAGCGCGGCGGACGCCTCCGGGGCCCGCATCCGGCGGGCCTGAAGCCGCAGCAGCGCGGCGACGGTCTGCAGGTTGTTCTTGACCCGGTGGTGAATCTCCCTGATCGTCGCGTCCTTGGTGATCAGCTCGCGTTCCCTGTGCCGCACCTCGGTCACGTCCCTGAGCAGGATCAGCGCCCCGGCGCGGGCGCCGTTCACGGTCAGCGGGATCGACCGCAGCTGGACAACGGATCCGTTCGCTTCCACTTCCGTCTCCAGATGGGCTCGCCCGCTCGCGGCGAGCATCAGCGAGTCGTCGCGCGGCCCGGTCGTCGCGCACAGCCGCAGCGTCAGCGGCCCGAGCTCACGCCCGGCTAGGTCAGCGGTCAGGCCCAGGCGGCGGTACGCCGACAGCGCGTTCGGGCTCGCGTAGCTCACCTTGCCCGACCGGCTGAGACGGAGCATCCCGTCGGTCACCCGGGGTGAATGCAGGTTCGCGGCCGCGCTGGCCGGGGAAGGGAAGAGCCCGGCCGGGATCATCTGGGCGAGCTCGTCGGCGGCCTTCAGGTAGGCCAGGTCCATCCGGCTCGGCGTCCTCGCCGAATCCAGGTTGGTCGAGCGCTCGATCACCGCGATCGCCCGGCCGTTCCGGCAGACCGGGATGGTCTCGTGCCTGACCGGGACACCGCGCCGCCATTCCGGGTCACCTTCCCGGCAGATCCGGCCCTCCGCGACCGCCGTGGCCATCAGCGGCTGCTCCCTGCCTGCCCGCACCGTGCCGACGATGTCGTTCGGCAGGGCCGTCGGCCCGGTGGTCGGCCGGACCTGCGCGAGAGCGATCCACGAGTCCTCCTCCGGCAGCGGCGCCCACAGCGTCAGGTCAGCGAACGACAGGTCAGCAAGCAGCTCCCAGTCCGACACCAGAGAGTGCAGCCACTCAAGGTCAGCGGCACCGATCCGCGCCCGGCGGGCCAGGTCGTTCAGGGTGGGCACACTGCCATCATCGCACCGGATCTCCGCCGCTGGCTGCCGGGCGCTGCCTGGTAACGTCGCGGCCATGACTCAGGACGGGCAGGCTGTCACTCATGGCGGCGCACAGGCGGTTGCCGCCGCTCGCGCCCACGGCGCGCGGACGATCTTCACGCTCTCGGGCGGCCACGTGTTCCCGGTCTACGACGGTGCCGTCAAGGCTGACCCGCCGATGCCGATCCTCGACGTCAGGCACGAGCAGACGGCGGTCTTTGCCGCGGAGGCTACCGCGCGCCTGACCAGGACGCCCGGGTTCGCGGTCCTGACCGCCGGCCCGGGAGTCACCAACGGGATCAGCGCGATCACCACGGCCTACTTCAACGGGTCGAGCGTGGTCGTGCTCGGCGGCCGTGCGCCCGACTATCGCTGGGGCTCGGGCAGCCTGCAGGAGTTCGATCACCCGGCGCTGCTCGCCCCGATCACCAAGCGCGCCTGGACGGAGCACCGCTCGGGCGCGGTCGGCCGCTCGGTCAGCGAGGCGTTCGAGCTCGCTGCCGCCCGGCACCGCGGGCCGGTCTTCCTCGACGTCAGCCTGGAGGCACTATTCGGGTCACCGGAGCCCGGCCAGCCCGAGCCCGGCCAGCCCCTGCCCAGCCACGCGGGCGCAGCCGGCGCGGGAGAGGCGGCCGGCCCGGTCGACGCACCGGATCCCGGCAGCATCGCGCGGATCGCCGAGCTGCTGGCCGGGGCAGCCCGGCCCGTCCTCGTGCTCGGCACCGACGTCTGGCTCGACGGGGCTGAGCAGGCCGCCAGGCTGGTCGCGGAGGAGCTGCGGCTCCCGGTGGTCGCGAACGGCCAGGGCCGGGGCATCCTCCCGGCCGGCCACGAGCTGCTCGTCACGAGGGCACGGTCACTGGCGTTCGGCGAAGCCGACCTGGTCATCGTGGTCGGGACCCCGCTCGACTTCCGGCTCGGCTACGGCGAGTACGGCGGCAGAAACGGCGGCGCGCCGGCCGAGGTCGTCCACGTCGCCGACGCGCCCGGTCAGATCGCCAGGCACCGTCCGCTCGCGGCATCCGCCGCCGGTGACCTGACCGCGTTCTTCACCGGACTGACCGGCCAGGTCCAGCGCACCGGCCTGAACCACACCTGGACGAAAGACTGGCTGCCCAGGCTGGCGGAGGCGCGCCGGTCAGCGGTCGCCGCCGACGCCGCTCTCCTGGCCAGCGACGCCTTCCCGATCCACCCGATGCGGATCTACGGCGAGCTGGCGCCGCTGCTCGATGCAGACGCGATCGTGATCGGCGACGGCGGCGACTTCGTCAGCTATGCGGGCAAGTACATCGAGCCGCGCCAGCCAGGCGGCTGGCTGGATCCCGGGCCGTACGGATGCCTCGGCACGGGCCTCGGCTACGCGATCGCGGCGCGCATCGCCCGCCCAGCGGCGCAAGTGGTGCTGCTGCTCGGGGACGGCGCGGCCGGTTTCTCGCTGATGGACGTCGATACCTGCGTCCGGCACCGGCTCCCGGTCGTGATGATCTGCGGCAACAACGGCATCTGGGGCCTGGAGAAGCATCCGATGCAGGCGCTTTACGGCTATGACGTCGCCGCCGACCTGCAGCCCGAGTGCCGGTACGACCAGGTCGTCGCGGCGCTGGGCGGCGCTGGGGAGCTTGTCACCAGGCCGGAGGAGATCGCGCCGGCCCTGCGGCGCGCCTTCGGCTCGGGCGTGCCGTACCTGGTCAACATCGCCACCGACCCGCAGGTCGCCTACCCGCGGTCGACGACAGGGGTCTGAGCCGCGCCCGGCGGGAGCTGATCTCGCTCAGCCCGCGCCGCCGGCCCTGGCGATGAAGCGGTCCGCGTCGACCAGCACTCGCTCGACGGTTCCCGCTCCGATCACCGCCTCCTCGCCCTCGCCTGGCCCGTACGCGATGAACATGAACACCAGCCGGCGGCCATCGATCTCGGTCAGCTCGGCCTCGACCTCCAGCGGGGTTCCGACCAGGCTCGGCCGCCGGTGCTCGAGGGTGACCCCGGTGCCGACGGTGGTCTGCCCGGCCGCCAGCTGCGGCCGCACGGCAGCCACGCACGCTGCCTCGGCCAGCGCCAGCAGCCGTGGCGTGCCGAGCACCAGCACGTCGCCGCTGCCCAGCGCCTGCGCCGTGTCCGCCTCGGTGACGTCCGCCGTGATCGTCGCGCGCAGCCCGACCGCGATGGTGCCGCCAGCCCCGCTCATTCGATGATGGCGATCAGGTCGCCCTCCTGGATCACGTCACCCTCGGAGACGGCCATCCTGCTGATCGAGCCGGCGCCTTCGGCGAGCACCGGGATCTCCATCTTCATCGACTCGAGTATCACCAGCGTGTCGCCGTCAGCCACGGTGTCTCCCTCGGCGGCGACGACCTTCCATACGTTCGCGACCATCTCCGCGCGGATCTCGGTCACGCGCACCTCCCTGGTTCGGAGCCAATCATCACCGCGCCCGGCCCACGGCCGGGCTCGTGCACCATCATCTCCGCTGCGGCTCCGTTACGGGCGCAGTCGGCTTACCACCGACGTGTCATAGTCTCCGCTGGCGAACTCGCGGCAGTTCAGCAGGTCGGTGTGGAACGCAAGATTGGTCTTCGGCCCGGTCACCACGAATTCCCCGACAGCCTGCCGCGCGCGGTCCAGCGCCTGCGCCCGATCCGCGCCGTGCACGACCAGCTTGGCCACAAGCGGGTCGTAGTGCGGCGTCACGACATTCCCCGCGGCATAACCCGCATCCACCCGCACCCCGGCGCCAGCCGGCTCTTTCCACTCGGTGATGGCTCCAGGGCTTGGCAGGAACCTGACCGGATCCTCCGCATAGACCCTCAGCTCCAGTGCGTGCCCGGATGGCTGAACGGACCCGGGATCGAAACTGACCTCCGCGCCGTCGGCGATGAGAAACTGCTGCTCGACCAGGTCGATCCCGGTGACCATTTCCGTGACCGGATGCTCGACCTGGAGCCTGGTGTTCATCTCGAGGAACACGAACTCGCTGGTCTGGCTGTCCACCAGGCATTCGACCGTGCCCGCGCCGCGGTAGCCGACCGCCTCACCGGCCCGGACGGCCGTGGCGAGCATGCGCTCGCGCAGGTCGGCGCCCACGCCGGGTGAGGGTGTCTCCTCGGCGAGTTTCTGGTGCCGGCGCTGCGCCGAGCAATCCCGCTCGCCGAGAGCGATCACCCGCCCGTCGGCCAGCCCGAGAATCTGTACCTCGACATGGCGGGCGCTGGTGATGTACCGCTCGATCAGGATCGCGGGGTCACCGAAGAACCGCTCGGCCCTCGATCGCGCCGTCTCGAATCCGGCCCGCAGCTGGTCGTCGTCGGCGGAGATGGTCATCCCGATGCCGCCGCCGCCCGCCGCGGCCTTGATCATGACCGGGTAGCCGATCCGGCTGGCGTGCGCGACAGCGTCCGCCGCGTCCCTGACGGGCTCCGAGCTGCCGTGGGCGACCGGGATGCCCACGTCGGTCATCAGGTTGCGAGCCCGGATCTTGTCGCCCATCTGCTCGATCGCATACGGCGACGGACCGATCCAGGTCAGCCCCTCGTCGAGCACCCGCTGGGCGAACTCCGCGTTCTCCGCGAGAAAGCCATACCCGGGGTGGACCGCCTGCGCCCCCGTGCGCGCCGCCGCGGCCAGGATCGCGTCGGCGTTCAGGTAGCTGAGCCGCGGCGGGGCCGGGCCGATCAGGACGGCCTCGTCCGCTTCGGCCACGTAGGGCAGGTCGGCATCGGCCTCCGAGTACACCGCGATCACCCTGACGCCCATCCGCCGCGCGGTCCTGGCCACCCGGCGCGCGATCTCGCCTCGGTTCGCAATCAAGACAGAATCCGGCACGCCGGGCAGCATACCGGCAAGCACCGTCCGGACCGGCGCGGACATTCCTGATCGCGATTCCGGCCGCCGGCGGTCAGAGGCGGGTGATGGGCAGCCGGTCGGTCACGGTGGCCAGCGCCGCCACCACCTGGGGGTCGTACTCGGTATCGGCATCCAGCCGCAGCCGTTCGACCGCCGCGGCGGTCCTGTCCCGGTCGGCCGATCCGCCCACCAGGTCATCGAACGCGTTGGCCGCGCGGATGACCTTGCTACCGAGCGGCGGCGTCTTCGGGCCGCCGAACGCGGGCAGCCACTGCCAGCGGACGAGCTCGGCGACCGTGTCGAGCACGCCGGTCTGCCTGATCACCTCGGCGCCGAACTCGGCGATCCGCCGGGCGTCGGCCGGCGAGACCAGCAGAGTGGCGCCGCCCGGAATCGGCTCCACGAGCGAGAGCTGCCCGATGTCGTGCATCAGCGCCGCGTACTCGAGGTTCAGCAGGTCAGGCTCCGGCATGCCGAGCTCCCGGCCGATCGCGAGCGCCAGGCGGCTCACCCGGCGCGAGTGCCCGCTCTCGACATACCCGCCGACCTCCGTGACCTGAGCGAGCGCCCTGACGGTCTGCAGGTAGGTCGCGCGGATGCCCGCGTAACGCCGGAACGCGAACTGGATCACCAGCAGCGGGCCCGCGAACACCGCTAGCTCGGCCAGGCCCATGACCTCCGCGCCGAACACGGTGATGATCGCGGCCATGCCGACCGCGAGACCGAGCCGCCACTGCACTCGCAGCTCGTCGGACAGGGTGACCGAGTACCTGGCCCGCAGGTCGTCGGCCCGGATGATGGCCGAGATCACCGTCTCGATCAGCCAGCCCAGCATGGCCAGGATCGCCATCACGGCGAAGGCGATCCAGGGTGAGCCCATCAGGTACCGGGTGAACGGGCTGAAGAGGAAAGCGACGCAGGCGACCGCCACGAGCCGCGCCGACATGCCGGTGATCCCGGCCCGCCGGCCAGCCGCGATATGCGGCAGCGAGCCGACCGCCATGCCGACAGCGGCCACGATCACCACCTGGAGGGTGCCTCCGATCACCGGGTGATGCTTCGGCTGCCCGGCGATCCGCAGGACCATCGCGTAGGACAGGGCAGCGGACATCGCGATGGGCGCGGCCTCCCGGCCGCCGGGCAGCGCGAGCCGGAGCAGCTCGCCGAACGCGATGTACAGGCCGAAGCCGATGGCCACGTCGCGGCCCACGACGGACTGGACCGCGGTGTGCGCCAGCGCCACGACGACGAGCAGCGACGTCGCCGAGAGCAGGACCAGGCGGCCGGTGTCGACCGTCTGCCACGCCAGCCAGCGCTGCTCGGCCGTCCTCGGCGTCACAAGATCTCCACGACGCGCAGCGGCGCGATCGGGTCGTCATGATCCTGGGAGGTGAGGATCTCGTGACTGCGCGGCTGCGCGGGCTCCTGAAGCTGCCAGCCCTCGCGGTCGAGTGCCGCGATGAACGCATCGACGATCTTCGGGTCGAACTGCGTTCCCGCGCCCCGGCGCAGCTCGTCGATCGCCTCGGAGATCCTGGTCGCCTTGCGGTAGGCACGGGTGGATGTCATCGAGTCGAACGCGTCGGCAACGGCGATGATCCTCGCGAACTCGGGAATCTCGTGGCCGGCGAATCCCATCGGATAGCCGCGGCCGTCCATCCGCTCGTGGTGGTGCATGATCCCGGTCAGCGCCTCGTTCAGGAAACCGATCTCCCTGACGATCTCCAGGCCCCGCATCGGATGCAGCTGGATGGCGGCGTACTCCTCCTCGGTGAGCCTGCCCTCTTTCTGCAGGACCTTGGTCGGCACGCCGAGCTTCCCGACGTCATGCAGCATCCCGGCGAACCGCACCGCCTCGGCGCGGCCGGTCCGCATGCCGATCTGGCGCGCGATCATCCCCGAGCCGCGGGAAACCCGCTCGCTGTGGCCCCTGGTGTAGAAGTCCTTGGTCTCCACCGCCTGGCACAGCGCCCGCAGCGTGGCGGTGTGCGCCCGCTGCTGCTCGGCGAACTGGGCCATCGCCCACCGCGCCACGTACAGCGGCACCAGCACGATCGCGGCCGCGGCCGGCCCGAGCACGGCCCACAGCGCCGCGATGACGAGTCCTAGCGCGGCGAAACCCAGGTCGGAGGCGAGCAGCAGCGGGAGGCCCCAGCCGGGTACTGCCTGCTGCGCCCCTGCCAGGCTGTGCCGGTCAAGCAGCAGCATTCCCCAGAGCAGGCCGTGGTTCACGAGCACGAGAATCAGCGCGGCGGCCGCGAACGGCCGCAGCGACATCTGGAACCAGCTGAAGAAATCAGGCCCGGGCGGCACGCCGTGCAGTATCGGCGTCCGGTAGATGATCTTCAGGACGGGCTGGCCGCCCAGCTCGCGGAAGGCCGTCCCGGCGGCGAAGCCGGCGATCGCGTTCATCGCGCCGTTGAAGAGTCGCTCGGCGACGGGCACCCGGCCGCGGATGCTCAGTACCGCGACCACGCCCACCATGGCTGCCCCGACGCCGCAGAACCGGCCGAGCATCACGCCCGCGGCCAGGGTCGCCGCCGAGCTAGGCGACCACGCCCACTGGCGCACGCCGAACAAGGTCGGGGTCGAGTCGCAGATCAGGAAAAGAATGGCCAGGACGCCATAGATAACCCAGAATCCCGTCGGCGCCGAACCGACGGGAACGCGAGCGAGAATGGCGCCAGCCGCGAAGACAACGGCGGCGATGTACAGCCAGGTGGTCAACGAAAGCCTGCCCATATCCTCCCCGCCGACCGCTCAGCCCGACTTTCGCCACTCAGCGTAACGCGATCACGCCGCCCTGCGTCGGACTCCGGCGCATTGCCAGCAGTTCATCGTGAAAAGTGCCAGGCCAACTGGCGGCGGCCGATGCGCGGAATTGCTAGCGCGCAAGGACATGATCAAGTCGCGAGTACGGACGAGACGATGGCGTCAGCCACACGACGGCGTCTACGTCACGTTCAGCGGCACTCCGCCCCGCGACGCCGCAGGTCGCTCAAGCCGAAGAGTCTGCGGTTAGACGTAGAGAATGCGGCGCCAGGCGACGCAGAACTTACCGCTAAGCCTGGCCGGGCCGACCCCGGAGCCAAGGGACACGGTGCGGGCGGCGTGGCCACGTAGCTCGTGCGGCGCCAGCGGCACGCCACCCGGTCCGCGCCCAGTCATCAGCGGCACGGGCCAAGGCCGCTGGCCTGCTAGCCGGCCTCGATCTGAGACCTGACGGCCTCGATCCTGGTCAGGACCTTCTCCCGGAGATCGGCCGGGACCTGCTCGTGACCGCAGTGCCGGTGCACGAGGCGCTTGACCGCCTCCTCGAGCCCGTACTCGCGCAGGCAGGGACCGCATTCGTCGAGGTGAACCTTGACCTCGGCGTAGGAGGTCCGGTCCATCTCGCCGTCGAGATAGCTGTAGACGCGGTCAAGTACCTCGCTGCATGGCACCTCGTGCGGGTTTCCGCAGCTCATTACCCATCCCCCCCGGGCGCTTGGGCCGGCGAAGACTGCTGCGGTGCCGTGGCGGCCATGCCGAGATCGGCAGCGTAATCCTGCAGCATCTCGCGCAGCTGCCGGCGACCCCTGTGCAGTCGCGACATGACTGTCCCGATCGGGGTACCCATGATGTCGGCGATCTCCTTGTAGGCGAAGCCTTCGACATCTGCCAGGTATACCGCGATCCTGAACTCTTCGGGGAGAGCCTGCAGAGCTTCTTTGACATCGGAGTCGGGCAGGCCCTCAAGAGCCTCGGCCTCAGCCGACTTAAGACCCGACGAGGTATGCGAGGCGGCCCGGGCAAGCTGCCAGTCCTCGATCTCCTCCGTGCCGGACCGCTGCGGCTCGCGCTGCCGCTTGCGGTAGGTGTTGATGAACGTGTTGGTGAGGATACGGAACAGCCAGGCCTTGAGGTTGGTGCCGTCCTGGTACTGATGGAACGAACCGTAGGCCTTCGCGAACGTCTCCTGCACCAGGTCCTCGGCGTCCGCTGGATTGCGGGTCATCCGCATCGCCGCCGCGTACAGCTGATCCAGGTACGGCATGACATCACGCTCGAAGCGCTCGTTGCGCCCCTGCAGTGTCTCAGCTACCGGACCCACCCCCTCCGCCATGCGTGGCTGACTCCGGACAGGCTGCCAGCCGCCTCGGGCGGAGGATACCGCGCCGGGTGTTCGTGCGGATCGCACGGCTACCCGAATATCACCGGACCGGCACCTGACCGTGTCCGAGGGTGCTACAGCGCACCGGCAATTACCAGCTATGGGCACGCGCGTTGCAACACGGCTCGTCCCGCCTTCATTCCGCCGGGCCTGGCCTCACCCGGCCCGGCGGAATGCCAGCGGAGCGTCAGCGACGCAGTCTGTCCTGCTCTGACTGGCATGTCAGGCATCGAGCCGCCTCTGGCTTGACTTCCAGTCTGCCCTCCGGCACAGGCTTGCCGCAATTGACGCAGACTCCGTAGCTGCCGTCATCCAGCCTGACCAGCGCGTCAAGCACGAGAACACGCCGGGCTTTGGCCGCGGCGAGTATCGCCTCGGCCCGGTCAGACTCGGCCAGGTTGGTTCCCGCGTCGGCCGGGTCCTGGGGGTAGTCGGCCACGAGCGGGTGCCGCTGATGAGCACTGTTCAAGACGGCGACCGTCCTGTCGAGCTCGTCACGGACGTCCTCAAGGCGCCTGCGAGCGGCTGCGACATCCAACCCGCTCACCTCTCCCGTGCCGTTCCGCTCTGCCAGCAGAACCTCAGGCATCGCTCCTACCTCCTGACCCCGGTGATACCGGCTCGGCTTCCTTAACAAGCTCAGGCCCGTTATTGCGGACGGAGTTGACCGCGAGCGATACCGGATACGAGATCAGCCCGTGGGCCGCGGCCGGAGCGAGCAGCGCCCGCACATCGGCAGCGTCGGTGTTCGCCGGTTCGAGCCAGTCACTCCAGCTCGCGCGGTCGATCACCATGGGCATCCGGTCGTGGATCTCGCCAAGCTCGTCGGGCGCCGTGGTCGTGATGACAGCAGCGGTCCATAGCCAGGCAGCGGGATCGTCTTCCGGCATGGACCGGTCCCGCCACAGCTCGTAAATGCCGGCGAAAGCAAGCAGGCCGTGATCTGGCGAGCAGATGAAATACGGCTGCTTCGGTCCCTTGGTACCGGCGGGCGGCTGCTGCCACTCGTAGTACCCGTCCGCCGGGAGCAGGCAACGCCGCCTGGCGAAGGCGTTCCTGAACGCCGGCTTCTCGCTAACCGACTCGGACCGCGCGTTGATCATCCGGCTGCCGATCGAGATGTCCTTGGCCCAGGAAGGGACGAGACCCCAGCGGACGATCCGCAGCTCACGAGCGGAGGCGGGCCCAGGGTCCGGAGTGCCTGCCTGAGCCAGATCCTCCGGCGGCTGCCGATCCTGCCGTGACTTGCGGGTCATGACCGCGTAGACCGGTTTGGTCGGCGCGACGTTGTAATCAGGCTTGAGTGGCTCATCAACGCGATCGCGCTGCACGACGAACTCCTCGAGGAGCTCGATGCGCGAGCGCGCTGACGCGTACCGGCCACACATGTGATCCACCTTCGCTGCGTCGTCGAGACCGGGGGGCGGCGTCCCGGCTGCGCCGAGGTGCCGTCGCTTTGGCCGCTGCTGGTGACCTTGTAGAGGCCGGGGTCACTGGGGTTGACCCCGCTGCCTGAAGAACGGATTGACGCTGTTCATAGCCACGTCTGCAGGTCGCCAAACATTGGTAAACCCGCGGACTCCGCGCGAGCACGTCCGGCCGA
The DNA here is from genome assembly GCA_035532775.1 of Streptosporangiaceae bacterium. Taxonomy (GTDB): domain Bacteria; phylum Actinomycetota; class Actinomycetes; order Streptosporangiales; family Streptosporangiaceae; genus Chersky-822. The sequence continues at coordinate 15,122 of DATKQH010000263.1, forward strand.
CTGGGAGGGCCGCCCGGCGGAGCACGGACCGGCCTGGCAGAACGAGCCCGCGGCGGCACAGGCCGGCCTGGCAGAACGGGTCGGCTGGCGGTACTGACCGGTCGCTCAGCGTCACAGCCAAGCGGGCGGTGGCCGGGAGCCAATACCCTTGCGGCATGGCCACCGATCAGCCCGGCGAGGATCCGACCAGCCCGGGAACGCCCGACGACTGGCTGGTGCCGCGCGCGCCGGGACCGGTCCGCGCGCTCGTTCGGCTGCCCGGCTCGAAGTCGATGACGAACCGGGCCCTTATCCTGGCTGCGCTCGCGGACCGCCCGACGCTGATCAGCGGCCCGCTCGTGGCGAGGGACACCCAGCTGATGGCCGATGCGCTCCGCGCTCTAGGCTGCCGGATCGAGGAGCTGCCGGGGGCGTGGCGAGTCGAGCCCGCGCCACTCGGAGGGCCCGCGCCACTCGGAGGGCCCGCGCCCAGCTCCCGCCAGCCCGGCCCCGGCCAGCCCGGATCCGGCAGGCACAGCGTCGGCATCGACGTCGGCAACGCCGGGACCGTGCTGCGGTTCGTGCCGCCGGTGGCCGCCCTGACCGGCGCCGACGTGACGTTCCGCGGCGACGCGAGAGCGTCGCAGCGGCCGGTCGGGCCGCTGCTCGCCGCCCTGCGCGAGCTTGGCGCCGCGATCTCCGACGACGGGACCGGCGCCGTCCCCTTCGTCGTGCACGGCCGCGGCTCGGTGGCGGGCGGAACGGTGACGATCGACGCCTCGTCGTCCTCGCAGCTGGTCTCCGGCCTGCTGCTGGCCGCCCCGCGGTTCGGCGCCGGTGCCGAGATCAGGCACTGCGGCGCGGCCCTGCCGTCAGCCCCGCACATCGAGATGACGGTGCGCATGCTCCGGGCCTGCGGCGCCAACGTCCAAGCCGTCGACGACGACGCGGCTGGCGCCGGGCCGGGGCCGGCCAGCCTGGCCGGGACGGGCGACGGGGGTCCCGTTAAGAAAATCTGGCGAGTACTTCCCGGCTCGATCTCGCCCGGGCTCATCGATATCGAGCCTGACCTGTCCAATGCCGTCCCGTTCCTCGCGGCCGCGCTGGCGACCGGCGGCGAGGTCACGGTCGCTGACTGGCCGGCCGACAGCCTGCAGCCCGCCGTGCGGATCATCGAATTGCTGCAGGCGATGGGCGCCGACGTGCACCGGACCCCCGACGGGCTGCGCGTGCGCGGGCCGGGCCGGATCGACGGCATCGGCGCGGACCTGAGCGAGGTCGGGGAGCTGACCCCGGTGCTGACCGCGCTGGCCGCGCTGGCCAACTCACCGTCGGAGTTCACCGGGATCGGGCATCTGCGCAGGCACGAGAGCGACCGGCTGGCGGCCCTGGCCGGCGAGATCGGCAAGCTGGGCGGACACGTAACCGAGACGCCGGACGGCCTGCGGATCAGGCCGTCGGCGCTGCACGCGGGCGGCGTGAGCTTCGACAGCCACGACGACCACCGCCTGGTGATGGCGGCGGCCGTTCTCGGCCTGGTCACCGACGGTCTGCGGGTGCACAACGCGGCCACCGTCGGCAAGACGTTCCCTGAGTTCAGCCGGTTCTGGGCACGGATCCTGGCGCCGGCGTAATGGCACAGCGCGGCGGGCACAGCGGCATGGACGAGGATGACGTCCGGGTCCGGGCTGGCCGCGGTTCCCGGCCGCGCACCAGGCGGCGGCCCGCGCACTCCGAGGCCGTCGAAGCCTTCGTCACCGCCGTCGACCGGGGCCGGTACCGGTGCGTGATCGGCGACCAGGTCGTCACCGCGATGAAGGCGCGCGAGCTGGGCCGGGGCAACATCGTGGTCGGTGACACCGTCAGCCTCGCGGGCGATGTCAGCGGCGCCCCCGGCACGCTCGCCCGGGTCGTCAGGATCGAGCCGCGCCGCACCGTCCTGCGCCGGTCGCCCGATGACACCGACCCGGTCGAGCGGGCGATCGTCGCCAATGCCGACCAGCTCGTGATCGTCTGCGCGCTCGCCGACCCGCCGCCGCGGCTCAGGCTGATCGACAGGTTCCTCGTCGCCGCCTACGATGCCGGGCTCGAGCCCGTGCTCTGCCTGACCAAGGCCGACCTCGCCGGGCCCGAGTCGATCCTGCCGGTGTACGCACCGCTCGGCGTCCGCTACGTGGTGCTCGGGCGCCCGCTGTCCGAGCAGGCACTCGCCGACCTGCGCGGGCTGCTGGCCGGGAAACTCAGCGTCCTGGTCGGCCACTCGGGGGTGGGCAAGTCCACGCTGGTCAATACCCTGATCCCGGACGCCGACCGGGCCGTCGGCGCGGTGAACGTGGTGACCGGGCGGGGCAGGCACACGTCGTCGTCGGCGGTCGCGCTCGCGCTGCCGGGCGGGGGCTGGCTGATCGACACACCGGGGCTGCGCAGCTTCGGCCTCGGCCATATGTCGCCCGAGCGGGTCGTGCGGGCCTTCGGCGACCTCGCGGAGGGCGCGGAACACTGTCCGCCGGGCTGCGATCATCTCGGGCCAGACTGCGCACTGGACCGCTGGGTCGCCGCCGCCGGCGCGGACGCCGGACCGCTGACCGCCAGGCTCGACTCGCTGCGCCGGCTGCTGCGCAGCAAGGAGGGGCCGGACACCGAGGGACACGAGCAGGACGACGACCCGTAGCGTGGTCCAGCCCCGAAGGGGTCTGGCCATAAAGGCGGTCCGGTCATAGTCACTGTGCCCGATTAGCGATAGCGTTCGGCAGCATGGCGGGTTTCGGTGACGACCTGCGCTTCGCCCACGTGCTGGCCGACGCGGCGGACGACATCACCATGCGCCGGTTCCGCGCGCTCGACCTCAGCGTTCAGTCCAAGCCCGATCTCACCCCGGTGACCGACGCGGACCTGGCCACCGAGGACTCGCTGCGCAACGTGCTCAGCAGGGCCAGGCCGAGGGACGCGATGCTCGGCGAGGAATTCGGCCGGACCGGGTCAAGCCCGCGCTGCTGGATCATCGACCCGATCGACGGGACCAAGAACTTCGTCCGCGGTGTGCCGGTCTGGGCGACGCTGATCGGGCTGATGGCCGACGGCCAGGTGACGGTCGGCGTTGTCTCCGCGCCCGCTCTCGGCCGCCGCTGGTGGGCCGCCCAGGACGGCGGCGCCTGGACCGGCAAGTCGCTGACCAAGGCCGCGGCCTGCCGGGTATCGGAGGTCACCAGGCTCGAAGACGCCTCGCTGTCGTACTCGGACCTCGCGACCTGGGAGCGGCGCGGGCGGCTCGATGCGTTCCTCGGTCTCGCCAGGTCGGTCTGGCGGACCAGGGCTTACGGCGACTTCTGGTCGCACGTGCTCGTCGCCGAGGGGGCGGTGGACATCTCCGCCGAGGCGGAGGTCTCGCTCTGGGACCTGGCCGCGCTGCAGGTGATCGTGGCCGAGGCCGGCGGGATCTTCACCGACCTGGCGGGAAAGCCAGATCCGGACGGCGGCAACGTGCTGTGCACGAACGGCCAGCTGCACGACGAGGTGCTCGCCATGCTGACCGACCACTCCGATCACGCGGCCAGCCAGGGCTAACGACGAGCCAGGGCCGACGAACAGCCAGGGCCGATCAGCTGCTAGCCAGCCGCCCTCGGCGCTGGCCCTGCCCTCGGCGCTGGCCCTGCCCTCGGCGCTGGCCTTGCCCTCGGCAGCCTGATGCACGATGCTGGAACCAGCGGGTATCACATGTTCACAAGCTCGGACCGCTGCGTCCGCACTGGCGCATCCGGCCGCTAGCGGCACTGCCTCGACTGCGCTTCAACTGCTTCCGCACATCCAGTCAGGAGGAGTGATCGGATCATGAAGGTGAAGGACGGGATGAGCCAGGTCGTCCTGAGCGTCGGGCCGTCGCATACGCTCCGCCAGGCGGCGCGGATGATGTCGGCGCAGCACGTCGGCGCCGCCGTGGTGCTCGATCACGAGCGCTCCGGGATCGGCATTCTCACCGAGCGTGACATCCTGAACTCCCTCGGCGGCGACCAGGACCCCGACTCCGAGCTCGTCGCCGACCACAGGACCGGCGACGTGGTGTTCGCCTCGCCGGACTGGACCCTCGAGCGGGCGGCGGAGACCATGGTGTCCGCGGGATTCAGGCACCTCATCGTGGTCGACAAGGGCGAGGTGACCGGGCTGCTGTCGATGCGCGATATCGTGCGCTGCTGGTCGGGCAGCTCGCCCGGCGGCAGCGCGGCGGCGGCCGTCGGCTCAGGGTCCCGACTCGACTAGCCGCCCGAACCTCAGCAGCGACGAGCCGAGGCCCGCCCTGGCGAGCGGCGCGAGCAGCGCGCAGGCGACCCGGGCAAACGTCGGCTGAGCGGCGGCGGGGACCAGGTCGAGCAGCGGGGCGGGCAGCAGGATCCGCTCGGTCCAGCGGAACTCGCTCCGGCTGCCGCGCGGCAGCACCTCGAAGATGCCCTCGCCGCGGACGATGTTCCCGGTGTGGGTGACCGTGCACCGCCTGGGCGGGTCCCACTCGGTGATCTCCATCGTGTCGGTGATGCCGACCGGCCCGATGCCGGTCCGGCCGGTCACGCCGGCGCCCAGGCCGTGGCCGCCGCTGGTCCGGGTGGCCCAGATCCACTCGTGCTGCCTGGACCAGTCGAACGCCAGCTCCCAGACCCGCTCGGGATCGGCGTCGATGGTGACTCCCGCCGTGATCGTCAGGCTGGTGGGCATCAGGCTACGCTAGCGTCCTGGTCTTGCGATCGCGGACAGATCGTTGACATGCGGCGATTCCCGCGCGAACCTGACCTGGACACCCCGCTGCGGACCGCTTAGCATTGACTGTATGGTCAGTCAGCAAGGTGCCGGTCGGCACGGTGTCGGTCGGCACGGCGTCAGTCAGCACGGCGTCAGTCAGCACGGCGTTATCAGCGAGCACAGTGCGCCGCCCGCCCCGCTGGACCCGGCCGCTCTCGCCGAGTCGCTCCGCCCGTTCGGCCAGAGCCGGATGCTCCCGCGCGCCGCCTATACCGACCCGGACGTGTTCGACTGGGAGCAACGACATTTCTTCGGCGGCGGCTGGCTGTGCGTCGGCCGCAGCGACCAGGTAGCGAACCCCGGCGACCAGCGTGCCGAGGCGATCGGCCTCGGGAGCGTGCTGCTGACCAGGGACGACGACAGCGTGCTGCATGCCTTCGCGAACACCTGCCGGCACCGCGGTCACGAACTGCTGCCGTGCGGCGCGTCCGCCAGCCAGAGCGTGATCATCTGCCCGTACCACGCCTGGACCTACGGGCTTAACGGGGAGCTTCGCGCAGCTGCCGGCTTCAAGGGCGAGCGCAGCTTCGACGTTCGTCAGTGGGGCCTTCTCGAGCTTCCCTGCGTCGAGTGGCATGGCCTGATCTTCGTCGACGGATCCGGCAAGGCGGCGCCACTGGACCACGCCCTGCGGACGCTGGACAGCATCCTCGCGCCGTACGAGATGCGCAGGCTCGTTGTCGCGGGGACGCACGAGTACGACGCCGAGGCGAACTGGAAGATCCTCACCGAGAACTACCACGAGTGCTACCACTGCCCGTCGATCCATCCTGAGCTGTGCCGGGTCAGCCCGCCGAAGAGCGGCGACAACTACGACGTGCCCGGCACCTGGGTCGGCGGCACCATGGACCTGCGGCCCGGTATGACGACCATGTCGCTGGACGGGACCAGCCAGGGAGTCCCGCTGCGCGGCCTGGACGAGACCGGGCTGCGAACTGTCGTCTACGTGAACGTGTTCCCCAACGTGCTAATCAGCCCGCACCCTGACTACGTGATGGTGCACCGGCTGATGCCGCTGGCCGTCGGCCGGACCAGGATCGAGTGCAGCTGGGCGTTCGCGCCGGAGGCCACGGCCAAGCCGGACTTCGACCCCAGCTACGCGATCGACTTCTGGGACCTCACCAACAGGCAGGACTGGACGGCGTGCGAGTCGGTGCAGCGCGGGCTGTCGTCGCCGCACGCGGTGCCCGGCCCGCTCAACCCGGCCGAGGACGCGGTATACCAGTTCGTGACGATGGTCGCCCGCGGATACCTCGGTCAGTCCGTGTGGACCAACGGCGGCTCGCCCTGGACCGACGCTGCGCCAGTGACCGACGCTGCGCCAGTGACCGACGCAGTGCCAGCGACCGGCGCCCCGTCATGATCGTGGTGGGTTGACCGCGTGATAGCACGGAAAACCGGTCGCGGTAGGGACCGCCGTTGCGGGCGGCCCGCACAGATCCCGGCGTGCGGCATCGCCGCACTGGGCTCTTGCCTTGGGTGGCGGCGGCGAGGCGCACCTGCGGGAGTGGGTGCAGGATGCGGGTGCGGGGTAGCCACCGGGCCGCGATGCTGCCTGGTGACCGGGTGCCGAGGGCGCGTACCCGCTTCGTAGCTGCCGGGCACGGCGTAGCAGGCCTGATGCCCGCGATCCGGTGCCCGGGAAACCTCATCAGCCATGTCCCGGTGGCGCATTCCCACGATCATGGAAGGTCCGCTTGTTTCACCTCGTTGAGCAGGCCGGTGGCCACGTCGAAGACGAAGCCGCGGACCTGGTCGGTGTGCGGGATGAAGGGGCTGGCCTTGATCCGCGCGATTGACTGCCGCACGTCGCCATCCAGGTCGCCGAACGCCTCGGCCGCCCAGGCCGGCTTGATCCCCGTGTCTGCCTCGATGCTCGCCTTGAACTCATCGTCGGTGAAGGTCAGCATCCCGCAGTCCGTGTGGTGAATGAGGATGATCTCCTTCGTGCCGAGCAGCCGCTGGCTGATGGCGAGCGACCGGATCTCGTCGTCGGTGACGACGCCGCCGGCGTTCCTGATGACGTGCGCCTGACCATCGTCGAGCCCGAGAATGCCGTAGACGTTGAGCCTGGCATCCATGCAGGCGACGACCGCCACGCCAAGTGCCGGCGGCAGCGGGAGAGGCCCGTTGAACTCCTGGGCGTAGGCAGCGTTGTTGGCGAGCAGCTGATTAGTGACTGACATAGGGCATGCCTCCTGGAAACTCTGGCCGACGGTCGGGACAACCAGCCGCCGGCTCGCCGTGTTCCTGGTCGGACGTCATCGTCTTTCCCTGAGTTCGCCCGTATTCCCGGATCCGTTCGCCGAATTGGGTACGAATGAATCAGGGACCGCTGATCTCACGGACCGGGAGCAGGAGGTGCGGAGTGGCTGGCAGCGGCGCGGACGGCGGCGGCAAAGGCGGCAGCAAAGGCGGCAGGAAAGGCAAGGGCAGCAAGGACGGCAAGGACCCGGAGAAGGGCGTGAGCGGCGGCGTGCGGCTGAGGCGATCGCTGTACGAGCAGGAGCTCCGCAGGCTCCAGGCCGAACTGGTGAAGCTGCAGGAATGGGTCAGGGCCGAGCGGACCAGGATCGTGGTCGTCTTCGAGGGCCGCGACGCGGCCGGAAAGGGCAGCACGATCAAGCGGGTCACCGAGTTCCTGAACCCCAGGATCGCCCGGATCGTGGCGCTGCCCGCGCCGACCGAGCGGGAGCAGACGGAGTGGTACTTCCAGCGTTACATCGAGCATCTTCCGGCCGCCGGCCAGATAGTCCTGTTCGACCGGAGCTGGTATAACCGCGCGGGTGTGGAGCGGGTGATGGGTTTCTGCTCCAAGGAGGAGTACGGGCGGTTCCTGCATCAGTGCCCGCTGCTCGAGCGGATGCTCGTCGAGGAGGGCATCCTGCTGCGCAAGTACTGGTTCTCGGTCAGCGACGAGGAGCAGCAGCGCCGGTTCAGGTCACGGCTCGACGATCCGATGCGCCGCTGGAAGCTCTCGCCGATGGACCTTGAGTCGATCTCGCGGTGGGAGGACTACTCGCGGAGCAAGGACGAGATGTTCGTGCACACTGACATTCCCGAGGCGCCGTGGTACGTCGTGGAGAGTGACGACAAGCGGAGCGCGAGGATCAACATGATCGCTCACCTGCTGTCGACCATTCCCTACCAGGACGTGCAGCGGCTGCCGCTCGCCCTTCCGGCGCGGCCGCCGTCGAAGGGCTACATCCGGATGCCGAAAGGCATGCAGTCCTACGTACCGGACCACGCGGCCAGCCTCGGCTCCGGCTCACGCCAGCAACGCCCGGGATGACGACCACGACGGGGCGGCCATTCCGCACGCCGGTCCAGGAGCGTGCCATGGCCGTCCCGCCGCGGCGTCGCGTCAGGCCTTCACATGCGCCAGCGGGCCCTTGTTGCGCCAAGCGAGAGAGCCAGGGCTGTCGCTGCCGCCAGGACAGCGCCCGTACGGCTGGCCCGGCGAATGGAGATATTGCCGGAATGGAGTGAAAAGAACGAACGGAGCGATACTATACTAGACTCCCATCGGAGCAGGCGATATGGCTCCATCATGCCTCTTCCGCGCGATTGTGACATTATCTGGCTTACAAGTTGTTGAAGCCATAAAACGGTGGTTCAGGAATGCGCGGTCCGGCGTACTGGCGGTAGCGTCACGATGTCCGGACGGGAACGAAGATGCTCAGCGCGGTGAGCGGATCGCGGATCAGCGGAACATCGAGACGCAAGAGCTTTTCTAGCTGAGTCCGGGCCGAGAACCGTGCCTCGGTCGGCTGGCCGTCCGCAGGTAGCGGGCAGGTCCGCACGTCGCCCGGACAGCCCGCTATGAAAGCATTAGTCGGTACCTGTAGCTGCTAGCCCGTTTTCAGCCCCCAGGCGGCGACACTTGACTGAGCTCACCTACCCGAGCTTCCCGAAGCGCGCTTTTGCCGTCGCGGGTGCTGTCGTGCTCGTCCTGATCATCGCCGCGATCGTCGTCAACGAGAGCGGGCCCAGCGTGCAGGGCTGCGCCGGGGCAGCCAGGCACGTGATGGTGAGTCGGAACTACTCGCCCGACATGATGCAGCTGCATGGTCCCGGCTCGGTTCCCGCCTGCCGCGGGCTGACCGCGGGCCAGTTCGCCGATGCGGTCGTGATCGCCTACCAGGCCGAGTACGGCCGGTTCCTGCCCAGGGTGTCGATCACCCACAACCTTCCGCCGCCGTCCTACAAGGCGCTCAGCGCCCAGGATGAAGCCAGGTCGCGGCGGTAACCGCGCCCGTTTCGGGCTCAGGGCAGCTCGCTGCGCGGCCGCCTGACCTGTTCGCAGTAGGGCCTGGCCGCGGGGGCGCCGGTGGTAGCCTCGGTCCCTTGTGGTGTGGAGTCCGGGCAACTCGACGAGCGCTGATCGCGGCAGTCGGCTCTGCGATCGCGTTGATCCTTCTGGCGAGTAGCGCTTTCCTGCTTACCGGCCGTAAGTCGCCGTCACCGTCACCACCGCGCTCGCTGCCCGTCAGCAGGCCGTCTCCGACGCCGAGCCATTCGGTGAAGCCGCCGCTGAGGTCGCCATTGACCGGCGAGCGGGTCAGGTACCTGCGCCGGGTCCTGATCTTCAAGATCGACAATGTCATCCAGGCGCGGCCGCCGACCGGGCTGACGAAAGCCGACATCGTCTACCTGCTTCCGGTCGAGGGCGGCCTCAGCCGGATCTTCGCTGTCTTCTCCTCCCATGTCCCGCCCGTCGTCGGGCCGGTCAGGAGCTCCCGCCAGGAGGACATCAAGCTGCTCCGGCAGTTCGGCCGGCCGGCGTTCGCGTTCTCAGGAGCACAGCCGGCGCTGCTGCCTGTCGTGGAGCATGCCAGGATCGTCAATCTCTACGCCGGCCTCGTCGGCGGCTATTTCCGCGACTGGAACCGGGTCGAGCCGTACAACCTCTACGCGGATACGAAGACGCTGCTCCGCGAGGCGCCGCACGCGAGCCTCGCGCGCGACATCGGATTCAGGTTCGGCTCGGCCCCGGCGGGCGGCAAGCCGACTCATTCCTACAGTGTGGGGTACCAGGCGGCGCACTTCACTTTCTGGTGGTCGCCGAAACAGCACCGGTGGCTGGTCTCGATGGACGGCAGCCCGGCTCGCGCCGCCAGCGGCCGCAAGCTCGGCGGCCGCACGATCGTCGTTCAGTACGTCCGGGTCGGCACGTCAGTCTTCCGGGAACTCGGGATCCGGCCCCCGTACGCCAACACCGTCGGCCAGGGAAGCGCGGTCGTGCTCCGCAACGGCCGTGCCTACCACGTGCACTGGTCTCGCCCGAGAGCGAATGGCGGTACCACGTTCACGCTTCCGGACGGCCACCGGATGCCGTTCGCCCGCGGACAGGTCTGGGTCGTCTACGGCCTCGGCTCCGGCTCCACTGGCTGAGCTGCCGACATGGTGCACCCGCGACCGGGCAGCTGCCAGCGGAGGTAGTCCTCGCCCCCGCAACTCCGGCACCGTCAGATCTTGATGACCTGCACATCCGGCATGGCGTCATGAACAGCATCCTGCGTCACGATCGGAATGCCATGGGCGATCGCCGTGGCTGCGATCTTGGCTTGCGGTACGCCGAGCCTCAGTTCGCCCAGAGTGATCGCCGAGATGCCCCACTCGAAGCCGGAGAATCGGCTGACGTCGAAACGTTCAGCCTCAAGACCGACGAAGACCGACGTGTCGGCGATCGCGCGCCGCGCTGTCACCATGGCAGGTCGTCAGTCGACCCGGTCAGGGTTTCCCTCAGCTCCTGAGCCAGGCCCGTCGTATCGGGGCCCAATTTCACTAGCTCGCTGGCGATCTCGGATACGGGCAGCCAGCGTCGTCGCCACGTAAGAGGGATGATCTTCGCGACCGGACGGTTGTCCCGCAGCACCTCGATCTCCTCGCCAGCCTCCACACGGCGAGGGACCTCCGCAGCATGGTTCCGGAGATCTCGGGCAGGGATAGCGCTTTGACTACGACTGTAGCGGGGGTTGCTACGATCGTAGCAACCCCGCTAGCAAGTACGACCCGCTCTGGCCTTCGGGCATCTCTAGTTCGGGGCTGGGCCTACTGGTAGATCTCTCTCACGCGCCTGATCCTGGTGACGGAACGGTTCACCGGCACGCCATGCTTTTCGAGGTGCGGAAGAATCGCGAGGCTGCGGTCACTGAGAAAGGCGATCGGGTTAGCCTCGCCGCCGCGGAGCCGGAAGCACACCGCGATCCGGCTCGCCGGCAGCGCGACGAGTTCGGCGATCGCGAGTTCGTCGTACCTGGCTTCCCAGGTCGGGACGATCCAGCGGCTGATCAGCATCCCGCGCATCCGCAGGCCCCAGTCGAAGAACTCCAGCCGGACGAGCGCACCGCTCGTCATGACCCACCGGCACATGACGCCGCCGTAGAAGCGGTCTTCGAGATCGCCTGCGGGAACGTCGAGGCGCCGGGCGCAGGTGGCCGCCAGCCTGTTCCACAGCACCAGGCCTGCGGCCGAGAGGAGAACCAGCAGCACGACAAGAACGATTACCAGGGGCACCGGTTCCTCCTCTGCGGATCAGCACCGTACCATGCGATCTCCTGATTAATCATGACCCGAAGTGGTACTCGATCCGCCGCCGCCGTAAGTGCCCAGCCAGGGGTTGAGCAGGGCCACGACCGCGTTAGACAGCACAACCTGGCCGCTCGCCGCCGGCACCCGGCTGAGCACCGTAGCATCCAGCGGAAGCCGGTAATGAACCTCGACCGAGCCCGCTCCGCGAGCGAGCACGCTGGCTACATCGAACCTGATCCGGACGCCGTCCTCGGCGAGCTCAAGCTTCTGCCCTCCGCCATCCGGGCGGAAGTCGGTGTCCACGATCACGTGCGTCCCGATGCTGGCCAGCAACCGCCCGGGCAGGATCACGACCGACCCGGAGGCGCTCCGCACGTCGGTGCCCACCTTCGCTCCGGGGATCTCGAACCCGCTGACGTGACTGCGCACCGGCAGGCCCTCGGCAGCCAGCACTCTTCGTGAGGTCGAGCTGGGTCAGGCTCAGGCCATGCAGGTCGGCCCCGGCGAGGTCGGCGCAGCGCAGGCCCGTGGTGCCCTGGTAGCGCGCGATTACGGCGGCGGTGATCCGCTGCCCGGCCAGGTGCGGGCCTGAGCCTGGGGCACATCCAGCCCTCGCCGTGGCGTTCGCGGCGGTCGCTGAGCCGGCTACCAGCGTGATCATCACGGGCAGCGCGAAGGCACCCGCTGCCAGCACGGCTGCCCGCATGCCGAGAATCCGACGGTGCCCGCCATCGCACGCAGCCCGCATCTGTGGCTCCTTAAGGACGGCCTGGCCGGGCCGGCGTCAGCAAAATTCGCACACAGAATAACGGTGGCCACCAGCCGTCCGAAAGGGCAAACAGGTAACAACTACCCAGGTAATCACTACCCCCGCTGCCGCCGGTCCCGCCAGCGAGGCCGACGGCAGCGTGGTCGTCGTCAGCCGGAGGGTCGACTCGTGCCACGCTGCCGCGCCGCTACGGCCAGCTCAGCTGCGGTACGCCAGCGTGGCGTAATCAAGGCCGGAAATGAAGTTGCTGTTAATGACAGCCATCCTTTCCCGATGCCGGGCGAAGCCCGCCCGTCGCCGCATTGTGCGTCGTCAGTCCCCCAGCCCTGCCTCGCGCAGCTCGAGGCAGCACTGGCAAAGGTCGGCGGCACGAGTGACGATTGGCCGCATGAACACGTGACCAAGGACTCGCCAGGCAGATACCGAACGTCGAGCGCAGGTTGCGCAGGTCGCTACGGGCAGGCTGTGTCCTGGTGCCGGGTAGCCACCAGGACGGCGTCATGGATGGCGACCTCGACGCCGTCGGGGGTGCTCGCTGTCCGCGGGCGAGCCTCGCTGACCTCGACTGTCCACGAGGAGTCGAGCAGTCCCGCGATCTCCGCCGAGGTGTAGAAGAGTTCGGGCATCGGCGGCCGGGGCACGCCGCTAGCCAGATCGGACGGGTGATGGCCGACGACAAGCAGGGTCCCGCCGGCCCGAACCGCAGCGGCCAGCGCGGTAAAGAGCTGCGTCCGCGGCTCAGGCGGCAGGTGCATGAACTGCACCGAGACCAGGCCGAAGGAGCCGGGTTCCGGCGGCCGGGCCAGCAGGTCGGCCTGGCGCCACTCGATCCGCGCACCCACGACGGGATCAGCGTCCCTGGCATGCTGTTCACCGCGCCGGACCGCTACGCCGGAGATGTCGGCTGCGACGACGTCCCAGCCGCACCGGGCCAGCCAGAGGGCGTCGGCTCCCTCGCCGCAACCCACGTCGAGCGCCCGGCCGGGCGGCCGCCCGGCGACCTCGGCGACCAGCTGCGGGTTCGGCTGCCCGCTCCAGACCTGAGACGCTGAACGGTAGCGCTCGTCCCAGAAGCTCTCATCGAACACGGGCTCCGTGCCGTGGGCGTGCTCGGCCATCTGCCCAGTATGGCCCCAGCTCCGGCCGCCGCACCTTCGGGACCGGTGAAACTGGCTGGGTGGCGGAGCTGCGGAGCGGTCAGCCTGCGCGCTCGATGATCCCAGCCATCTCCTCGGTGCCGAAGGCACGCAGCGTCGTGGAACGGACGCTGCCGGTCGAATTGACCTGGAGCAGGGCGGCGGCGGCCGTCTCGTCGTCCGGGAAGTCCGAGACGCTGACGACGTCGTACTCTCCGACGGTCCACAGCAGCTCCCGGACCCGCCCGCCTGACTTCTCCACGAGCCTCGCGTAGTCGTCAGCGCGCTGTCTCGTGTCGCGGAAGTTCCTGACGCCCTGGTCTGTCCAGTGGATCAAAGACACGTACGTCGCCATGCCGCAGCCCCCTCTACCTGCCGATAGCGTCCTGACCTGTCGTACCCCGGCACAGTTCCGGTGAGCCAGCCCCCGCATGGCCCGGCGTGCGCTCGGGTGCCGAGCAGCGGTCCCCGGATTTTCGGTTACGGGATGGCGGTCTTCGTGTCTGCGGCAAGAGTGCGCTCAGCGATTACTTCGTCCTGGTTGTACTTGCCCGTCGGCTGGAAGCCCAGGCGCTGGTAGAAGCCTTCCGGTCCATGCTGGTACGAATGGTAAGACACTGTCAGCCGCCGCTGTCCGCGGCGCAGAGCCTCCTGGCACAGGCATTCGACGGCGAACCGCCCATAGCCTTTGCCCTGGTGCCCGGCCGCGATGTTCAGCCGCCACAGGTAGCTGTGGTAGAGATCGTCCGCGTTCCCTGGATCAAAGGCCGCCATGATGAAGCCGACCACCTGGTCGCCGTCGTAGATCAGCCGCGGCCAGGCGATCTCCGGGAGCGTATAGGCGTCGGCCAGGGACCAGGCGACCGGGGCAACGAGGTCTTCCTGACCAGGGCGCAGCGGCAGCGCGCACGCGGCCCGCACGTTCTCCGGAGTCAGTTTTTCCAGCCGCAGCCCGGTCAGCACATCGCAGCCTTAGGCTCGGCGTCCGCGCCGGCCGGCGCGACCGAGCAATCAGGAGCGGTCAAGCTGCGCGCGGACCTGCTCCTGTCTCAGGAGCCTGGTTCGCCGGCCGGGGATTCGGTGCCTTCCGGACCGATCGCCGCGGCGTTCGCCGGGCCTGATGCGGCGAGCTGCTCGACCCAGAGCGCCTTGGCCGGCTGGTCGCGGCTGGGGTTCCGCCAGGCGTGGGTCTGGCCGGGCGCCAGGATGAGGCTGTCGCCGGGTTCGAGAGTGAGCCAGTCGCCGTCATCCGGCAGGCGGAACTGAAGGCTGCCCTCGACCATGGTCACGAAGTTCTCGCGGGCCAGGGTAATGAAGCCGCCGCTGTCGGCGCCGGGGGCGGTGAGCAGCAGCGCTGGCGCCAGGCTGTGCCCGGGTCCGGCGAGTTCCTGCCAGCGGACCCCCCGGCCGAGCAGGGTTTCCGGGCGCTGCTCGGCTTTCATCAGGTACTGCCCGGTTGGCCGGGCGGGCGCCAGCATGCTCATCGGGATGCCCAGCTCTTCAGCGATGCGGCTGAAGACCTGGACGGACGCACCGTAGATTCCTCGCTCGACGGCCGACAGCACCGACCGTGAGATGCCGACCCTGGCGGCCAGCTCGGCCTGCGACAGCTGATGGTCCTCGCGCGCCGCCCGCAGGCGGGCTCCCGTGGAGGCCAGCTCCCAGTTCACGTCATCGGGGCCGGGCAGGGCTGGTTCCCGTCCGCTGACCCGCTTCCGCCTGCTCCTGGCGGCGTGGTCACTGACCATTCGCAGCGCATCCTCGCTGAACAGCCGGTGGCCGCCCGCTGTCCGCAGGGCTGCGACCCGCCCGAGCCGCTCCCAGTCGCGTACCGTCTGCGAGCTCACGCCGGTCGCCTCGGCCACTTCGCCGATCGTGTAGTACGGGCGGCCGTTCAGGTAGCGCATGGCGACAGCATAGTCAGGGGCGACAATCTGAAAGTTCCAGAAGTCTTGACATCTTACATGCTGACCGTAGGATTTTGACACCGGGGTGCCGCCCCCGCCGGTGTGAGGAGTACCCGTGAATCAGCCGCACATCCCCGACCAGTCGCCGGAGCCCGGCAGCACCACGTATGCGAGGGAGGCCGTCTTCCGGCACGGCGAGGCTGAGCCCGTTGATGCCGTGGGGAAGGTGGAGGCCCACGGCATCGACGTCATTCCCGCTGACGAGCGCCACGGGCGGCCGCTGAGTCTTTTCCCGTTCTGGCTGGGCTCGAACATCATCTTCACCTACATGCTGTTCGGCGGCATCCTGATCGAGCTCGGCCTGCCGCTCGGCGCGGCGCTGACGATCGCCGTCCTGGGAAACCTGGCCTGGGTGCTGGTCGGGCTGATGTCCGTGCCTGGCCCCCGGACAGGGACGGCCACGATGGTCGTCAGCCGCGCGCAGTACGGCTTCCGCGGCAATAAGATCTCGTGCTTCTTCAGCTGGCTAGCGAACGTGGGCTACGAGGGCGTCGACTTCGCGATCGCCGCTCTCGCCTGCTATTCACTGGCCGGTTACGCCGGCTGGCATCTTAATACGCTGGCCAAGGCCCTGATCCTGGGCGTCATCATCGCGGTCTCGTTCGCGATCGGGCTCTATGGCCATGCCACGATCCTGGCCTTCCAGAAGCTCTTCGCCTGGGCCCTGGGCATTGCGGCCGTCGTGTTCTTCGCCTTCCTGCTGCCGCACGTGAAGCTGTCCTACCACCCGGCCACGCCGCTGCACGGCATGGCCCTGACAGCGGCGATCATGATCGCGATCAGCGTGGTCCTCAGCGGCCCGCTGTCGTACCCGATCGGGTCGGACTACTCCAGGTACCTTCCCGCCGATACCTCCGCGCGGCGGGTGGTGTGGTACACGGCCGTTGGCGGCTACATCCCTTCGGTCGCGCTGACCGTGATCGGCATCCTCGCCGCGACCGCCATCAACGCGAGTGACTTCACCACGTCCGTCCGCTCGGTGGTGCCGGGCTGGTTCTATCCGGTCTTCCTGCTCATCGTGATCTTCGGCGTGATCTGCAACAGCATCCTGTCCGTGTACTCCTCCGGCCTGTCCCTTCAGGCGCTCGGCGTCCCGCTGGCCAGGTCGCGCACGGTCTGGGTCGACGTCGTCATCGGAACGGCGCTCGCCGTCTACGGGGTGCTCATCGCAACCAACTTCCTGACCACCCTGGAGAACTTCTTGCTGTGGTCGATCTACTGGTACGCACCATTCTTCGGCGTCTACATGGCCGAGCTGGCGCTGACCCGCGGTCACTACGACGGTCACGAACTGCACCGGCTCGGCGGGCGGTACTGGTACGACCGGGGCTACCGATGGCGGGGAGTCGCGGCGCTGGCGGCAGGCATGATCTTCTCCGCCCTGACCTCTGACACCCCCTACTTCGTCGGCCCGCTGTCCAGTCACGTGCTCAGCGGCGGCGATCTCAGCGCGATCGGCGGCCTGCTGGTGGGCGCCGGCACGTACTGGCTGCTCTGCGTCCGGCCCGCGCGGCGCCAGGCGGCCGGTCAGCTGACCGGCCCGGGCCGAGACGACGTCCAGGCCGAAACCGGGGCCTAGCCGATGACCAGCCAGGAATGGTTCGCCGTCCAGCGGCTCCGCGAAGGCGTTTACCTCATTGGCGAGCCGATGCACGTCAACAGCTACCTCATCACCGGATCCCGCCGCGCAGTCCTGCTGGACACCGGGATGGGAATCCGCGATATCCGCGCCCGTATCCGGCAGCTCACCGACCTGCCCGTCCTCGTGGTCAACAGCCACTATCACTTCGACCACGTCGGCGGGAATCACCTCTTCGACGACATCGCGATCCACGAATCAGGCGCCGGCCGGCTGCAGGAACGGCCGCCGGCCGAGTGGTTCCCCGCCTACCTCGAATTCACCGAGGCCGCCCTCGCCCAGTACCGGGTCTTCCGCGATATTGACGAGGCCTGGTTCCAGGTGCTCGGGCCGGAGATGCAGATGCGGCCGCTACCACCATCGTTCGACCGCCAGACCTGGCGGACCATGCCCAGTGTCCCCACCCAGCTGCTGCACGAAGGAGACGAGCTCGACCTGGGCGATCGCACGCTCCGGGTCGCTCACACGCCTGGCCACACTCAGGACTGCATCTGCCTGATCGACGTGCGGCACCGCATCCTGTTCTCCGGCGACACGATCGACACGGGGCCGATATATGCGCAGTTCGACGACTCGAGCATCGACGACTTCGCGGTCTCTGCGCGCAGGCTCGCTGACGGCGAGGCCCGTCAGGCCGACATCATCCTCAGCGCGCACGGCGCGCGCTACCAGTCCTATCCCGACCTCGTTTCCAGGGTCGCGGACGGCTTTGAGTCCGTCAGAGCGGGCAGCGCCACGTTCAGCCCGGCACAGGACTGCTTCGGCACCGCGGTCAAGCAAGCCAGCTTCAACGACTTCTCCATCGTCGTCGCCGACAGTTACCACCCGCCCCCTCAGTAGCTACCGATCCGCAGCTACTGATCCTCAGCTGCTGGGCCTCGCTCAGCCGTTACCGGCCCGGACGTCAGATCGGCAGGCCGGAAGTCTTGCCCTTGCTTGACGCACTCAGGCAGCACGAGATCGACCAGTACAAAGCCAACCTGACGGCCACCTCGTTTGGCGTGGCCGCGCTGCTAGCAACGCTGGTCAGCGGGTACACCGGACTGTTCCTTCTCTCGGCGGTCGGCCTGCACATCGCCGGGTGGCTGGACCTGCTGGTGACCGGCCTGGCCATCGCAGGCGGAACCAAACCCCCTGCACGACGCCATCGCTCTGGTGCCTCTTGGCCAGACCGGTCTTCGTTTTCCCGCACTGGAGGCCGCCGAGAAAGCCGCCGCCGAACCACGACACCGGCTGCAGAATGCGCTCGATCGCCTGAGCGAGGACGTAGAGAATGCCGAAAACCCCGAAGCCGGCGGGAATGACCGGCAGTCTTGTCATTCCCGGGTGGAAGTGCTGCTGCAACGCCAGCCAGCCGGCGAAACCGGCCGCCAGCGCGAGCAGGCTGAACACGATATAGGGCAGGCCAGGCTGAGTGGCTACCGTCTGGGACGCGCCGTCATCCGGCGCCTTGCTGGATATCTTGGAACTCGCGACCACTGTCTTGTGCTGCTGACCGGCCAGGACCGATTCCAGAGCGGATTCCGCCAACCGCACGATAGCCACTGCCCCGCCCCTCCAGTAGCGCCGTTCAGCCGCCGTGGATCACCGGAACGTTAGCCTCGATGATCTTGAGCTTCGGCGCGGAGGTGCAGATGTCGGAGAAGTTCGCGGTGGTAGATGCGATCGCGGAGGAATACCAGAGCCGCGGCGGGCAGCCTGCACTCGCGTACGGAGTGGTCGCGGACGGCCGCCTCGTGCACGCGCAGGGGCTGGGAGAGCGGTGGGTCGACGGGCCGGCACCGGACGAGCACACGGTATTCCGGATCGCCTCGATGACGAAGAGCTTCACCGCGGCCGCCGTCCTGCTGCTGCGGGATGAGGGAACCTTGAGGCTGGACGACCCGGCGCAGGATTACGTGCCCGAGCTGGCCGGGCTGCGCCCGCTGGTCGGCCCGGCCCCGGTCACGCTACGCCAGCTGCTGACCATGACCGCCGGGCTCCCGACCGATGACCCGTGGGGAGACCGGCTCCAGGGGCAGCCGCTGGCCGAATTCGCGGGATTCCTGGCCGGCGGAATCAGCCTCGCCTGGGTGCCCGGGACCCGGTTCGAGTACTCCAACCTCGGCTACGCCATCCTCGGCCGGGTGATCACGGCGGCTTCCGGCCAGGACTACACCGAGTTCGTGCGGACACGCCTGTTCCAGCCGCTGGGCTTGACCGCGACCGGATTCGGCGCGGACGAGTTCCCCCTGCAGCAGCTGGCGCGGGGTTATCAGGGCAAGGCAGGTGCCTGGCAGGAACTGGCGATGGCTCCCAGCGGGGCGTTCGCGCCCATGGGCGGAATCTTCTCGTGCGTGAGCGACCTCGCCCGATGGGTCGGCGGGTTCCTGGCCGCTTTCGTGCCCGGGGATGAGCAGGCAGGCGGGCATCATCCGCTGCGCATCGCGTCCCGGCGGGAGATGCAGTCGGCGCAGGCCGCGATCCCGCCTGCGGCGTTCATCCCGGTTCCGGGCGGGCTTTCCGGCGGCGAGCCGCCCGGCTACGGCTTCGGGTTGTTCATCGAGGAGGACCCAGCCCGCGGCGTGGTCGTGCAGCACAGCGGCGGCTACCCCGGGTTCGGCAGCAACATGCGCTGGCACCGGGCCACCGGGCTTGGCGTGATCGTGCTGGCGAACCGGACCTATGCGGGTCCGTGGGTGCTGGCCGAGCGGATGTCTGACGCCCTGTTGCGGGAGCAGGTGCGACCCGCCGGCCGGGCGCCGGTAGATGGTCCGGCGCTGGGCACGGGAAGGCCATGGCCCCAGACCCTCGCTGCCCGGGATGAGGTCATGAGCCTGCTCGCGAACTGGAGCGACGCATCGGCTGAGCGGCTGTTCGCCGAGAACGTAGCGCTTGACGAGCCCTTCGCGGACCGCCGGGAATCTGTCCGGACGATGCGGGACCGGATCGGGAATTTCACCGTGGACGAGGGCAGGCCCGCCGAGTTCGACTCGCCCGCCCACTGCCGGTGGTGGCTGCGCGGCGAACGGGGCGTGGTCGCCGCGGAGATCACGCTCACCCCCGAACGCGAACCGCGGGTGCAGTCGCTCACGCTCGCGATCCCTCCGGCCGCGGATTCACCGCTGGCCAGCGTGGCTGCTGCCCTGATCTCCGTCGTCAGCGGCGGCGACCCTGGAGTGCTTGCCACACTGCCGGCGGCCGGCTCGCTGGACAAGGACCTCCTCACCCGGCAGCTGCGGATGGCCGGAGCCTGGTCAGGGCCGATCACCGAGGAAGCGTCGCGCGCCGGCGACGGGATCACCTCGACCACCGCGCAGCTCGACGGCGAGCACGCCCGGCTCACCCTGTCGGTCATCGTGGACTCCGCAGGATTCCTGCATCAGGCCGATGTCTCGCTCGAGCCCTGATGCGCTCGCTATCCGCCCGCGCGGTAGAACTGGCGCATGAGTGAACTGCTGGGCGGCCTTCAGGACCGGACGTTCGCACGGGCGACCGCCGCGACCGCTACTTCCTATCCCCCGGAACGACGGCTGAGCGCCGCGGAGCTGGCTTCGTACCTCGACCGGCGCGCATTTGCCGTGGTCGGTTCCGCTCGCGCTGACGGCCGGCCGCATGCGGCGATGTCCGTCTACATCCGGCGCGGCACTACCTTCTGGCTGCCGACCATGGCTGGCTCGGTGCGAGAACGAAACCTGCGCGGCACACCCTGGCTCACGATGGTGATCGCCGAAGGGGACCACCCTGAGCACATCGCCGTGATCGCTGAAGGGCCGGCCGAGGTCGTCGCGCCGCCGGAGGTGCCCGCCGATGTGCGGGCAGCTGCCACCGGCGAGTGGGTCAGCTCCTGGATCCGCCTGACGGCCGAGCGCCTGCTGTCCTACGCAGACGAAAACGCCTTGCCCTAGCCACCTTGAGCCAAGAATTGCTGACAGCACAGTGGTAGCTGACAGCACAAGGCCCGTCAGGCGGCTCGGGTTCTGGGGATGCCGGCGACCGCGCCGAACTCCGTATTTCTCCGACGGCTCAGCTGGCGGTGGTCCGACGTGTACTCAGCCGGGGAAACGACGGCGTGCGCTTGGCGCTGGCTGGCAGCACTGATGCCGTCGTCTTCTGGTCCCGCGGCTGTCCTGAGATCCTCGATCGGCTGGAATCAGCCGGCGCGACGGTCGATCGGTCGGTGACGTCGCTCAAGCAGGCGGGTGGCATTTAGGTCCAGTCCCCACATATATGACGCCGGCCCATGGCATGTCGTCCCGGCAAGCGTCATGATTGTGATCAGGTCGGCCCGAGCGGCCTCCGCCGCCGGACATTCAGACGTGACCTATGTGCGGTCGGCGCGGGCGCCTGATGGTCCGTCTCTGATGAAAGGTGCGGCACCTGATCGGCCCTTGGGAGAGGAAATAGCAGGTGGAGAACTCCAACGATTTCTGGGCGAACGCCAGCATGGCTGCTGTATCTCCGGTGGCGATTGCCGCCGGATTCGCCAAAGGAGCCTATGACGCCTCGACTGATAACGGGGCTTTCAGCGAAGGTTTCAGCTCGGCAGCAGGTCCTATCTTGAGAGCGGCCAAGGAATTCGGGGCCGCGCATGGTTCGACCTTGACGAAGGGGGTCGTTACCGGCGCTGCTGGCGCGCTCGGCGCCCGCTTCGTGCGCGAGGGTTCAAGCACCTGAGAATCTAACGAACGGCGACTGGCGTTCCGACCCGTCCTGACGAGCACAGCTGGTCTAAGGTGCGGCTACCCGGGTGAACTGCCAGACCACGTCGGTGCCGGTCTCGCCCGGCGCGGCTGGCCACAGGTCCCTGGCCGGCCGCTCGCCGAGCCGGGCGTAACCCAGCTTCGCCGGAATTCGCCCGCTGGCCATGTTGGCGGCATCGTGATGAATCTCCACCCAGTCGATGCCCGGCAGGGCAAGCGCGGCATCCGTCAGCGCTGCGGCTGCGTCGGTCGCGATGCCCCGGCCAGTGCAGTCGCTGTGCACCCAGTAGCCGATCTCCAGGCCGCCACCGCCGACGCGGTTGTGCAGGCCGGCACTGCCTGCAAGCTGGCCGCCGACGATGATCGCATAGGCGAAGGCGCTGCCCGAAGCCCACTGCGCGTCGCACTCGCGCAGGAACTCCGCCGCGCTGTTCTCGTCGTAACGGACCGCCCACGGCATCCACGGCCGCAGGTGCTCCTGCGACTCGATGACCGCGGTCAGCAGCGCGGCCGCGTCGTCAGGACGCCATCGCCGGAGGCTGACCTGGCCATGACTGAGCGTTTCCAGAGGGCTTGTCATCGGCCCAGGATGGCGGGCATCTCGGCTGGCGGCAAGGAATTAACCCGCACCGTGCCTGGTGATAGAGGACACCGCAATCCCGTGGAAAATACCCGGACATGCGGTGCCTCATCCCGTAGGTATCTCTAGGCGAGCACCGCTTCGTGGTAGTCGGCGGGGAGTTCCGCTGCGTCCACCAGGTCCCAGGTTTTCATCCAGCGGTATGCCCGCTCGTACATCTCGCGGGTGTAAGGCTGCGGCACGATCCGCTCTCCCGGCCCGAAGCGCCGGACGTCGGCCAGGTCCCGCACGTCGGCCGGCATCTCCTTGAGCCAGAAATGCTTGTAACGCTCAGGCTCGATGTCGATTTCCTGCTGGGCACGCAGCAGCGCGCGGAAATAGCGCTCGACGTCTTCGACCTCAGCGCCCGGCGAGACCAGGAAGCCCATGACGAACGTCGTATCGACCAGCTTGCGGTAGCCAAGCTGCTCGAGCAGGTAGTACTGACCGCCCCAGACATTGGCGGCCTCGATGCGTCCGTCGAGCATGGCGCGCAAGCGGTCGTTGGGCCGGCCGGCGAAGTGCAGCGCAATCTGGTCGCGCTGCAGGAACGGCTCGAGTCCTTGGATCGCCGAATAGTGGCTGCCAGAGTGGAAGCCGACCGAAACCTCGACCCCGGCCAGGTCAGCAGGCTGCCGGTACGCCGACTGGGCGGACACGAAGATCCGGGTGCTTTCCTCGCAGGCGCCTGCCCGATCGCGGCAAGCCGGAAGGGTCCAGTATTCCGCGCTCCAGCGAGCATGCCGAGGACCTGCGCCGGCTGATCGAGGCGCTGGACGCGGCGCCGGCCGACGTCTTCGGCAGCAGCGGCGGCGCGGTCAACGCGCTGGCCCTGGTGGCAAGGCATCCTGAGCTGGTCCGCACCCTGGTGGCCCGCGAGCCGCCCGCCGCTCAGGAGCTGCCGGACCGTGAGTCCGTGCTGGCCGCGTGCGTCGATATCCGCGAGAGGTACCAGCGCAGCGGTTTCGGCCCGGCAATGGCTGAGTTCATCGCGCTGGTCAGTCACACCGGCCCGATCCCGCCCGGCTTCCCCGGCCAGCCCGCTCCGGATCCCGCCGCGTTCGGGTTGCCCGCGCAGGACGACGGCTCCCGCGACCAGCCGCTGCTCGGGCTGCACATGACCGCGTGCCCGGGCTATCAGCACGATTTCACCGCACTCCGCGCGGCACCCACGCGCATCCTGCTCGGCGTCGGCAACCAGTCCAGCCAGATGATGGCCGGCCGCGCCGCGGTGGCCGTGGCCGAGCGGCTCGGCACTACGCCGGTCACCTTCCCCGGCGGTCACGACGGCTTCCTTAGCGACCCCGGCCATTTCAGCACCTTCCTGCGGACGGTTCTAGACGGCTGAGTTCCGCAGGCCAGGCGGATGTCGCGGATCCACGGCCACGGCGAAGAGCCCGGCCAACGGCCATGAGCGCATGCCAGCGTGCGAGGGCAGAGCCTACGGCGCGGCGGCCAGTGACGCGTTCAGGCAAACCTCTTGCCTGACTTCCATTCCATCGCACTCCAGATGGCTCGTGCTGGCGCGACTTCGGTTTTCCTCGGTACGAATTCCTGGCGCGCCCGAGCAGCCCTGTGGGCGGCGGGATCGTTCGTGGGTCGCTCCCGTTCACGGGTGCAGGTGAGTGCCTGTGAAGATCTTGTCGACCGCGTTTTTCGGGCCGTGTACGGCGATGCCCACAAGGTCAAGGTCGGAGCCGGGGACCGCTGCGACGACGGCGCGGTTGGCGGCGTCGTGGCCGGTGGCGAACATGTCCCGGGTATAGACCGCCAGCGGGATCCCGCGGTTCAGCGCGCGGCCGCGCGCGGCACTGAGATCGGCGGTGCTTGCCTCGAACACCAAGACGGGCACGCCTAGCAGGCGCAGGTACGGCTGGCCGTCCGCGTCGGCATACGGGGTGCCGACCAGGTGCGGGTTGGCGGCGGTGATGCCGCTGACCAGGAACGCGGTCACGTTCAGCCGCTGCCACGACTCGAGGTCATCACGAACTGCCACGGCAACCTTGGTCGCAAACGGCGGGCTCAGCGGGTCGTCATCCACCTGCCCATCCTCGACGCGGCTCAACCGGGTCGTCTTGTACGTCGTTGATCCGCCTGCACCGGGTCCGCGCCGCCACGTTGGTAGCGACCCGGCGTGGTGGCGAGTAGCCGCTTGAAATGACGTGTCAGGTGCGACTGGTCGTAGAAACCGGTCGCCACCGCCACGTGCGCCGGGTCGTCGCCAGCGAGCAGCCAGCGCCGGGCCAGGTCCAGGCGGCGCCCGAGCAGATAGCGGTGCGGCGGGATACCGTAGCTGCGCGTAAATGAGCGGACAAGGTGTGCCGCGCTGACCCCGAGGGCGTCAGCAACCCCGGCGATGCCCGCGGCGTCGGCTGGGTCGGCGTCCAGGACCTCGCGGGCCCGACGAGCAACCGGGCCGGCCGGCGGGAGCGAGCGGGCCGTGCGGCGACCGGTGAGGTGCCAGGCGAGGCGCTCGGCCACCAGGGCCAGCCGTGATTCGGCCTCCTGGTCCTCGCCGCGGACCAGCGCCCAGTCCAGCCTGGACACCTGCTCGCGCAGGGCGCGGTCCTTGATCAGCGGCGCGTCTACCGCCGCGCCGATCAGCGCCTCGCCGAGCACCTGCTCCTCCAGGTACAGGACGCGCTTGCGGAAGCCATGCGCGGTCAGTGGGTGCCCGTCGTGCACCACGTGCGGCGGCAGCAGCGTCACGCCGGAGCGGGGAGCGGCGTGGTCCTGACGGTCCAGCTCATAGCCGATCAGGCCGTCGTCAACGAGCAACAACGTCCAGGTGTCGTGCGTGTGGGCCGGGTAGGCATGATCACGCCACTCCGCGTGCAGCACCTCCGCGACCCCGGCCACCCGAGGCCGCCACGCGCGCACACGATCGGCGCCATCCACCATCGCAGTGTCGCACGCTGGGCGCCGATCTGGTCCGGTTGCGGCTCGCTGTCCCGGCCGACCTCGCGGCCGGGATGAACGCGACCGTCGACGAGGGGGCCCGTGAAGGTGCCAGCCGGCCAGCCACGCCAAGGCCCCCCTGGCGCCGGGACTAGCCCGGCCATCACCGCCATTCCCGCATCATGAAGGAGGCAGGCCGGGGCGTGCCATCGCCCACCGCGTTCGATCGTCCCACCCGGGACAAGCAGCTCCTGGGACGCGGTGCGGGGATCGGATCTCCCTTAACCCCGCAGACTGGCGGCGGTGCGGGAGGGCTAAGGATGTCGAGCGTCATGTGTGGTAGTGACGTGTCCGGTGGCGATGTCGTACACGTGGCCGGAGACGCTGACCTCTGGCGGCAGCGAGGGTGCGGTGAGCAGGCGCTGCACGTCGGCGCTGACGGTGGTGTGCGGGTCGGCTACGGCGGAGGCTTCGAGGGCTGCCTCTGGGAGGCCGGTCGTCTCGGCGGCGCGGTGCCGGAAGCCGGGCTCGGCGAGGAAGCCAGTTCCGCATTGCGTGTGGTGGACGACCGCGACTTCGAAGAGCGTTTCCGCCGCGCCCTGGCCGCCGAACAGCTGCCCGGCCAGGAAGGCGAGGTAGGCGATGTCGTCGATGACGGCCTGGGTGACGCGTCCCCCGGCATTGCGGATGACGGGAGCGTCTCCGAGCTGGAGTCCCAGGACGATTGCCGGGTCGACCCGGTGATCGAGGCAGGTCACGATGAGCACCTGCCGTGCGGGTATGCCCAGTGCGGCGGAGGTGTAGGTCCGGGCGAACTGCTCGTTTCGCTCGAGCAGGGGGGTCATCCTGGTCATGGTGGTCTCCTTCTCGATCAGGTATTACCGGCTGGCGGCGGCCGTGGTGCCCACGCCGTGGCGTTCGGCGATGCCGCAGATGGCTGCGGCGAGGAGGTCTGGGTGCTCGCTGGTGGTCAGGTGACCGCCGGGGAAGGTCAGAATCTCGGCCTCGGGCACGCGCTCGCGGGTGGCCTGGATCTGCCGGTGCTCGTAGGGATCCTGGTCGCTGCCGCCGACGTACAGGGCGACCGTGCCACCCAGCTGGCGGGCGATCGCGGCGAGGTCCCAGCGCCGGGCGTGGCGACGGTGCTCGGCGACGAACCCCGCGGCGTTGTGGACGAACGCCGCCCCGTCCCGCCGAGTGATCGCCGATCGCAGCTCGGCGAGCTCGGCCGGGCCGGGACGGTAGCCGCGGGCGTACAAGCGGGCCTGCTCCCAGCCCGCGTCGAACGCGCGCGGCGAGCGCTGCCATCCCCGCATCGCGAGGCCGCCGAGCGGGCTGCGCAGCAGCGGCGTGCCCTGCCACGGGTGCGTATGCGCGTCGGCGAACAGGCCGCCGTTGATCATGAGTGCGGCCGTGATCGCCGGCGTGGCCATGGCCCCCTCCAGCTGGCGGCGGAGCAGCTCGAGCAGCGCCAGCGAGGTGTAGTCGAACGTGACGACGACGGTGCGGCGCACGCCGTGGTGTCGCCACAGCGCCTCGACCAGGTCCGCGCGCTCGATGGTGGAGTACCGGTAGTCCCGGGGCTTGTCTGAGTCACCCTGCCCGACCGGCTCGGCGTACAGCCGCGGGCGCAGGCCGTCGCCGAGCATCTTGTCCACCTGCACCCAGCCATAGGAGTCGTCGGTGTCCCTGCGGGTGACGCCCTGCGCGCGTGAAAATCGGGGGTGGTTGCCCGCTGACGCCGGTGATGCTTGGCGCCTTCGAGCCCGGATAGGAGTCTGGCGCCGGGAGCCTTCCCAGGGGTCCTGCAT
>DATKQH010000264.1:0-2283 GCA_035532775.1 Streptosporangiaceae bacterium
GCCTGGCAGCCCGAACAACTCCCACAACTCTCGCGTCACGTGCACGAGGTTGGAATACACGTCGGCCCCCAGCCCGGCGCCGAGCGCGAAGCGCACCAGGCGCGCCAGCCCGGGATGCAGCGTTGGCTCACCGCCGATGAACTGCACGGTCCTGACTCCCAGGCCCTGGGCGTCGCTGATGACCCATTCCCAGTCCCCGATGCTCATCGTCCCAGTGCCCCCGTCAGGGCCGCTGCCGGCATAGCAGTGAAGGCAGGCCAGCTGGCAGCGGCCGGTGATCTCCAGTTCTAAGAACGTGACTGGGGCAAGGACTGCGGTGATGGTCATGGGCTGCCTCCCGGCACATCAGGGATGACGTGGTGCGCGGGTTTGTGGCCGACGCCGCCGAGCATCCAGACGGAGTCCGGGTTCGCTGGATTGGGTTCGGTCGGCCGCCAGAGTGGTACTGGAACGAGGCCTGGTTCGAGGAGTTCGGTTCCGTCGAAGAAGGCACGGATCTGGCCGTGCGTTCGTAGTGTGGCAGGATTGGCGGTGCTGGCGTACACGGCGGCGGCCTTGTCCGCGGCTTGCGGGCGGGTGTCGCCGGTCACGTGCGAGATGACCAGGTAGCTGCCCGCCGCGGCCGCGCTGAGGAACCTGGCAACGATGGCGTGCGGATCATCGTTGACGGCCATGAAGTGCAGGACCGCCACGAACAGGATGCCCAGTGGCTGGCTGAAGTCGATGAGGCGCTGTGTCTGCGAGTCGCCCAGGATCGCATCGGGATCCCGCATGTCCGCCTGGATGACAGCAGTACCGGGACCGGTCTTCAGTGCGCGTGAGTGGGCGAGCACCATGGGGTCGTTGTCGGCGTAGACCACCCGGCAGGCGGCATCCACCTCCTGCGCGACCTGGTGAACATTGCCGCGGGTGGGCAGGCCGGTGCCGAGGTCGAGGAACTGCCTGATCCCGGCTTCGGCGGCCAGGAACCGTACAGCGCGGCCCAGGAACTTGCGGTTTTCCTTCGCTATCAGCGGCACCTCGGGTGCGGCCTCGATCACCTTCAGGGCCGCGATCCGGTCGGCTGCGAAGTTGTCGTGACCGCCCAGGTAGTAGTCATACATCCGGGCGGCCGTGGCGACGCTGGCGTCGATCCCAGGCGGCGCCTGGCCGTGATCTATCACTGAGATCTCCCGCCAAGTAGCAGTCTCGTGGGGGTGCTAAGATTCCAGCTTAGATGGAATCATAGTGGCCGACAACCAAGTTCAGTGCGCCAGCATGCGGTAGTCGGCCGCGATCCTCGCCAGGGTCTGCCGCGCGGCGTCGCCGAAGTCAGCCAGCCTCTCCAGCTCAGTGAACAGGTCGGCATAAGTGGAGATGTCGCCCGGATCGGTGATGGTCGCCAGGGCGGTCTCGATGCCCACGATGACAAGCCTGTGGTCGTAGATGTGGAACTCGTGCCCAGGGAAGACCTGGACGGGCCGGGTCCAGGGGATCACACCGAACTGCACGTTGGGTCGGCGGGATGCTTCCGCCAAGTGGCCAAGCTGGTCTGCCATCAGCTCGGCTGAGCCAGCCTGCCAACGCAGGGCGCCTTCGGTCATCACGAAGCCAAAACTCTTGGCCTGGTCGTCAAGGATCCGCTGGCGCTCCAGCCGCGTGGCGATCGCCTTGTCCTGCTCCGCCTGGCTGAGCCGGCGGGAGAAGACTTGGCGCATGTAGGCCGGGGTCTGGAGCAGCCCAATGACCGCGCCAACGTCAAACGCCCGGTGGACTGCGGTCTCCGCCTCGATATGGGCGATCCGCTGCTGGAGCCGGTACGCGCCGCGGCGCAGAATGACCCGGCTGCTTTCTAGCTCGGTTCGCAGCACGCCGAGCAGGTCCAGGATCTGCTCCCGCTGGGCAGTGGTTGCCCGGTAGGCCTTGCACAGCGCCTCGGCGTCCTGGCGGGAGGGCAGGAGTAGCCCATTTTCGATCTTCGAGAGCTTGGGCTGGCCGAACCCGGCAGCAGCGGCAGCGCCACGGCCGCTCAGCCCGACGTGCTCGCGCAACTGCCGCAGGAGCTGCGACAGTTCTTCGCGCCCGGAGCCTGGCTGCCCTATGAACGTCACCGTGCTGATCTTAGGAGTCCCCTTGACTGATTCCTATTATGCAGGAATCATTCTAGCTGAGTGTGCCGCGAATCAGTCGAAAGAGGTTCTGCCGATGCCGACCGTGACCATGATCTGCCATGACTCGCCCACCAGGGACAGCTGTCCGGCGTTGTACCAGACCGACCAGGGCGAGTACTACGTGCAGGGCTAC
>DATKQH010000265.1:0-3516 GCA_035532775.1 Streptosporangiaceae bacterium
AGTCCTCCAAGAACTCGGCAACCAGCCGCCAGCGCCGGGACTGGTCCGCCCCAACTAGCAAGCGACCCAGTTGCACCAGGCTCAGCGGCTCGTATGCCGGGCGGCGATCGTGACCGTCCATGATGATGACGCTAGTACATCGTGTGCCGGAAACCGGTTGTCGCAACAAGTGTCCTCCCGCACCTGCGGGGCCATGCGCAGACAACACGGTGATCTTGACCCTGGGCGGTCCCGGCCGCTCCATGCCTGCTCCTCCCCCGTCCTCGCAGCAGCCACCCTTGGCAGGGGCCGGCGTGTCAATGCTCACGAAGCGACCGCATAGCGGCTCGGCCCTTGGCACGGAGGACTCGGCCGAGAGGATCGAGCGGCGAGGAAGAGCGAATCAGTGCGGCGTGCCCTGAGGTGATACGCGGTGATCATCTCCCTCCGTGCTGCGCCGTGCCGTGACCAGAGCCGCGACCGTGCTAGCGCGAATCGGTCGCCCGAGTCGTTCATAAATGGCCTCGTGTTCACGCTCAAGGGCTTGACGTTGGCCCGGTGAAAGCCGAGCGTAAAACGACATCGTACGTACGAGCGCATTGAGCTCGTCAGGAGTGTGCTCGATGAGCTTTGGCATGACTGCCACCTGAACATCACCGAACAAGCGGGCGGCATAATCTTGCCCTATGTCGTAGCTGCCGAGCCATGCCCATACCTCTGAGACGTTGCCACGGCGTTGCTCCATCCCAGCGAGCGTGGCGTCGAGATCCCTGTAGTCCGGCCAATTAACGGCAATGTCAGGGGCTGCCTTTCTCATGGCAGCGAGTGCTGCTTCCTGATCTCGCTTGCTACGCGGCTCCTCAAGTCCGAAGTATTGCAGGAGGGCGAGCGTTCCACCGGGAACGAGTACGTCAGCGGCCTTCTGCCAACTAACCTCAGGGTCAACCCAGTGAAACGCGGACGCAGAGAACACGGCCTGAAACTGCTCGCGGGGAAGCAATGCATCCTCAAACTGAGCGTTCGCAAATTCCACCTCTCCAGCACCTTCCAGGTTCTGCCTGGCCAGCGCTATGAGGCTCTTGCCGGGTTCGAGTGCTGTGACGTGCAGGCCCCGAGCGACAAGGCTGCGCGTCAGTTGGCCGCTTCCACACCCAACCTCAAGCACATGATCACCGCTCCCGATCACTGCGACCTGACAAGCTTGGTCGACGAGTTCTTCAGGATAAGTCGGACGGCGGCGGTCGTACTCAGCCGCGATCTCATCAAAAACCTTGCCGTAACGACGTGCAGTAGATTCTGGTAGCCGTGTCATTCATCGGCCTCCGTTCATGCTCGTTACTGTGATCGCGACGTCATGGTAGCGGCCAAGTTCCGGCGCCTGATTTCCCCCGTCGTAGCCTCGATCCACCGTGAGTTGGCTTGCCCGCGAATACCCGCGGCGCACCCCTTGTGACCTGCCGGTCGGGCACGTAGCGGGCACGCTACATGTCTCGGCTTGGCCCGGCGACTCATTGCTCAGGAGGACGCTTCGGCGACCACCGAACCTGCGAAGATCCCAGGTCACGGGCCGCCTCGATGCCTCAACCACACTGCGGATCTCTTGATGTACATCATGAGCGGCTGCCACCAGCTTGGCAGTGTCCAGCACTCAACTAAGCGCGCTTGACATTTAGCGTTAACTGGATTTGGTCACGCATTATCAGTCATCCCCCATCATTGCAACGAAAAGAATAAGCGTAATAAATGCACAGCCGCCGGCAGCGAAACAGAATTTAACGTCTTTCTCACGGCTCATCGAGGTCCGCGGCCGTTGGCAGATGACTGTCATCGATGGCGTAGGCCAGCATGTTCACCACGTTGACAACCCCGTCGACGGATTGCGTCATCCGGGCCGCCAGCGGGACCATGCTCTTCCGCTCGACCTCACCGCGCAGGGTCACGATCCCGTCCGTGACCGCGACCTCGGCCCAGTCCGGGTCGCAGCCGAGGTACTTGCCGATCACCTCGCCGAGGATCTCGCTGCGGATATCATCGTCGGTCCGCAGGTAGACCTTGAGCAGGTCCCGGGGGGTGACGATGCCTGCCAGGGTGCCATCCGCCTCGATCACCACCAGGTGCGATACGTGCCCCCGGTCAAAAGCCCGGGCCGCCGCCACGATGCTGGCCCCCGGCGTGATCGTCATGGCAGGTGAGCTCATCACGTCCCTCGCGGCCAGACCTGCCGCCTGGGCATGGTGGTGGTGGCTGCGCGGCGGCCGCGCAGCCGGGTCATCCTGATATTCCTCCTTCCTGATCAGATCACTCTGGGAGACGATCCCGGCGATACGGCCTTGTGCATCCAGCACCGGCAGCGCGTTCACCCCATGTTCGGCCATGATGGCGGCCAGGCCCTTGAACGGGGTATCCAAGCTGACCGTGGCGACAGGTGCAGTCATCACCGCGCGGACCGCGCGATGCGTCATGACGCCCTCCCGGCAGCGGGCTGAGACAATACCGCTGCCCCAGGCCAAGTATCCATCGCGGCTGGCCGGTCAGTCACGGGCCGCGGTTCCCGCCCTCTGCCGCCCGGGCACACGGAGGGTGCTCAATGCTGCTAGCTGCACAGCTCGTAGGCTAAGAGAGTGCCTGGTCCGCGTTTGATGGCAGATGACGTCGTCGAGCTGCACGGCCGCTGCGGGCGACGGTTCGCAGCGCTGGTCGCGGGCGTGGGCTCGCAGCAGTGGCATGACGAGACTCCCTGCTCGGAGTGGGATGTGCGGACGCTGGTCCATCACCTGCTATCTGAGCAGCGCTGGGTGCCGCCGCTGTTCGAAGGCCTGACGGTCGAGGAGGTCGGCGAGCGGTTCGAGGGCGACCTCATGGGCGACGACGGCTCGGCATGGCCGGGATTGCTGGCGTCGGCGATCGGGGAGGCGCACGCGGCGGTGGCGCAACCGGGAGCCCTCAAGCGGACCGTGCACCTTTCCTTCGGCGACGCCTCCGGGCAGGAGTACATCATGCAGCTGACCGCCGACCTCGCCATACACGCATGGGACCTGGCCCGGGCCACCGGGCAGGACGACGCGCTCGACCCCGACGCCGTCGCGCTGCTGCTTCCCTGGACCGAAGCGAACGCGGACTTGGTGGCAGGGTCGGGCATGTTCGGCTCACGAATCGACGCCGGCCCTGACGCCCCGGATGACGTGCGCTTGCTGGGCCTGCTCGGCCGCAGGGCCTGAGCGCCCGACACGAGCGACCCGGGTCGATGGCACCGCGGAACCGCCGAGGGCGAGGAACTGCTCTTACCGTCTAACGGAGGTTCGCGCGGTGGGCTAGGCACCGCAGTTCCACCCGGCGCACCGCCGGATCGCTCTAGAACCGTCCACGGCGGGCCCGAGCGACCACGGCCAGATCGCCGAGCGACTCGAATCGACTACGATGTAGTCATGAGTAAGCGTGCAGCGACGCCTGTCCGATTCGACCAGCCGGTAGCGGACCGGCTCGTCTCCTTCGTCGCGGCGAACCCCGGCATGTCGTTGTCCTCTGCCGCCAACCGGC
>DATKQH010000266.1:0-4521 GCA_035532775.1 Streptosporangiaceae bacterium
GGAAGGGGACTGACCGGGGCATGGCGGCTTATCGGCCAGCGAAGGAAGGGGTGACCGCGGTGGCAGGCGCTGCAAGCTCCGCGGCGCGGAGGCAGCCGACGCCGACAGGCCGAGGCGCTCGCGTTCCGCAGCAATCCCGGGTAGAGCCAGCCGATTCCGCTGGCGGGCCTGCCGACGCTGCCGTCACGCTAGTGCCGGACAACTTGGCGGCCGCTGACAGCCAGCAAGCGGCCCGGCGGTCGGGCGGTGGCTCGCGCCGGGCGGCCCGGCGGTCAGCGAAGAAGGATCGCGCCGGAGGTACAACCTCGTCGGGCGGAGCGGATACTGTAGTTGATCCAGCCATCCCGGCCCCGGCCGGTCCTGTCTCAGCAGGCAGCCGGCCCGCCAGATCCGCGAGTGCCAAGCGTGGTGCCCGCGGTACGGCGGCTAATGGCTCGAATGGCAAGGGGCATAGCCCGGATGGCGAGAGTGCTCTCGCCGGACTCGCTGACCTGGAAGGTGACGTGAACCTGGCAGAAGCGACCGATCTGGACGTTGATCCGGATCTTGGTACGGCTGCGGATCTGAATGGTGATCCTGATCTCGGTGCGGTAGCTGATCTGGAGGGTGATCCCGATCTGGCCGCCGTGGCCGACCTTGACGTCGATCTCGACGACCTGTCCGGGCTGGACAGCGACGACGCGATCGACCAGGACGCGATCGGCGAAATCGAAGGCAGGGACGACGGGCCTGACGACTCGGACGCCGCCCCTGAGGACACCGAGGACGAGGCAGAGCCGGCCAGCGTCGCTGTCGGCGTCGTAGCCGTCGGCGTGACCGTGACCGCTGGCGCCGCCGAGGAGAGCGAAGACGAGGCCTTCGTCTACGGCGATGACGACGAGGACCTGCCGGCGGCGCAGGTCGCCGTGGCTGGCGCCACGTCGGACCCGGTGAAGGATTACCTCAAGCAGATCGGCAAGGTGCCGCTGCTCAACGCCGAGCAGGAAGTCGAGCTGGCCAAGCGGATCGAGGCCGGGCTGTTCGCCGAGGAGAAGCTAGCCGACGGCGGCCGTGCGATGCCGCACGATGTCAGAGGCGATCTGGAGTGGATCGCCGAGGACGGCCGCCGGGCCAAGAACCACCTGCTCGAGGCGAACCTGCGGCTGGTGGTCTCGCTGGCCAAGCGGTACACCGGGCGCGGCATGCTGTTCCTGGACCTGATCCAGGAGGGCAACCTGGGCCTGATCAGGGCGGTGGAGAAGTTCGATTACACCAAGGGCTACAAGTTCTCGACCTACGCCACCTGGTGGATCAGGCAGGCGATCACCCGGGCGATGGCCGACCAGGCGCGGACGATCAGGATCCCCGTGCACATGGTCGAGGTGATCAACAAGCTGGCCAGGGTCCAGCGGCAGATGCTGCAGGACCTGGGCCGGGAGCCGACGCCGGAGGAACTCGCCGCCGAGCTCGACATGACCCCTGAGAAGGTCATCGAGGTGCAGAAGTACGGCCGGGAGCCGATCTCGCTGCACACGCCGCTCGGCGAGGACGGCGACAGCGAGTTCGGTGACCTGATCGAGGACTCGGAGGCTATCCAGCCGGGCGAGGCGGTCAGCTTCACCCTGCTGCAGGAGCAGCTGCACTCGGTGCTCGACACGCTGTCCGAGCGCGAGGCGGGCGTCGTGTCCATGCGGTTCGGCCTGACCGACGGCCAGCCGAAGACGCTGGACGAGATCGGCAAGGTCTACGGCGTCACCAGGGAGCGGATCAGGCAGATCGAGTCGAAGACGATGTCCAAGCTCCGGCACCCGTCGCGCTCTCAGGTTCTGCGCGACTACCTCGACTGACCGCGACCGGGCACCGGTCACGCAAGCGAATCAGGCGGTCTCCCCGCGCGGGGAGACCGCCTGATCGTCGTTAGGCCTGTGTGGCAGCCGGTCAGCGGGCGGCTGCCGCTCCTTCGCCGGGCTTGTCGGTCAGCCTCGAGGTCTCGTCCTGGATCTCGACCGCGACCTTCGCCAGGGCGTGCGCGTGTTGGCGGTTGTGGTGCGCGCAGAAGAGCAACTCCGCCAAACCAGGCAGGATCACCCGTACGTACGCCGGGGCACCGCACCTGTCACACAGGTCGTTGGCGTTCAGCGGCTTCGTTGGGGCCATCGCTCCGGTCATGTCCGCCTCCCTTGCCCGATTCCCGCCGACGGGTTTGCCGGCGGTTTCTACAACCTGCGATCTCTACCGCATCACAACACCTAGCCCGTCTGGTGTCATCCCATGCGGGTGCGGCGTACGCCGTGGGCGAACACATTACGGATCACTGGCCCGATCTTTATACATGACGCGCCCGAGGGCAAGTTGTCCCAGGTCGCCGGGTATGCCGACGGCGTGCCTCACCAAGCCAGGCGGTTCGGGCCGCTAGTCTTCGAATCAGGTAATTTTCTCGGTGCGGGGTAGCAGGCTGCCGCAAGCCGGGCCTGACTCGAAAGTAGCGTGAGAAGCGCCGTGACTCCGGGACAAGCGCCGTGACCACCGCACTGCGCGAGGCGCCGCGGCGGGCCAGCCAGGGCGACACCTACTCGGCGCGTCATCTGACCGTGCTGGAGGGCCTTGAGGCGGTACGCAAGCGGCCCGGCATGTACATCGGCTCCACCGACGGCCGCGGGATGCTGCACTGCCTGTGGGAGATCATCGACAACTCGGTCGACGAGGCGCTGCACGGAACCTGCACCAGGATCGAGGTCGTCCTGCACGCTGACCACTCGGCCGAGGTGCGGGACAACGGCCGGGGCATCCCGGTCGATATCGAGCCCAAGACCGGCCTGAACGGCGTCGAGCTCGTGATGACCAGGCTGCACGCCGGCGGCAAGTTCGGCGGCGGCTCCTACACCGCCTCAGGCGGCCTGCACGGTGTGGGTGCCTCCGTGGTCAACGCGCTGTCCGGCCGCCTCGACGTCTACGTCGAGCGGGAGGGCTACGAGTGGGGCGCCAGCTTCCGGCGCGGGGTGCCAGGAGAGTTCGGCGCGGACGGCCTGGACGCCAGCTTCGCGCCGGGCTCGGGCCTGCGCAAGGTGCGCAAGATCCCGAAGACGAGGACCGGGACAAGAACCAGGTTCTGGCCCGACCGGCAGATCTTCGTCCAGGGGGCCGAGCTGGCCTTCGAGCCGCTCGTCCAGCGGGCCAGGCAGACCGCCTACCTCGTGCCCGGGCTATCGATCACCGTCACCGACGAGCGTCCCGGGGCCGGCGAGGAGACTGCCGGGCAGCCGAGAGCCGCCGAGTTCAAGTTCGACGGCGGGATCAGCGAGTTCTGCGCGCACCTGAGCAGCGGCACGCCGGTCACCGACGTGCTCAGGCTGACGGGCGCCGGCCAGTTCACCGAGACGGTGCCTGTTCTGGACGACCTGGGCCACCTGACGCCCACTGAGGTCGAGCGCGAGCTTGAGGTCGACGTCGCGCTGCGCTGGGACAGCGGCTACGACACGACGACCCGGTCGTTCGTCAACGTGATCGCCACGCCCAAGGGCGGCACGCACGTGACCGGCTTCGACCGGGCGCTGGTCAAGACCCTGAACGAGCAGCTGCGCGCCGCCAGGATGCTGCGCAGCGGCGACGAGCCGGTCATCAAGGAAGACGTCCTCGAGGGCCTGACCGCGGTCATCTCGGTGCGGCTCCCCGAGCCTCAGTTCGAAGGCCAGACGAAGGAGGTGCTCGGCACGCCCGCCGCGTCCCGGATCGTCGCCCAGGTCGTCTCCGGCGAGCTGAGGTCGTTCCTCGAAGGCCGGGTCAGGGGCAGCAAGCAGCAGGCCAAGGCCGTGCTCGACAAAGTCGCGGGCGCCGCGAAGACGAGGGTCGCTGCGCGGGAGCACCGGGAGAACCAGCGCCGCAAGTCCGCACTGGCATCGTCGGCGCTGCCGGCCAAGCTGGTCGACTGCCGGTCAGCCGATGACCGCAGCGAGCTGTTCATCGTCGAGGGCGACTCGGCGCTCGGCACCGCCAAGCTGGCCCGCGACTCGGAGTTCCAGGCGCTGCTGCCGATCCGCGGCAAGATCCTGAACGTACAGAAGGCGTCTTTGTCGGACATGCTGAAGAACGCGGAGTGCGCGGCGATCATCCAGGTGCTCGGCGCGGGCTCGGGCAACGCCTTCGACCTGGACGCGGCCAGGTACCAGCGGATCATCCTGATGAGCGATGCCGACGTCGACGGCGCGCACATCAGGACCCTGCTGCTGACCCTGTTCCACCGGTACATGCGCCCGATGGTGGACGCTGGCCGGGTGTTCGCCGCTGTGCCGCCGCTGCACCGGATCAAGCTCACCAGCCCGCGCAAGAACCAGGACCGGTACATCTACACCTATAGCGACGCCGAGCTGCACCGCACCACGCTCGAGCTGGACCGCAAGGGACAGAAGTACGAGGAACCGCCGCAGCGCTACAAGGGGCTGGGGGAGATGGACGCCTCGCAGCTGGCCGAGACCACGATGGATCCGCGGCACCGCACGCTGCGCCGGATCAGGATCGGCGACGCCGCGGCCGCGGCCGAGATGT
>DATKQH010000267.1:0-49472 GCA_035532775.1 Streptosporangiaceae bacterium
CCTCGCTGGAAGCCCGCGGGATTACCACAGTCACCGCCGCGGGAACCTTGGTAACCTTCCTGTTCGCGCTCACTGCGGGACTGACGGCGGCACCGGGTTTCAAGCTGCCTGCCGGAGCTGATATGCCCCTGCTGCTCGCCCTTATCGCGTTCGTCGTCACGGCTCTTTTCGGTCTAACCACGAACATGCCGCTGCGATACCGGGAGCCGACGGCTCGCGGGCTGGCGAAGCTCGTAGATGCCCGGTTCTGGGTCGCACCGGCGGAGGTCGGCGAGTTGCGCGTCGCGGGCGCCCAGGTGGCGCTGATAGCCGCCATGCGTTCCGCCAACAACCTGAAGGTCCGGCTTCTGATCCTGGCCATCGCCGCCGAATTGCTGGCTATTATATTCCTATTTTGGGCAGTAGCGGTCATTCTGTACCAAGCGTAGCTATGATCCGGCTTTACGATATGTCCCGATGCTGCCATACTCCTGCTGGGAATTCATCCATGATGGCGCGGCACCATTCCTCCGCATGCCGCACACATAGATGGGGTGGGGGGAGTTCGTGGCCTCGCAGGGCTTGTCGCTGGCAGTCCACGATTTCGAATCCCTGGCACGGTACCGATGGGTGCTGACCGGGCCTGACGGCGAGGAACTTGCCAGCCATCAGGTGCGGCTTGACGCCAGGTCGCCGGAATTCGAGGCATTCTTAGCGCTGAGTCATCACCTGCGCTGGCGAGCGGATCCATGGGCGCGAGCCGAGGACGAAGCCCGGATAGCCGGCGAGATTGGCCACTGGATCGGGACGCAGGTGCTGGGCCCCGTAACAGGGGCACTGGCGGCGGCGACTCCGGCGACCGTGCGAGTGATCGTGCCGCGTGCCGCAGAAGATCTGATGTTCTGCCCGCTCGAGCTCGCGCACGCCGGAGGTAGGCCGCTTGCGGCTCAGGAGGTGGTCCTGGTCATGCAGCCTGCTGACGAGGCGCTCGACGCCGCGGGCGAGTACCATGCGGCGCCCCCGTCCGGACGTCTTCGCGTTCTCGGCCTCTTCAGCCTCCCCGCCGGACAACGCGCTCTGAATCAGCGCCGTGAGCGGCAAGACCTGCTGGATGTGTGCAAGCAGGTAGCGGACGCTGGCCGGGCGATCGAGGCACGCGTCCTGCAGTATGGCGTCACCCGGCAGCAGCTGCGCGCGGCCCTCGCAGAAGAAGGCGGCTGGGATATCGTGCATATTTCGGGGCACGGCGCGCCCGGCCGGCTGCTGCTGGAAGGCGAGGACGGCTCGCCGGACGCGATCAGCGCGGCCGATCTGGCCAGCCTGCTCCGAGCAGCACGGCAAAGGCTCAGCCTGGTGACGCTGTCAGCATGCTGGTCGGCAGCGCCGGGCAGTGCTGGCAGCCGGCTCGGGCTGCGTGCCGAGGGCGAAGCCGCCGGCGTGGCGGCCACTGCGGACGGCTGGACAGGGCAACGGGAGCAGGAGAACGGGCTTTCCGACGGGCGCGCGATGCGCGCTATGGCCAGCGAGATCATGAGTCGGCTTGGCTGTGCTGTCCTCGCTATGCGTTATCCGGTGAGCGACGAGTTCGCCACAACGTTGATGCAGCACGTCTATCAGCTGATGACCGGTGCAGGCGTGCCACTGCCGCGCGCTCTCGGCACGGCGCTCAAGGAGATCGCCACTGCCACGTCCGACCTGCCGCAGCCGACGTTGTCGGTGATCACCCCTGCGCTGTTCGGAGCAGCGGCAGCCGACCTGACGCTGGCGGCACCTTCTGGCAGCTGGCTCGGTCCCGGAAGCGGCAGGCAGCCGGGCGTACTACCGCCGCAGCAGGCGCGTTTCGTCGGCCGCACCGAGATCATGACACGGGCCAGCGCCGTGCTCGCGCCGCGGTCTGGCTGGCCTGGAGTCCTGCTGCACGGCATGCCCGGTGCCGGCAAGACCGCGTGTGCGCTCGAGCTGGCCTACACCCACGAACAGGCGTTTGACCGGATGGCCTGGTTCGAGGTGCCTGAGCGAGGCGATCAGCGCAGCGCGCTCATGAGATTCGCAGGCATCCTTGAGACCCTGCTGCCGGGACTGCGCATCGAAGAGACGCTCGATAATCCGTCGCTGCTGAAGGCAGTTCTGCCGGAGCTGACCGAGATGATGAGAAACCAGCGGGTACTGCTCATCATTGACAACGTCGAGTCGCTCCTGACCGGGGCTGGCCAGTCGCAATTCCAGCCGTGGGGCCAGATAATCACTGCGATCGCTGCCCACGACGGTGTGGGCAAGGTCGTTCTGACCAGCCGGCGACGACCGGAAGCCCCGCAGCTGCGGCTGCGGACGGAGGCCGTCAGCGGGCTGTCGCAAGACGAGACTCTTGTCCTGCTCAGCGAGCTGCCGCGGCTCAGGCGCATGGTCTACGGCCAGGTTGCGGACCTCGCTCCGTCGGCGGCCCGCGATCTGGCCCGCAAAGTTCTTGAGCTTTCGCAGGGCCATCCCAGGATCCTGGAGCTTGCCGACGAGCAGGCGTCCGCGCTGGCCAGCATCGATGAATTCATCACAGGCGCGGATTCGGCATGGAACGGTGCTGGCGACCTGCAGCGCGGATTCCTCCCGCCGGGCCATGGCCAGTCTCCCGCTGAGGACTTTGTGCACGCGCTCGGAGGGTGGGCGCAGGCTGTGACGACAACTTTGCCGGCCCGAGAGCGCGAGCTGCTGGGCTTTCTGTGCTGCCTGCAAGACGTCGACCGCGTCCGGGCTGTGATGAAGGACACCTGGGTGAGGGAACGGGCCGGTGACCCGGCTGGCGGCCAGGGCGAGCTGGACGACGGCCTGGCGGGCCTCGTCGGCTCAGGCTTGCTGTCGGTCCTGGGTAGTCCGCACGGACGGACGGCCAGGTACCGGATCCATCCGGTAATCGTTGCGGCGGCCCGCGGCCAGGTAGGTGGCGGCGACTTCCGCCAGCGGGTGGACGCCACGCTGGCGGAATACTGGCAGCGGGCCTACCAGAGCGCACTCGCCACAGAAGGCGCGGGCAGTACGAGCAGGCAGGTCAAGTCGGCGGCCATGGCGGCCGTTCCCTACGTGCTGCGGCAAGGCATGCCAGCGGTCGCCCTCGATCTGCTCGATGAGGTGCTGTTGCGTGATGGATCTGCGACGACGGCACGGGCCACATGGCCCGCACTCAGAACCGTGGCCGCGGCTACCTCGGGCGCCAGTAAGGCTCGCGCGATCGTGGCGCTGCTGAATTGCCTCGATGCCGGCGGCGTGATCCCGGCAGACGATGAGCTATTCACATCGGAGCTGCATGCCGCTGCTGAGGAAGCCCGCGCGACGCGGAGAGCCGCAAGCGGAGAGTTCACCGAGCCTGACTACCGTGCACGCTGGGCGCTGACCTCGCACAGCATCAAGGTCGACCTGAGCGTCGGCAGGTACGGCGGCGCCATGCAGTCAGCCGAGGAACAGATCGCTCTCGCCGAGCACATGGGGATGGGCCCGCGGACCAGGCTTGAGGCCGAGATCGCGCGCTTGGAGGTCGCGGCGGCCACTGGCTATCACGATGACGTGCTTAACGACGTCGCCCGGCTGCGCCACCAGATGGACACCCTTCCGGTCGCCCCCGGGCAACCGGAAACGGCCACTCCCTGGCGGGTGCGAGAAAGATTGCTGATCGTGGGCAACCACTCCGCTGCGAGGACCGAGCGGTGGTCCGAAGCACTGCGCTTTAATACAGAGCTCCTCGCCTCGAGGCGCGCCAGAGGCGCCGAGAATTCCGACCTTGGAAGTGCGCTATTCGAACGCCACGGTGAGCTGATCGAGCTCGGCCGGATTGACGAGGCACGCGCGGTGCTGGTCGAGTGCCGGGCGCTGTTCGAGCCGCACCGCGACTTCCACATGCTGGGTCTCGTATTGAGCGCGCTCGCTCAGCTCGAGGACCGCCGGGGTCATCCGGGCGTCGCGGTCGAGATGGAACGGAGCGCGTTGCGCTATAAGTACCTCGCGAATGACGTGGAGGCTATTCCGATCAGCCACTACGGTCTGGCGTACTTCTCCGGACGGCACTTCGGCCGGCCGGGATCCGCGACCGCGCACTATCTTGCGGCCGCCTTGATCGCGCACATCGTGGCCGACCCGGACGTTCGCGCGGTGAACGCACTTGCACTGGACCTGGAGGAAATCGGCGACCTGGATGCTGCTCCCGCTGACGCAGGCGAGTTGTGCCGCCAAGTGGCCGAGGTACCGGGCGCAGACCTCGCGGATCTGCTGGCCCGCATCTGCCCCGGCGAGGGACGGGCACAGGAGCACTTCGACGGCGTCCTGGCCGACGCAAGGAACCGGGCCGCTGGCGTATTCTCCCCTGCCGGCGGCGAGGCCGCGCCCAGCGAGCTGCCACGTTACTTCGCGATGTGGGATCCGGTGATCGCCGGCATCGTCGCAGCGAGAGATGGTGACGCCCGCGCACGGCATGCCCTCGGACAGCACCTGGTGAAGATTCAGGACGCCGGCACGGAGTGGGCGCCGCTCGCGCGCAGCCTCAGCATGGTGAGTGACGGGCACGGCGCGGACGCGGCAGCCGGTCTAGACGATGTTGGCGCGGCGATCATCGCGCGCGCCCTGGAAGCGCTCCGCGGTGCGATGACGATGCCCGCGGACCTCTGGCACGTTATGCCGTGGGGCTATACGCTCGCCGATCTTGTGGCCGGGAGCCGGGGAGACGCGCGCGCCGCAGCGGCGGCAGAAAGCGAGCTCACGACCTTCGCTCAGCGCAACCCCAGAGCGGCGTCGATGTGCGCGGCACTCATGCGAGTCCTCGCTGGTGACCGTGACGCCGGCCTGGCATCGACCCTGCCAAGCCCGGTCGACCGCGCGGTCGTCACGTCGGTGCTGCAGCACGTCGAGGCCGGCTAGGAACAGCACCCAGCACTCCGCTAGGGCACCTTTGGTGCCAGGTCTTTGATGTTTGTCTTGAGTTTCACGGTGCGTGGTGTCGTGCGGTCAGGCTGACGCAGGGATGTCGTGACGGTGACGGATTGCCGGCGGGTTTTAGGCTGCGGCGGGGAGGCGGGCCTGGGTGATGTGGCGGGTGACGAGCTGGTCGAGCGTGGCTAGCGCCGCGGCGAGTTCTGGGGGTGCGCTGGGCCGGTCGGGTGCCATCAGCGGGCGCAGGACGTGGTCGTAGACCTTGGTGTAGAAGTGGGCGAACAGCACCAAAGGTGCCCGAGCGGCCGCGCTGGCTATCGCCACGCTTACAGGGCAAGGCAATCATTCATGGCATGCCTCGCATGCGGACGCCACGTGTCAGCACGACGATGTGTCCGCCATGATGCGCTTCAGGGTGCGCTGGCCCAGCAGGCTCATGGCCGGGTTGGTCTGGAGGTAATACCAGGCCGCTCCCATCGGCTGCTCGAATGCCCACGCCTTGCCGCGAAGTCCGACAAGCTCCCGACGTCGCTGGACCCGGTGACGTAGACGGCGCCGTCCTTGGGGTTGACGGCCAGCGCATTCGCCTGATCGAAGGAGTTGCCGAGGCCGGTGAACCGGCTCACCCACAGCCTGGCGCCGGTGGCGGTGCGGTAGGCGACCGTGGCGTAGTCGCGCTCGGAGGTCGGGCTGTCGCTGGTGCCCGTCACATAGGCCGTGCTCCCGTCCGGGCTGATCCCGCGGGCAGCTGGCAGGTTGTCGTTGCTGCCCGCCGGCCCGGCATAGCGCCGCGACCACCGCGCCGCGCCCGTGCTCGCGTTGCAGGCGGTCGTCGCGTACGCAGTCCTGGTCGTGGTTCCCGCCGTGCAGTTCGCGACCACCACCGTCTGGCCGTCCGGGGTCACCTCGACCGAACTGCCGACGTCGTTGATGATGGACCAGCCGCGGGTCCTGCTGGTCCACTGTGCCTGACCGCCGGACGACTTATAAGCGATCGTGACGAAGCCGAGCTGGCGCCCGGCGATCCGACCCCGGCAGTGACGTAGACGACCCGTCCGCCAGGGGAGACGGCCAGGGCGGTGCCGAAGTCGTCCAGGTTCGCCTGGCCGCTGTAGCGGCCGGCCCACCGCTGGGCGCCGTCGCGGCGTTGTACGCGATCGTCACGTAGTCGTACCGGCCCGGCCGCCGCTGTAACCCGTGACATAGACGGCGCGGCCGTCGGGGCTGATCCCGATCGCGAACGGTATATCGGTCTGCCCGCCTGGTCCGTTGCACCGGCTGACCCACAGCTGCGCCCCCGTCGCCGAGTTATAGGCCACGGTGGCGTAGTCGTCGGTGTTGTTGGCGCCCGCGCTGCTCCCGGTGACGAAGACCACGCGCCCGTCAGGGCTGGCAACTGTCGCCGTCGCCGCGTCAAAGCCGTGGCTCGGCCCGTTGTAGCTGCTCACCCAGAGCTGGCTGCCAGGACCACCGGCGGCCGGGCTAGCCGTGCTGGTGGTCGCGGCCGCGCCGCCGCCTGGGCGGCGCCGCGGGCAGGCCGATCCGTGCGCACCGACGCGTCCACACTACGCATCACCGAATCCTTCGTCTGGGTGCGCCAGAATGTCCCCCGGTCTGGCGGCGCGTCATCGACGCCACTGCCCAGTTGGACGCCTCGCCGGCGCCGCGGGCTGTCGAGGCGGCGGGCGGCGACTGGCTGTCGGCGGACGTCATGGGAGTCATGAACAGCGACAGCAGTGCCGAGGTGACCGCCCTGTCCGCGGGCCTATGTCTCGTTCGCGGTCCCGGAGAATCCTGCGCTGACCGCTCTCATTGCCGACGCCGCCACTCTCGCCGGCTCCCGCTGGGCCGCCCACCGCGGTCTCCGCTGACCTGTCATTGCGCGGGCAGTTCATGTATATGAACTTTGTCGCTGTTTGGGTGAATAACAAATGCGTTGGCCGAATGTCTGCGATGTTAGATCTGGCTAAGGATTTTCGCTGCTGCTCCTGGGCGGAGGGCTCGTGGGCGTGAACTGGTCAGGACAAGTCATGACTGTTACCGGGCCGAAGAATCCGGCTGATCTAGGTATCACGCACAGTCACGAGCACGTCTTCTGGGATTACTTCCAGATGATCCGGAGCTACGACGTGATCTTCGATGACGAGGCTGTCGCCACCCGAGAGGTCGGCCTGTTCAGAGCGGCTGGCGGCGGCACGCTGGTGGATTGCACCAACGTGGGGATC
Organism: Streptosporangiaceae bacterium; assembly: GCA_035532775.1. Classification (GTDB taxonomy): domain Bacteria; phylum Actinomycetota; class Actinomycetes; order Streptosporangiales; family Streptosporangiaceae; genus Chersky-822. Next base: position 7,113 of record DATKQH010000267.1, read on the forward strand.
GGCCCGAAACCGGAGGCGCTGCGGCGGGTGTCGCTCGCGACAGACGTGAACATCGTTCTGGGGTGCGGCTGGTATCGCAAGCCCGTCTACAACGACGACGTCTATAGAAAGACGTCGTTCGACCTGTCGGAGATGCTAGTCACGGAGCTGACGGACGGCTTCGGCCAGTCGGGAGTGCGGGCCGGATTCATCGGCGAGATCGGGACGGAGCGCGGCCACGTCAGGCCGAGCGAGGAGCGGGTCTTCCTCGCCGCGGCCCGGGCCAGCCTTCAGACCGGTGCGGCGGTCTGGACCCACACCACCCACTTCGGCGAGCTGGCGCTGGAGCAGATCGACATCCTGGAACGCGCGGGCGTGAGTCCGGACCGGATCGTCATCAGCCATCTGGGAGACCTGGAGGACACCAGCCGCTTGCTGGCGATCGCGCGTCGCGGCGTCTACCTCAGCATCGACAACATCGGGTACCTGGGTGATGGCTACCCCGGTGACGACATCCGGCTGGCTAGCGTGCTTGCGCTGCTGGAGGCCGGTTACCACGATCGCGTCGTACTCGGCACGGATATCGGCACCCGCGCGGCACTGAAGTCCTATGGCGGCCGGGGATTCGCGTGGCTGATCGAGAACTTCATCCCGGCCATGCGGAAGGCGGGCGTCGCGGATGATGATATGCAGCGTCTGACCGAGACGAACGCCGCACGTGTCCTGGCGTTCCCGTAGGGGGAGGGTCTTTGCGCCTGGGCCAGGGAACAAGCGCGATCGTCACCGGCGCCTGCTCGGGACTGGGGCTGGCCACGGCCAGAGCGCTCGCAGCCACGGGAACGGCGGTGGCGCTGCTCGATCTTCCGGATGCCAAAGGCGATGACCTGGCAGCCGAGCTCGGCAACGGCGCTATTTACGCCCCCGGTGACGTGACCAGCGGGGCGAACGTGGCACGGGCCATCGAGCTGGCCCGCGACCGCGGCCACCTGCGCGTCGCGGTCAACTGCGCGGGCATTGCAGGTCCGAATCCGATTCTTGGCCCGGCCGCGGCCAGCCTCACGCGGTTCACGACGCTGATGCAGGTCAACGTCGCGGGGACAGTCAACGTGATGGGCCAGGCGGCAACGGCCATGGCGGCCTATCCCGATGATGGCACGGAGGACCGCGGTGTCATCGTCAACACGTCGTCCGTCGCGGCCTTCGACGGGCAACGCGGCGAGACGGCGTACTCGGCATCCAAGGGTGCCGTAGCCGCGATGACTCTCCCGGCCGCACGTGAGCTCGCCAGCGTCCGCATCCGGGTCGTGGCAATAGCGCCAGGGCGGTTCCGAACGCCGCTGATCGAGAAGTTCCGCGAGGGCGAGCTCGACGTGGCTGCTGCTGACGTGCCGCATCCGCACCGGCTTGGCGAGCCGGGGGAATTCGCGTCGCTGGTGATGCATGTCATCGCGAACCCGATGATCAACGGAGCGGTCATTCGCATCGACGGTGCGCTGCGCATGAGCTGGTGAATCAGGCGGCGAAGGGATTCCAGTCGATATCAACCGGCGTCTGAGCGGCCGCCGACCTTTCCATTGCCTGAATCAGTCGCGTGACCGCAAGCCCGTCTGCTCCATCGACGCGCGGCGCTCGGTTACCCGCAACAGACGCAGCGAAGTGCCTGATGCTTTCCGTCGCGAATCCGGACGGCACGCCGAAGACGTCAATCGCGGCCGTGGCGTCCAGATACTCGGCCTTGTCGGCCTGCAATTCGATCATTCTGTGATGGGTGCCGTCGATCAGCAGACTTCCTGTCGAGCCGACGAACTGGATTTTCAGGTCTGCCACGCTAGGGCCAGACTCGGGCAGGATCCAGCAGTTCTCTAGCTTGTTGTCGGCCTTGTCGTTGGCAGCACGGGCTCCCTGCGACGGGGACTGTCCGGGGGAGTACTTCCCGGTCAGGACACCCTGTGCTAGTGGGAAATACACAATCTGCGTTATGCCGAGTTCTTCGCATGCAGGCTGGACCTGCGCCTCGATCACGCGCCGCAACATTGAGTACTGCGGATGTCGGCAAAGGTTCTCCATGGTCTCGTACAGCGGCGTCTGATAATCGTAACGATGCGCTTGATAGACATCGACGTAATCCATCTGCAGCCGACGCAGTGATCCGTCGATCGACTCGCGCAGGTGCTTGCGGGAAAGCCCTCGCTCATTCTGACCTGGGCCGGTGGGGAAATACGCCTTAGTGCAGATCTCAACCGCTTTTCGGCGCTGCCCTTTGAGCGCGCTGCCCAGGTAAACTTCCGCGAGGGTGTCAGCGTATCCGTCGGCGGTATCGAACGTAGTAATGCCGGTATCGAGCGTGGCGTGGACGCATGCTGTCGCTTGCCGTAATCGATTTCGCTGACAAACATGCCGCTCCGCCCAAGGCGCCGGCATTCCACGCGCTAATCCCATCCCGCAAGCCGCTAGTGGTTCACATATATGAACTATAGTTCTGACTCGTAGAAGTTCTAACAGACGAACGAGGGCGGTCAATGGTCATGTCGCTAGCGTCAGTCCCTCCCGATCATGAGTCGGTGGCCTGAGGCTGGTGCCTGCCGGCTCCTTCCTGGCCGCCTGCACGGCGCCATGTGCGCCAGAAGCCGACGCCTGACCATGCGACTGGCCAGCACGGCGGTGCAACGCGGCCCTCCGACAGCCCTGGAGCGATGCGCAACCGGGGCCCACGTGACCTGCCCCACTTCTTGCGGCGCTGCCCGGAAGATGTTATACAAGGTCAACTCGGAACCAAAGTTCATATATATGAACCAATGGTGCGTGATCTCAGATCCTCGTTCGTCAGGAGTGCCCGTGAAGAATCGCCCAGGTCAGGCGACAGCGGCGCTATCCGCTGCCGCACTTGTGTCGGTACTGCTCGCCGCCTGCAGCAGTTCAGGCAGCGGTGCCAGCGGCTCGGCCGCCCCAGCGACCCCGACCGCTGGCGCTGAGTCTGCTGCCTGCAAGGCCACGCCGGCCGCTGGCGGCACGCTCACGTTGGCCGTGCAGAACCAGACGCTGTCGCTGGACCCCTACAACACGCCAGGCGGCTTCGGCGACGGTGAGGCCCAGAGCCTCATCATGCAGGGGCTCGTGCGGCTGGACCCGACCGGAAAAACCCTGAACGTCGTCCCAGCCATCGCCGACAAGTGGACGATCTCGAAGGACGGCAAGTCCTACACCTTCCACATCCGCAAGGGCCTGACCTTCTCCAACGGCCAGCCGGTGACCGGCGCGGACGTCAAGAACGCCCTGGACAACTGGGCCAACCCGAAGCTGGACGAGTACGCGTCGTCGTTCAGCGGCGGATACAAGTCGACGACCGTTCTGGACGCGTCTGACGTCCGGGTCAACCTTTCTGAGCCCGTCGGCGGGTTCCTCTACTACCTGGCGATGCCCCCGGCGGCGATCTACCCCGCCAGCCTGTACAAGTCGCAGGGCCAGAACTTCTGGAACAAGCCGACCGGATCCGGGCCGTACGTCCTCCAGTCGTGGGTCAAGGGCTCGTCGATCACCTTCGCCAAGAACCCGAAGTACTGGGAGTCCGGCCATCCGCTGCTGGACAAGGTCGTTGTCAACTTCGTCACCGACGACAACACCAGGCTGCTCGACCTGGAGAACGGCCAGGCGCAGGTCATCGACTCGGTGCCGTTCGACCAGGTGTCGTCGCTGCAGGCGCGCAAGAACGTGGTGGTGACTCCCTACACGATCCCGTCCTGGATCCTGCTGTCGGTCAACAACAAGAATGCCCCGTACAACAACGTGAGCGTGCGGCAGGCGCTCTCGTACGCGATCGACCGCGGCGCGATCAACCAGAAGATCTACTCCGGACTGGCCAAGATTCCCAACAGCGTGCTGCCGCACCTGCAGTACGACGCGCCCGGCAGCCAGGTCCCGGCTGACACCTATGACCTGGCCAAGGCCAAGCAGCTGATGAGCAAGGCAGGCGTCTCCAAGGGCTTCTCGGCGACGCTGGAGTACCCGAGCGGTAACCCGGAGTTCGGCAGCCTCGCGCTGATCTTGCAGGAAGAGTGGGCGCAGCTTGGCGTGAAGCTCACCCTCCGCGCCGAGGACCAGGCGACGCTCAGCAAGGACTTCACCAGCGGCTCGTACGACATCATCATGCCGTACGCCCTCGCGGTCAGTGACGTGGTGATCCCGGACGAGTTCGCCAGCCTGTACGCCCTGCCCAGCGCCACGCACGGCTTCTACTCGTGGTGGAGCGACCCGTCGATCGCCTCGATGGTCAACCAGCTGGACCACGGCCCGGTCAGCCAGCGCGCGACGCTGTGGCCGAAGATCCAGGCCGCCCTCCAGCAGCAGCAGCCGGCCTTGAACGTGCTGGACCTGCCGTTCCTCGAAGGCCTGCAGTCCAACGTCTGCGCCAACTACCTGACTCCCATCGGTTACGAGTCGCTGACTGACACGTGGGTAGCCAAGTAACCTCCGCTGCCGCAGGATGTGACCGGTCATGACCGGGTACATCCTGCGGCGCCTGGTCCTGAGCGTGGTGCAGCTGGTCGCGCTGTCCATCTTCGCGTTCCTGCTGATGCAGCTGGTTCCTGGCGATCCGGTCCGCACCATGCTCGGGGCCAAGATCTCGCCCAGCTACCAGCGCCTCGTGCGCGAGCACCTCGGCCTGAACCGGCCGGTCCTCTACCAGCTCGGGTCGTTCCTCGGCCACACGTTCACCGGCCACCTCGGCTACTCCTACACGCTCAACCAGCCCATCGGGTCTCTGATCGCCGGCCGGCTGGAGCCCAGCGCGCTGCTGATCGTCTACGGACTTCTGGTGGCGGTGCTGATCGGCACCCCGCTAGCCATGGTCGCCGCGGTGCGCGCCGGCAAGGCCGCCGACCTGCAGATCCGAATCCTGGCCACCACCACCTACACCTTGCCGGCCTTCTGGCTCGGCCTGGTCCTGGCCCTGGTCTTCGGCCTCAAGCTCGGGGCCTTGCCGGTATCGGGATACGGGTCCGGATTCGGCGGCCACCTGCGGTCGCTCACGCTGCCCGCATTCGCCCTCGGGCTGTCGCTGCTCGCCGTGGTCGTGCGCACGCTGCGGGCATCGATGCGCAAGGTGCTGGCCACCGAGTACGTCGAGGCCGTGACCACGCGCGGGCTGAGCATGAGCCGGATCCTGTTCCGGCACGTCATGCGCAACGCGGCCATGCCGACCATCTCCGTCCTGGCGGTGACCGTCGGCGCGCTGGTCAGCGGCACCGCGGTCTTGGAGCAGGTGTTCCAGATCCCGGGTGAGGGATCGCTGCTGATCCAGGCGGTCCAGAACCGCGACTATCCCGTCATCCAGGCGATCACGGTCCTGGCCGGGGCCGTCGTCATCGTCGTCGGGCTCACGGCCGACATCTTCCAGGCCACCGTCGACCCGCGCGTCCGTCAGGCGGCCGAGCGTGGCTGAGCTGAGCATGTCGAAGCGGCTGCCCGGCTACCTGGGCTGGATCCGCCGGATGCCACGGGAGAGCCAGGTCGGCGCGGGCATCGTGGCGGTGATCGTGCTGGCCGCGCTGCTCGCCCCGGTGATCGCGCCCTACAACCCCAACCAGCCTGACATCCTGGCCAGCCTGACAAGGCCATCGGGTGCGCACTGGATGGGCACCGACTACGTCGGCCGGGACGTGTTCTCCCGCGTGCTGTACGGGACGCGGGTGGACCTGGCCGTGGTAATCGTCGTGACCGCCATCAGCGTGGCGTTCGGCACACTGGTCGGCGCTGTCGCCGGGTACTTCGGCCGGTGGCTGGACATCGGCATCTCACGCGTCGTCGATACCGCGATCGCGCTGCCGTTCCTGGTGATCGTGCTGGCGGTTGTCGCGGTGACCGGGGTCGGGCTGTTCGGCGTCTGCCTGGGCATCGTCCTGGTCGACTGGTCGGTCTACGCGCGCATCGCCCGCGCCGAGATGCTGGCCCTGCGCGAGCAGGAATTCATCCTCGCCTCCCGGGCGCTCGGCTACCGGCACTGGCGCATCATCTGGCGGCACGTGCTGCCCAACGCCGTCCAGCCCGGCCTGACCTACTCCACCATCGACCTGGTTTCGAACCTGGTCGCGATCGCCGCCATGTCCTACCTCGGTTTCGGCGCACAGCCGCCGACCGCGGAGCTTGGCTCGATCATCGCCAGCGGCCAGCCGTACATGCTGTCCGCGTGGTGGATCTCCACGCTGCCGGCGGTGGTCCTGGTCGCACTGGGAATCGGAGTCGGCCTGATCGGAGACGGCCTCACCGGGAGCGAATACGAGGTGGCGGAACTATGACGAGCGCCGCAGCGACCGGGGGTTCCGCCCCCCTGCTGGAAGTGGAGCGCCTGCGTATTTCCTTCGGCGGGCACGTCGCGGTGCACGATGTGGGCCTCCGCGTGCGGCGCAGCGAGGTGGTGGGCCTGGTCGGCGAGTCCGGCTCGGGCAAGAGCCTGACCTGCCGGGCGGTGCTGCGGATCGTCCCGCGCGGCGGCCGGATCACGGCCGGAGCCGTCCGGTTCGACGGCCGGGACGTGCTGGGCCTGAACCGGCGGGAACTGCGGTCGCTGCGCGCCCACGACATCGGGATGATCTTCCAGGACCCGTTCTCGTCGCTGAACCCGACATTGCGCATCGGGCGACAGCTGACCGAGACGCTGCGGCTGAACGCCGGGCTGTCATCGTCGGCCGCACGCCACCGCGCCATCGACCTGCTGGCCCAGGTAGAGATCCCCGATCCGGCGGCGCGGCTGCGGGCCTACCCGCACGAGCTGTCCGGCGGCCAGCGCCAGCGCGTGATGATCGCGCTGGCGCTGGCGGCCGACCCCAAGCTGCTCATCGCCGACGAGCCGACGACCGCGCTGGACGTGTCGACTCAGGCCCAGGTGCTGGCGCTGGCCAGGCGACTGCGGCAGGACCGGGACATGTCGATGCTGCTGGTCTCGCACGACTTCGGGGTCATCGCGGACATGTGCGACCGGGTCGTCGTGGTCTACGGCGGCTTCGTCGTGGAGACCGGCACCATCGAAGAGGTTTACACGGCGCCCGTTCATCCCTACACCCGCGCGCTGCTGGACGCGGTTCCGGTCCTGCATCCCCAGCCGGGCGAGCGGCGGCGGGGGATACCGGGCCCGCCGCTGGGCACGGTCCCGTACACCGGGGGGTGCCCGTTCGAGCCCCGGTGCGGATTCGCCCGCCCGGACTGCCGGAGTGTCGACATGTCCCTGCAGACCGTCGGCGCCACCCGGGCGAGCGCGTGCCCGTTCGTCGCCTCGGCCACTCAGGAGATCGCCCGGGGTGGGGCGGCATGATCGCGCCCGCGCACGAGCGCGTCCTCACCGTCACCGGGCTGGTCAAGAAGTTCACCGAGCGCAGACCGCTGGGCCAGCGCCTGCGCGGCGTCCCGGCCCGCGTCCAGACTGCGGTCGACGACATCTCCTTCTACCTGGACCGGGGCGAGGTCCTAGGTATCGCCGGCGAGTCCGGCAGCGGCAAGTCGACGACCGCGCGCTGCATCACCCGGCTGGTCGAGCCGGACGCCGGGCACGTCATCTTCGACGGCCTGGACGTGCGCAGCCTCCGCGGCGAGGGGCTGCGCGAGGTGCGCCGCCGGATCCAGATGGTGTTCCAGGACCCGTACGCCTCGCTGAACCCGCGGATGACGGTCGGCAGCGCGATTCTCGAGGCCGGGCGGGTGCACCATCGCCTCGGTGACGCCCGGCCGGCCGAGTTCGTCGCCCGGCAGCTCGACCTGGTCAAGCTGCCGGGCTCCTACGCCTCCCGGCGGCCGCGCGAGCTGTCCGGCGGCCAGCGCCAGCGGATCGCTATCGCGCGCGCGCTCGCCACGGGGCCGGAGATCATCATCGCGGACGAGGCGGTCAGTGCGCTCGACGTGTCCATTCAGACCGAGATCGTCAACCTGTTCCTTGACCTGCGCGACGAGCTGGCCGTCTCGCTCATCTTCGTCTCACACCAGCTACCGGTCCTCGCCTCGATAGCCAACCGGGTGGCCATCATGCACGCGGGAGCCATCGTCGAGACCGGGCCGACGAGCACAGTCTTCGAGTCCCCGCAGCATAGTTACACCGTCGACCTGCTCGCCGCGCACCCCAGGCCGCGGTTCGAGCAAGCCGCGCGACAGCAGAAAGGTCAGCAGGCGTGAATGCCATCGACTGGGCTGGTCTGGTCATGACGGTGCGGGGCCCTGTCGACCCTGCGCAACTGGGCGTGACGCTGAGCCACGACCATCTGCTCACCGATGGCTGGGGGCTCCGGCAGCTCTACGAGGCCATCCTTGACGATGAGGACATCGCCGCCGAGGAGGCCATGCGCTACGCGGCGGCCGGCGGCAAGACGATCTGCGATCCCACCAACATCGGCATCGGGCGCAAGCCAGAGGCGCTGCGGCGCATCAGCGAGCGCGCCGGGATCAACATCGTCATGGGCGCGGGCTGGTACCGGGAGATGGTGTACCCCGACTACATCACCCAGGAGCTGCCCGACGTGCTCGCCGGCCGGCTCGTGGACGAGATCGTCAACGGCGTCGGGGACACCGGCGTGCGGCCCGGCTTCATCGGCGAGATCGGGACCGAGCGCGGCCACATCACCCCGGCGGCCGAGCGGGTGTTCCGGGCCGCCGCCCGGGCTCATCGCCGGACCGGGTGCCCGATCCTCACCCATACCACGCACTGGGGCGAGCTGGCCCTGGACCAGCTCGACCTGCTGGCCGAGGAGGGGGTGGCAGCCGAGCACGTGGTGATCTCGCACCTCGGCGACCGGCGCGGGATCCACTGGTGGCTGCCGATCGCCGCGCGCGGTGCCTGGCTGAACATCGACAACCTTGCCTTTGCCCAGGGTTATGCGCCGCTGGAGTTCCGCGCCGAGAACGTGGCCGGACTGTGCGCGGAAGGGCTGGCCGGTCAGGTCATGCTCTCCAACGACATCTGCGAGCTCGGCCAGCTCGCGGCCTACGGAGGCCCTGGCTACGCGAACGTGATCGAGAACTTCCTGCCGATGCTGCGCGCGCGCGGCGTCAGCGAGGCCGACATCCACCAGATGACCGTGGCGAACCCCGCGCGGGCCTTCGCCTTTACCGATCCCGGAGAGAAGACATCATGACCACCACCGTCGTCATCGGAGCCGCACGGGGCATTGGCCGCGCCATCGCTGAGGACTCCGCCCGGTCCGATCCGAAACGACGCCTGGTCGTGGCCGACATCGACGCCGACGCCGTCCAGCGGCTCGCAGCCAGCCTGGTCCGGGAGGGGCTGGACGCGACAGCAATCGCGGTGGACCTAGCCGACGAGTCGTCGGTCGCGGCCCTGGTCGACTCCACGACAGACGCTGACCGGGTGGCCATCGCCGCCGGCATCTTCCGGACCTCCCCGGCGCTGGTCACGGCCGTGTCCGAGTTCGAGGAGGTCCTCCGGGTCAACACCCTGGGCTGCTTTCATGCCGCGCAGCTCTACTCCCGGCAGATGTCCGACGCCGGCGGCGGGGCCGTCGTGGCCGTGGCCTCGATCGCCGCGCGCATGCCACGGATGCGTCAGGCTGCTTACTCCGCATCCAAGGCCGCGCTCCGGCAGGCCCTGCGAGTTCTGGCCATGGAGGTGGCCGGCCGCGGCGTCCGGATCAACACGGTCTCGCCCGGGCCGACCGACACCGAGATGATGCGCAAGCTGGCCAGCGACCACGCCTCGATCGACGATCTCGCCGTCGGCAGCCTGGAGGCGATGCGGCCCCGCATCCCGGCCGGGCGGGTTGCGCTATCCAGCGACGTCGCCGCTGCGGTGACGTTCCTGCTCTCGCCGGCCAGTTCGCACATCGTGATGGCCGACCTGGTCGTCGACGGCGGCGAACTGCTGGGCATGTGAGCGACATGGCACCGATACGACTGGGCGTCATCGGCGCCGGAGTCATGGGGGACCGGGTTGCCCGCGCCGCCGCCGCCCTCGACGCCTACACCGTCACGGCGGTCGCCGACGCGGATCCCGGCCGCGGCGCCGCGCTCGCCGGGGAACTCGGCGCAGCCGCGTTCCCCGGCGTCGGGGAGCTCCTGGCGGCTGGCCTGGTCGACGCGGTCTACGTCGGCGTCCCGCACCACCTGCACCTGCCCGTGTGCCTCCAGGCAGCCGCGGCTGGCGTGCATGGACTGGTGGACAAGCCGCTGTGTAACACCGATGCGGAGGCGGGAGCCATCGAGGCGGCGGTGCTCAGCAGCGGCGCCACCTGGATGGTCGGGTTCAGCTACCGCTTCAGGGCCGAGTGGCAGCGGGCCCGCGAGCTTGTGGCGGCCGGCCGGATCGGCGAGCCGGTCGCGGTCACCGACGTCATCGCCGAGGCGGCGGAGCACACACCGGCCTGGTACTGGGATCCGGGCAGCGGTGGCGGCGTGCTGCAATTGCAGGCCCATCACTGCTTCGACCGCATCGCCTGGCTGACGGACCGCCCGATCCGCGAGGTCAGCTGCCGGGTGCACGCGCCGCCGTCCGGCGCCGCGACCGCGGCCCAGATCACGGCCAGGCTCGAGGGCGGCGCAGTGGCCGGGATCGCGCTGACTTTCGGCACCAGCTACGCGGCCCCGGTCCGGGCGCTGTTCGTGCTGCAGGGCGCGACCGGCCAGCTGGAGATCACCCAGGACGGCTGCCTCACCCTGTCCACCGCCGACGGCGGGCTGACGGCCCACTACGGCGGCGACGACTGGCTCAGCCGGGAACTGGCCGATTTCGCCGGTGCCGTTGAGCGGGGCGAGCCATCGACCGCGACCTTGGCCGATGGCCGGGCGGCGCTACGGTGCGCGCTTGCCGCCGCGCAGTCGGCCGCGACACACGCATCGGTCACGGTGGTCGCGTGAGCGAAGTGCTTCTCCTGCGCGGCGGGTCAGTTTTCGATCCGGCAACTGCCTCAGCCCAGACCGCGGACGTCCGGCTGCGCGGCGCGGTGGTGGACGCGGTTGGCCCCGGGCTGGCCACGAACGGCGGCGAGGTCATCGACGTAGCCGGCTTGCTGGTGACGCCAGGCTGGGTGGATCTGCATACGCATGTCTTCGTCGGCCAGGACCTCGGCGTGGACCCGGCGGCCGTCGGGCCGCCGTCCGGCGTCACCACGATGATCGATACCGGCAGCGCCGGCGCGCACCTGTTCGGCGCATTCGCGGCCGGCACTCTGACCCGGTCCGGTCCCAGGATCCGGAGCTTCCTGAACGTCTCCTCGATCGGCACCACCAGCATCCTGCTGGCTGGCGAGCTAGCCACCATCGGGTACGTCGACGAGGCCTCCGCAATCGCGTGCGCTCGCGAGTACCCCGATCAGATCATCGGGGTCAAGGTCCGCGCCTCAGGGAACGTCTGCGGTGACAACGCGCCCGAGATCCTGCGCCGGTCCCGCGCCATCGCTGACGAGCTGAACCTGCCACTGATGATGCACGTCGGCCCGCCCCCGCCAACGCTGCCTGACGTGCTCGCGGTGCTGCGCGCCGGGGATATCGTCACCCACTCGTTCACCGCGCTAGCGGAGCCGCGGCTAGCCGCTGACGGCCGCGTCCTGGCCGAAGCGCGGGCCGCCCGGGAGCGCGGCGTGCTGTTTGACGTCGGCCACGGGATGTCCGGGTTCGACGCGATCGTCGCGCGCGACGCGATCGCGGCCGGCTTCCCGCCCGACACGATCAGCACGGACGTGCACGCGTACTCGATCGAGAGCGTGGTCGGCCTGCCGGCCGTCGTGAGCAAGTTCCTGGCGCTCGGGCTGACGCTGCCCGAGGTCCTCGCGCGGGTGACGCTCGCGCCAGCCCGCGCGGCGGGCCTGCACGCGCTCGGTCTCGGCCGCCTGCTGCCTGGCGGCCCGGCTGACCTGACCGCGATCCGGGTGATCGGCGGGGACACGAACTTCGTGGACCCGCAGGGAAACCGGTTCAGCGGCCGCTCGACGGTCCGGGTGGAACTGACGGTTCAAGCCGGCGCGGTCGTGTTCGACGGCCGGCCGGAGCCCGTTGCACAATCGGTTCTGGACTAAAGGAGACGAATGGACTTCGCCACGGAGCTAGGCCTGCGGCCGATCGTCAACGCGGTCGGTCCTGCTACCAGGCTCGGGGGACTGCCGCTGTCCGACGGGGTGCTGCGAGCGATGCAGATGGCGGGCGGGCGCAACGTCCGCATGGACGAGTTGCAGGAGGCTGCCGGGGCCCGGCTGGCCGAGTTGCTGGGCGTGCCGGCTGTCTACGTGACCTCCGGCGCGTCGGCCGGGCTGACTCTGGCCACCGCCGTCTGCGTCGCAGGCGATGACCTGGCGCAGGCGGACGCGCTGCCGCTGATAGTCGGTCCGCGTCGGCGCGTGCTCGTCCAGCGCGGCCATCGCGATCCCTATGACCATGCGCTTACGGCAGTCGGGGTCGCGCTGACCGAGGTCGGCTACGCCAGGTCGACGCGCCCCGATGAACTGGCCCGCGAGCTCGACGGGACCGTGGCAGCCGTGCTGTGGCGGCCCGCGCCGAAACGTGACCTGATGGCTCTGGACACGGTCGCCGGGCTGGCCAGGGAGGCCGGTGTCCCGGTGATCGTCGATGCGGCGATGGACGTCCCGCCGGTGAGCCGGTTGCGGGACTTCTTCGCTGCGGGAGCTGACCTGGCGGTCGTCTCGGGCGGCAAGGGCTTCCGGGGCCCGCACACGTCCGGCTTGCTCTGCGGGAGGCCAGAGCTGATCCGGGCCGTCGCCGTGCACCACCTCGATATGGACATCCGCGAGCAGACCTGGGCGGCGTCCGAAGTCACCGGCGTCACCCCCCGGTATGGTCGCCATGGCATAGGGCGCGGGATGAAGGTCGGGCGCGAGCAAATCGCTGGGCTCCTTGCCGCGGTGGAAGAGTACATGGCCGACCCGGTGCGGTACGAGGCTGCCTACGACGCGGAACTGAACGCGGTCGAGGCTGGGCTGGCCGGGGATCCGCGGCTTGCCGTCCGTCGCGTGCACAACGACCGGCTCTGGGTGCCCGAGTTGCACGTCGACGTCAGCGGAGCCGGAGTGCCAGCCGACGCCGCCGTCCGCGCGCTGGAGGCCGGCGACCCGCGCGTCCACGTGGGCGAGGACGAGGCCTGGCGGGAGATCCTGGTGGTCAACCCGATGGGGCTGGGCAAGGGCGAGGGCTCGCTGATAGCGGTGCGGCTGCGGGAGATCTGTGCGGGGCAGTCATGACGATGCCTGTCTACAGCCTGCACGCCATCCCGGTCGCGACACTGCCGGCCCCGGGCTGGGAAGTGTTCTTCGGCGGCAACGACAACGAGTTCTATGAGCTTGGCTTCTATATCTGGGTTGTGACCGATGGGGTCAGCCTCGGGCTGATCGACACCGGGCTGCCGCTCGACCCGGCTGCGCGGGCCAGGCTGGACGAGGCCAACCGCAAGCTCGACGAGCGTCACACGTTTTCGGGCGTTCGCACGCTCACTCAGGTGCTGGGCGACTACGGGATCATGGCGGAGGATGTCGACTTCGTCGCGATCACGCAGACGATCACTTACCACACGGGCGGACTCGAAGCTGCCGTGCTGCCGCGGGCGCACGTCTACCTGTCCAGGGCAGGCCTGCACGAGATGCTCGGCGAACCGCCGGGGCATCCGGCCAGCGAGCACTACTTCACCGAAGCCTCGTGGTCATCGATCCGGCAGTTCGTCGTCGAGGGCCGGCTGCACTGCGTGGACGAGCCGACCGTGATCGCGCCCGGAATCGAGTTCGAGACCACCGGGGGCCACCATCCTGGATCAGCGGGGCTGCGGATCACCACGCAGCACGGGGTGACCGGCTTGCTGGAGACGGCCTTCCTGGACCGGAACGTGGCAGAAATCCTGCCGATCGGAATCGCAGAAGACGCCGCGTTGTGCCGGCGCGTGATCCAGCGGTACCGGCGTGAATGCGATCAGGTGATCGCGCTGCACGATCCGGCGAACGCGGAGCGGTTCCCGGCATCGGTCCTGCCTCAGCGGCTGGTGCGGAAATGAAGACCACGCCCGCGGCGCCGGATGCGCAGGCAGAGTCGCCGGCCGCCGGGGTGAAGTCAGCCCGCCGTGTGCTGGACGTCCTGGAGTTCATCGCGAGCCGGCCAGGCGGGGCATCGTTCCCGGTACTGGCCGAGCAGCTGAAGCTGCCCAAGAGCAGCCTCCACTCGCTGCTGCTGACGCTGACCGCTGGCGGCTGGATCTACCTGGACGAGCCGAGTCGCCAGTACCGGCTCGGGCTGCGCCTCTGGCAGGTCGCGCAGAACTTCGTCTACGTGGACAGCCTGGCGCAGATGGCGCGCAACCATCTCACCGCGGCACGGGACGAACTGAACGAGACCGTGCAACTGGCCGTGCTGGACGGCATCGACAACGTGTACATCGCAAAGGTCGAGGCCGACCATCCGCTTCGGCTGGTCTCGCGCGTCGGCTCGCGGCTGCCGGCCTACGCCACCGGCCTGGGCAAGGTGCTGCTATCCGGGCTGGAGCCCGCCGAGTTGCGCAGGCGCATGGCCGGAACCACGATCACGCGGTTCACCGAGCGGACTATCACGAGTCTGCCGGTGCTGGAGCAGCGGCTGGCCGAGATCCGGGCTAACGGGTACGGCGAGGACGAAGGGGAGTACACGCCCGGGGTCTACTGCGTGGCGGTACCGGTGCGGGGCCGGGACGGAGCCCTCATCGCCGCAATGAGCTGCTCGATTCCGAGTGCCCGGATGGTGGGCGATGGCGAGCATCGGGACCGGCTCGTGCAGTCGCTGAGCAAGCATGCGACCGCGTTGTCGCGTGACCTGGTGAGCCCAGGGTCGAGCTGAGTCAGCGGTTCAATCATGCGGAGTCTAAGGAGTTGTCATGGAGCATCTAACAGCGGCGGGCGCGCCGGAGGCGCGCGGCGCCTACTCGCACGGCGTCGTCGCTGGCGAATTGCTGTTTACTGCCGGGATGGGTCCGCTAGATCCGGTGACCGGCGAGGTCATCGGCAGCACGGTCGCCGAGCAGACGGCCAGAGTCATCGCCAACCTCACCGAGATCCTCCGCCTCCGCGGCCGTGGTCTGCAGGACGTGGTCAAGGCGACGGTCCACCTCGCCGACCTGGGCACGTTCGCTGAGTTCGACGCGGCGTATCGGCAGCTGATGCCGCAGCCCTACCCGGTGCGCACGACAGTCGGGTCGACGTTGCCCGGCATCCTGGTGGAGATTGACTTCGTCGCGCTCGCCTGACGACCTCATCTCCGCCTGTCGAGGGCGCCGCCTGACAACTGAGGAGCAAAGTGCGCGTAGGAAACCTGGCCGGTCGGCTCGTGGTCATTCACGGCGAGCCGGGTCATGAGACGGCACTGGACGTCGAAGGCGCGAGTGCGGGGCGGTTCGGTCCCGACCCTCAGGCTGTCTACGACGACTGGCCTCAGTTCGCTGCGTGGGCAAGCGCGGTGACCACGACCGGCGGGGTTCCGGTCGATCTAGCAACGCTCGGCCCGCCGGCCCCAGTGCCCAGGCAGGTGCTCGCCATCGGACTGAACTACCGCGAGCACGCAGCGGAGTCGGGATACGACGTTCCCGGGGCCGAGCCGCCGGTCTTCACGAAGTTCGTCAGCTGCATCACTGGACCCTATGGCGACATCGGCCTGCCGGCTGACGGGCAAACCGACTGGGAGGTAGAACTCGTCGCGGTTATCGGGCGAGATGCGAAACAGGTTTCAGCCGAAGACGCGCTCTCCTATGTGGCGGGCTTCTGCATTGGCCAGGACATCTCCGAGCGTCGGTTGCAGATGGCTGCCACGCCGCCGCAATTCAGTCTGGGGAAGTCCCTTCCCGGCTTCGGGCCGATCGGGCCGTGGCTCGTTACCCCAGATGAGTTGCCGGACCCCGGTGATCTCGAGCTGACCTGCGCGATCAACGGCAATCAGATGCAATCAGGCCGGACCAGCCAGATGATCTTCTCGGTGCCGGTGCTGATCGCCAAGCTTTCGCAGTCCGTCCGGCTGCTGCCCGGCGACGTCATTTTCACGGGCACGCCGCCGGGGGTCGGACTCGGCCGGACGCCGCCCGTGTGGCTGACCGACGGGGACGTCCTGGAAAGCCGGATCGAGGGCATCGGGTCGATGCGTCACCGCTTCGTATCGCTGGCCGCAGCCGCAGAATTGACTAGTTGACAACTGGTGCCTTTTCCGCAAAGTATGATTTGCGCGTTGCGCGAAGTCAGCGCGTGATTGGCCTGTTGTGGCTGAGACAGCCACCAACAAGCCCGGCAAGCCGATCAGGGTCGGCAAGGCACCATGGGCCATCGCGATTGCCCCTTGAGCAAGGGCAGGCGGGCTGCCATCAGGTTTTCACGCGGACTACACCGCACCTGAACATTCCGGCGCTCGACTAGGCGCTTGACCTGGTGCGACGGTCTCGGATGCCGTTCGCCGAGCCGTCGCCTCGCACTCACCCACCGGCGGATGCCCCTCCCGCCGGCCGCTGGGTGGCTCACAGCCCGGTTCCGGCCACCCCGGCGAAGGGGCCCGCGTCTCGCGACGGCGATGCGCTGGCCCAGTTACCAGCCCGCGAACGGAGCGGTGATCCGGACGCGGCACCGGCACAGCTGGTCGATATCATGGACCGCCAGGAGCAGACGCGCCCCGCCCTGGTCGCCGAGGTTACGCATGAGCTGCGCACTCCGGTCGCGGTCCTGCAGGCAGAGACCGAGGCATTGATCGATCATATGGAAGAGCCCGCCCCCGACCAGCTCGCTGTCCTGCACGATGAGGTACTCAGGCTGGGCCGAGTGCTCGATGACCTGCAGAGTCTCGCCTCGGCGGATGCTGCCGCCCTGCACCTGGCCCGGAGCCACTGTGACCTGGCCGATATCGCTGCCAGGGCTGCGGACAGCCTGACGGTGCGGTTTGATACGGCCAGCCTGACCTTGGAGCAGCGCCTGCACCAGGCAGCTGTGCTGGCCGACGCCGGGCGGCTGCACCAGCTTGCCGCTAACTTGCTCACCAACCCGCTGAAGTTCACACCGCCAGGAGGCCGCGTTGTCATCGAAACCTGGACCTCAGGTCCGGCTGCCGCGCTGCGGGTCACCGACACGGGCCAGTCTGAGAAGAGGCTGCTGCGAAGGCGTCGGGCTTACCGCGATGGCGAACTTGACCGCGCTAGCCCGGGTGAGCCGTGATGTCGGCAAGAGAGAGATCGCCAGTGTGTTCGTCGGCGAGGTACTCATGCGCGAGGCGGACCGCGGTCGCGCCGTCACCGACGGCCGAGGCAACCCTCTTGATCGAGCGGTGGCGGGCGTCTCCGGCGGCGAAGACGCCAGGCATGGAGGTCTCGAGCGACAGAGGTGGGCGATCGAGGGGCCAGCGCGACGCATCGGTTCCGTCCCGTGCGACCTCGCGGCCGGTCAGGATATAACCGCGCTCGAGCTGGATCGCGTCGGGCAGCCGTTGGGTGCGAGGCTCGCCGCCGATCAGCACGAAGAGCGCGGAGGCCGGGATTTGCGCAGGCACGAAGAAGACCCTCTAACCGACCACGCCCGTGTTCAGGCTCGGTGAAGCCGTCATGTGGACGATGTGTCGAGCACCTGCGGCCAAACGCGCGTTACGGCGCACCTGACCGTGACGGCGGCGCGAGCACGTCGGCCGCGCGGCCGGCCTGCTCGCCGCTGTCCCAGGGACGGCCTTCGGCCCCGCCGTGCAGGTACGCGAGCAAGATCGGCACCGGGCCGGTCTGCTCGTGCAGGTCACGAAGCTCAAGCCAGGTCAGTCCCGCGCCGGCAACGGGCGCGGAGGTCGCCCAGAGCAAAGGCTCTTCGCGCCAGTTTGTTATCTGCGCGCCAGGCGGGAGCCGAACTGAGCCGAGCTGAACCGGGCCGCCCGGCGGTACGACGGCATCCATAGTCGCCTCACCTTCGCGAAAGCCTGCAGAACCGAATTGTCCACCGGCAACGAACACTAGTCCGGCCCGCGCCCGAGATCGACAGGATGGACCGTCGCCCCCGCGAGCCTTCACGCGCGAGCTCCGCTCGTACGACCTCCGCCGGTACGGGCTCCGCCGGCACGAGGCCTGCTTGCCGGTGACGCGGTCCTGACGCCGGCCGATCTCGACCGGGCAGAGCTGGAATGGCAGGCCTGGGTCTATGCGCAGGTTTCGTGCGATGGTTTCCGGCTCGCCGCGCCCAGGGCTGCCCTCGACGGCTCGCTCAGCGCCCTGATCTTCCTGCTGGTGACCGGGTGGCTGCTGACCCGGGACGAGCCGGCGGAATCGGGCGCGCACGACGATCGCTGGATGCCAGCAGTCGACCTCGCCTGCCAGGTCGCGGCTGCCCCGTCGTCCAGCCGGTCACCCAGATGACCGAGCCGCGCTGCCTGCCTTGGATGGCTTACGGCGCCGACGCTGCTGGTGCCCGGATCCAGCGCTGCTCGCCGTCGCGGGTGGCATCGGTGGGTACCATCCGTGCCGCGCGGGCGACGTGCTGCGAGGCGACGTGGCGGGGATGAATGTAGGCCGCGACGGACCATCCTGATTCGCAGAGGCGATCGGCCAGGCTGCGCGCCGCTTCCTTGGCGTAGCCGTGGCTCTGCGCTGCGGTGGCCACGACCCAGGCGATTTCCGCCTGACCGGCGCCGGGGCCGCGGGTTGGCAGCGTCGCCTGCACGGTGCCGACGGCCGTTCCGGTTTCTCGCGAGCGCAGCGCCCAGTTGCCCCACAGCTGCTCGCCGTCCGGGGAGCGGCGGGTAGCCAGGTGCCGGTAGCGAGTGGTCAGGGCGCTGGCGCTGAGCGGCGTGCCGCCGGTGAACTCATGCAAGCTGAGGTCGTCCAGCGCAGGTGCCAGCTCAGCCGCGTGCTCAGCGATCAGCGGCTCAAGGTCCAGGCGCTCGGTCTGCCAGCCCGCCTCCAGGTCGACCATGCGCCGACCCTAGCCGGGGCGGAACCGGCAGCGTCTCGGATAGCAGCCGGATTGCCGGGCTGGGTGTCGCGCTCGCGGTTGTGTGCTGGCCGCAGCGGGCTGGTCGGGCCATCCGTCGGCAGGCCTCCCCGCTACGGCTTCTCAGCCGCAGGTTCGCCGGCTGGCGTCGCCAATAGTGCCGCACCAGGAAGCAAGCCAGCCACCTGATGCGCCTGCTGGGCCGGCCCGCCTGACTCCGGCCCTCGGGGCGCGCCGCGCACGTCAGCCCGCTCCCGCGCTCACTTCAGCGCTACCACCATCTCGACTTCTACGGCCCACTGGTTCGGAAGGACGACGCCGACTGCCGATCTGGCATGGTAGCCGTCGTCATCAAATACCTTGGTAAGAAACTCGCTGCACCCGTTGATGACGCTCGCGGTGGCATCGAATCCGTCTGCGACGTTAACCATTCCGAGGACCTTGACGATTCGCTCGACCTGTTCAATGTCTGCTACCGCCCCGATAGCGCGCAGACAGTTGAAGGCGCATATCTCGGCTGCCTTCCTTGCGGTGGCCAGGTCGATGTCCGCACCTACCTTGCCCTTGATCTGCGTGCCGTTGAGCGAGGGGATCTGTCCGGAGGTGAAGACCAGATTCCCGATCCGGGCGGCGGTATGAAAGGTCAGCATCTCCAGGGCTGCTGGCTCGTAGTCGTACCCGAGTTCCCTCAGCCGTTCGACGATCACGATATTCCCTCCTTCGCTGGGTGGCGGACTCTGAGCACGATCTCGGCTGGTGCGCGCTGACGCAGGACCTCGACCGTGCCGTCAAAGTCGACGATGCCGGCATCGGATCCGAGACCGCTGACGACCAGGGATGCTGCGGCCATGGCGAGCCAGGCGGCATCCCTGATCGACCATCCCCGCAGCAGGCCGGTGATGAATCCGGCGGAACACGCGTCGCCGCATCCGGTTGTGTCAATCACCTGAGCCGGGAACGCAGGCAGGTCGATGCGCTGATGCGGAGTGATGAGCGCGCAGCCTTGCGCTCCCCGGCTCACCAGGACCGCCTCGGGCCCGAGCGTGAGCACCGCGCGGGCTGCCTCGGTCAGATCGGTGATTCCAGTCAGCGCCGCGAGCTGATCGTCGTTGGGCATGAAGTACTGAGTGTGCGCGAGCAGCGGCTTCAGCTGGACCCAGGGCGTCGCATCGCGACAAGAGAGAACGTCCATCGTCGTTGTCACGCCCGCGTTGCGCGCGAATTCGAGGACTCGGCGGAGAGGCTTGCCGGAGAACGGACCGAGCACGTCAGGACCGCCAACGTGCAGCACGTCGGCGGTCGCGATCGTGGGGAGATCGATGTCCGACTCGGTCAGCATCGGCGTCGCTCCGGGCATGTGGAGCGCGGGACGCTCGCCGTTGGCGCGGATCGGCAGGATCGTCGCCGACGTCTGTACCCCCTGCTTCCTGGCCAGCAAGCGCGTCTCGACGCCGTGCCGGCCGAGCACCGCGATCAGGAAGTCGGCGAGGGAATCGTCGCCGACGGCTCCCATGGCGATGACCTCCGCACCCAGTTTCGCCAGGTCGACGCTTGTACCCGCCGCTGTGCCCGCGGCGGTGATCCGGATCTCGTCGAGCAACTGACGGCCCTGCCCGGCCGGAATGTGACTAACGGGCCGCCCTAGAACGTCAACGATATGAACACCGAGACTCACGACTCGGCCGCGGCGAGGAGATGACATCAGGCCCCTCCGGCTTGGTAACGATGACGCTGAGCCGCGCTGCGCACGTCGTCGAGCTCGGCCTGATCGAGGATGCGCGGCGAGCCGACAAGCCGTGCTCGCCAGTACAGCTCGGCAAGCCATTCAAGAAGCAGCGCCCGCTCGTAAGCTTCCTCGAGTGATGACCCATAGGCAATTGCGCCATGGTTCTGAAGCAGCGCCGCGGTTCTGCCTTCGAGAGCTTTTCCAGCCAGCTCCGCAAGCCCATCGGAGCCGAAGGTGGAATAAGGGGCCACACGCACTGTCGGTCCGCCGAGGCGAAGAATAGAGTAATGAATGGCCGGCAGTTCTTCACAGACAGCGGCCACGGAGATAGCGAATCGAGAATGCGTGTGCACGATAGCCCGCGCGTCTGTTATGTCGTAGATTCGACGATGCATCGGCCATTCCGAAGATCGTTTACCGTCTCCGTCCAGCACCCTTCCGTCGGCATCAAGCACGCAGATATCTGTCGCTGTAAGACGGTCGTAACTGACTCCTGTAGGGGTCATCACAATTTTCTCAGCGACGCGCGCGCTGATGTTCCCGGCGCTGCCGATAACGAGTCGATCTGCTACCAGGCGTCGTCCGTAGTGGATGATTATCTCGCTCGTCTCGCGCACAGCATCGGCCGATGCCATAAGTAACTCCTTATGGTTTTGAAGCACGCTTCCGCCATTCATGTCTACTTTATCGCAAGTGAATTTGGGGGAGAGCCGACGCCACCGGTGGCATGCAAGGGGGCACTCGTCAGAAGGAACTCGTACACCCCGTCCTGCTCGCAGTCTGCAGCTAGGTCATCGAGCGACCATAGTTCACCGAGAGCCATACCGAACTGTCCGATGAGCACCCGATGAAGGAAACCAAATGGGAAGGCAGCCTGGCTAAAGTCCGGCGGCCAGACCTCTACCGCGAATGTGTCCGATGCGACGGCCATCACTTCGCTGTCCCACAGGTATCGAGCCATATTCTCGCTGTGCTCGATGCCCGGCGCACGGAGGTCTTTCGCCAGACGGTTCCGGGCGTGACGAGGCTGGCTGCGGTACCAGCCGAGGAAACCGGTCCGCAGCAGGAGGATACAGCCGGGCGAGTAGCTGATTCCGGCGTGCTCGCGGGCGCACTCCAGGTCAGAAACACTTAGCGCCGTGGCACGCTCCGGTGAATAGCCCTTACCGTGAGCACTCAGTGCGCGCTCTAGATCCAGCATGACCGCGCGAGCGACGATTCCGCGCCGCGCCCAGTGATCGATCGTGTTGCGCTTGCCAGCCAGTACGTCATCGTCGGTCGCTCCGTTATAGAACACACCTGGCGAATACGCCACATGAGCCAGGGAGTCCCACTGACTCGAAGCCTGCGGGTAGAAGTTGTCATACACGTCATCAAGATCGGCGAGCCCTGGCCCTGGCTGATGGAGCAACCGATGCCTGGGCAGCCCGCGATCGATATCCAGTGGCGGATCGACCGCGTCAAGCGCGGCGTCGAGCGGGAAGACCGTACCTCTTCTGACCAGCCTGGATGCGGCCAGGACGGTATCGGCGGTCTGCATGTTGAGCAGGCCTACTGAGTCCAGCGGACCGAACATCGCCCAGGCGCTCCGGCCGCCCTGAGCGGCGAGGGGGAGCGCATCGTACCGGGGCAGGCCATCACTGCGGCACTCCTGTCCCGCAGCACCTTGGCCAGGGTTTCGCATTGCTGTTCCTCCTGCTCCGGAATGGCCCGCTCAGCTTTCACTCTCGTGCCCTCGCCGACTTTCCCTGCACCGATGCCGCTCAATCACCCGGCATCTCTTGTATATCACTTCCCTACATTACAGAATAGTGTTATCGGATACTCCAGGGAGGTCGATGTGGCGACGTCGCAGAATGCATCAGGTAGGCAACTGAGAGTGCTGGTCGTGACTGCTGGTCATTCCTTTGAAGCTGAACCCTTCTTCGAAATGTTCAAGGCCGACGGCGGCATTCAGTGGGAGAATGTGGAGCAGCCGGCAGCCAGGGCGTGCTTCGGAGCAGACCACGTCGGAAAATGGGATGCGATTGTCATGTACGACATGCCCGGGCTCTCGTTCGTCGACGGAGAGACGATCTTCGTCGACCCGCCCGAGGACTTTCAGGCTCGGTTCCTTGAGATGCTGGCCGCGGGCCAGGGGTTTGTCTTCCTTCACCATGCGATGTCGGCATGGCCAAGCTGGCCGGCCTACGCCGACATAATCGGCGGACGCTTTCACTACCGGCCAGCCGAGCTGCACGGGACGATGTGGCCGGACTCTGGTTATCACTTCGAGGTAACGCACCATGTTTCGGTCCTCGATTCCGGCCATCCGATATGCCAGGGAGTCGAGGATGGCTTCGAGCTGACCGACGAGCTGTACATGGTGCCGATCTTCGAGGACAATGTCGTGCCGTTGCTTCGGACGGACGCTCCGATGACGTCGGATCACTTCTTCTCCGCGGCGCTTGCCATCAAGAAGCGGTACAACGACCGCTCTGACTGGACTCACCCGCCGGCTAGTTCGCTGCTGGGCTGGGTAAAGACGGCCGGGCAGAGCCCGGTCGCTTACCTGCAGCCAGGTCATGGCCCGAGCGCATATGCCAACGCGAATTACCGCAGGCTCGTGGCTAATGCCATTCGCTGGGTAGCGTCCCCTGCTGCGCATGAGTGGGCGAAGGACAATCAGGTAGCTGTGAGCTAGCCCGGTGACCTGCTCGTGGGCCCAGCCTCGATCGCAGAGGCAGGGCCCACGAGCCGTCCGCATCTAGGGGGGCGGAAGAGCCTTGACGAGCTGATCTATGTCATCGCGGTCATTGAACAGATGGCACGATATTCTGAGCCGCCCGTCTCGCACCGCGCAGATGACTTTCTGCTCGCCAAGTGCCGCGCACACCGTGGCCGCGTTCCCGCCGGGTACCTCGACGGAGATGATGCCCGACATCTCGCCCGGGCGGGTCGAACTCGCGACGTGGTAACCCTTCTCGGCGAGAGCCTCGGTGAGGGCACGGCTGAGGTCGAGCACCCAGTCGGCGATGAGGTTCAGGCCAGTTCCGGTGAAGAGGTCGATGCTGGCTGCCAGGCCGTACATGCCGGCCAGATTCTGGACCGTCGGCTCAAACCGCCGGGCACTGTCGGGGTACCGGAGGTTGTAGGAGAGCTGCTTGCCGATGAACGGTGCGTCCTCGATGTTCTTCCATCCCGGCGCCGTGACCTCGATGCTGTTCCTGAGGTCGGGCGACATGTAGCAGAAACTGATCCCGTAGCCCGCGCACATGCTCTTGTATCCATGAGCGGTCACCAGGTCCGCTCCGAGGGCGGTGACGTCGACGGGCATGATCCCGACCGCCTGGACAACGTCGGCGAGCAGCCACGAACCGCGCGCCCGGCAGAGTTTCGAGATCTCCTCAACTGGAGCGCGGAAGCCGTGGTAGCAGTTGACGAGGCTGACGCACACCACGCGCGTCCGGTCGGACATGACGGCGGCGACGTCATCGACGTCGAACCGGTGCCGGCCGCGATCTTCGATGAACCGCACCTGCACCCCCTTCCTCTCGAGCGCCAGGAAGGGGTACACTCCGCTGGGGAACTCCTGGTCGTACACCACCACCTCGTCGCCGGGCTTCCAGTCAAGCCCGAGCGACACCAGGCCGATGCCTTCGCCGGTGCTCCTGAGCAGCGCGATGTCCGCCGGGTCGCATCCGATGAACTGGCCGACCTTCGCGCGGACTTCAGCAGCGCCTTCCCACCAGTGGCCGATCCCCGGTGTCGCGACCCCGAGCATCATCCCCTCGAGCAGCTGACGCTGGGCCTTGACGTTCGACACCGGCAACGGGCCGTACGTGGCGGTGTTGAACCACACCTTCTCGCCGGTGACCGGGAACTCCTCACGTCGCAGCCTGGCCACCGTCTCGCTGGGTGAGGTCACGGCCGTCACCCGCTCAGCGCGCCGTCGGGCGGCACGGCCTGAACGCCGACCGCGGCGGCGTCCAATACGTCCTTGCCGGCCAGCTTGCCAAGCGACAGTGCCTGTCCAGCTGTGCCTCGCCTAAGCCGTGACCGCAGTCCCAGGTAGTACCAGGCGATCCCGACGAGCTGGCCTGCGATGGCGACCTCGGCGGCGGCATGGAAGATCGACGGCAGGGTGAAGTCCAGGATGATGGCGATTTCCCAGAGTATGGACACGGCGATCAGCGGCTTCGCCCACCGGCCGAGATCGAAGGCCTTTGATGCCGGGATGTGATGCCTCCGCAGCCAGTACGCGCCGACGATCAGCAGGTACACGATGCTGGCGAAGATGGGCGTAGCCCCGATCAGGTCGACGTACGCGTGACCACCGTACGCGGCGAACACCATCACGGCGATGTAGATGACGGTGGTCAGGACCAGCGCGGCCACCGGCGTCTTGGTCTTCGTGTCCACCTTGGCGAACACCCTGGAGCCGGGGAACATGTTGTCGCGGGACAGCGAGAAAATAAGCCGCCCGATGGCAGCGATCTGCACCACCATGAGCGAGAACACCGAGTACACCACGGTGACCAGGAAGACTCGAGAGAAGGCCGAGCCGAACCAGTACGTAGCGAGATCGGCAATGGGAGTCGGGCTCGATGCGATCGCGGAGAGGTTGGGAATGCTTATGGCGAAGCAGATCAGCGTGATCATCCCGACGATGCCGGAGATGGCAACGGCTCCGATGATGGCGCGAGCCACCGTGCGCTGGACGCCGATGGCTTCCTCGCCGAGGTCAGCGCAGGCTTCGAATCCGCCGATCGTGAACACGCCCATGAGGAGGGCGAGCGATGCCGCATACCACGGGGCCTGACCATGCAGCGGCCCATGGGTGAACAGGAAGCTCCCGGAGTGGATGGCGGGCTGCTTAACCAGGAATGCGATAAGAACGAGGATGCCGAGGACGAGCGTCCCCAGGATTTCCGTCCCCACCGAGAGGTTGTTGATCCGGGCAGTGAGCCGGACGCCCACGATGTTGATCAGCCCGGCGAGGAGCAGCACGATGACGGAGATGAAGATCATCAGCGACTGGCTGCCGACGTTGAGCCCGAGCACCGTGCCGATCATCGGCGACAGGAGCAGCAGTGTCTCGCCGCCGCTGGCCAGCGCGAAGCAGCACAGGAGGTTGAAGCCGACGAACCAGCCGAAGCCCGGTCCGATCAGGCGGCCTCCCCACTGATAGGAATAGCCGGCCAGCGGTATGCGGGATGCGAGCTCGGCGAGAACGAAGGCAAGAATCATGGCGCCTATGGCAGCGACCGGCCACAGCCAGATGGAAGCCGGCCCGAACTCCGAAGTGGCGAACGCGAAGTTGGTGAAGATTCCGGTTGTCACCGAGATCACGGAGAACGAAATGGCGAATATGGAGAAGAGCTTCAGCGTTCGCTTAAGCTCCTGCTTGTATCCGAACGACGTGAGCAGGTGCTCATCGGCATGATGCTCGCTAGCATGAGTGACGTTCTGCTCATTCTCAGCCATGGTCTTTCCCTTCCGTACTCCATTCTCAGCGCCGAGTACTTATCTGGCGCAATTGACTTGGGGCATCTAGGTAGCTTGCTCTTGCCTCGTTTCCTGATCAGTCGTGTGTATCGCTGGTCCACCTCCTCATCGCACACGCCGCCACCCGCTCAGGTACGACAGGAAAACCGTTGCCCGGCCGGGCCGGGACGGCGATACAGCCGTCAGGCTGGATATCAAAGGTCGGCTCGACCAGATCGTGCTCATAGAAGAGCCGCGCGGGCGACATGTCCGAGTGCAGGGTGAATCCCGGTAGCGAGGCGAGCGCCAGGTTGAAGCCCCGGCCGATTCCCGTCTCCAGCATCCCGCCGCACCACGCGGGGACCTGCTGCTCGACACAGAGGTCGTGCACGGCGATGCTCGGCAGGAGGCCGCCGAGACGCGGCGGCTTGATGTTCACGATCCGCCCCGCTCCCATCCGCAGAGCAGTACGCGTGATGTTGAAGCTGGCCGCGCTCTCGTCGAGGCAGAGCGGGGTCCGGAGCTGTTCCTGAAGCTCCGACATCTCGATCAGCGCGTCCCCGGCCAGTGGCTGCTCGATCATCACGAGGCCGGCGTCGTCGAGTTCCCGCCAGGGTCCGCTGCCCGGGGTGTAACCGCAGTTGGCATCGACGGACAGCGGCACGCCTGGGAACCTCTCCCGAACCGCCAGGACGGCGGCGATATCCCAGCCAGGCGCGATCTTGAGCTTGATCCTCGCGAAACCCTCCCTGAGGCGCGCATCGATCTCGCTCAGCAGGGCTTCGGCGGTGTCGTGGATCGGGAAGGACTCGCCGACCGGGATGGCGTCCCGGACACCGCCCCACAGCTGAGCCAGCGGGATGCCGAGCTTCGCCGAGGTGATCGCCCAGACCGCGGACTCGATCGCGTTCTTGGCATAGTGCTGGCCGATAATGCCGGCCCACGAACTGGCGAGGTCGGCCGGGCCGCTGAAAGGTCGGCCAAGGATAGGTGGCAGGAGCAGGTCGGTCAGGGCCGACCAGGAGCTCTCTGCGGTGTCCGCCCCGTAGAGCGGTCGCTCGGCGATCGGCGCCTCGCCCCAGCCGATCGTCCCGTCCCGGTCTTCCAGCCGGACGACGATGAGCCGCTTGCGGCTCGAAGACTTCCCGTAGGCCGACATGAACGTGCGAACCATCGGCAGTGACAGCATGAAGACGTCGGCTTTGTCGGCCCGGATCGGGGCTGTCACGTGGCTGGCGGCTCCGAGATGCCCGAGGGGGCCGCCCGGTCCGGTCGTGGTCTGCAACTTCACGGCTGCCCCTTAGAGCATCTCTCGGTATTCGCTGATTTCCCAGTCGCTGACGTGGCTGAGATAGCGCTGCCAGTCGAAGCGGAGTACGTCAGCGAAGGTGGTCGTGAACACCGGCCCGAGGGCCTGCACCAGATCGTGATCAGCGAGCAGCGCGTCGAGGCCCTCAACCGGGCTGGTCGGCAGGCGCGGAAAGCGGATGCTCTGGAAGAGGTTGTCCTGCGCCGGGTCTGGCGGCTCGAGCTTCTTGCGTATCCCGTCGAGTCCGGTGGCGACCATGACGGCCGCCAGCAAGTACGGATTCGCATCCGAGCTACCGAGGCGGTTCTCGATCCTGGTGTCCGGTCCCGCGGGCAGGGCGCGGACCAGCGCGGTCCTGTTCTCGATGCCCCAGGCAACTTGCACCGGAGCCCAGGTGCCGAGCTGGTACCGCTTGTAGGCGGTGACAGTGGGACTGGCTATTCCGGTCATCGCGTGAGCGTGCATCAGTTGTCCGGCTATGTAATGGCGCGCCAGGTCAGACAAGCCGTGGGCTGCGGTCTGGTCGGAGAACACGTTGTTCCCGGCCTCGTCGAGCAGTGACTGGTGCAGGTGGTATCCGCTGGGCGGGGTCATGTCCAGGTTGGTCGGGCGGGCCATGAAGGTGGCCCGCAGCCCGAGAGACCTGGCCACTTCCTTGATCGCGATCTTCAGCGCCACCATCCGGTCGGTGGCGAGCACGCCGGTCCCCGGCTCCAGGTTCACCTCGAACTGGCCGGCACCGTGCTCGCTGAAGATCTCGTAGAGCTGAAGGCCCATGAGATCGGCCGCCCGGTCAAGTTCGTCGATGAACTTCTGCGCCAGGCCCAGCGCATGCACGGAGAACCATGACTGGGGACCGTAGATCGGCGCGTATTCCCGGTCGGACGGCCCAGGATGGAAGACGTAGAACTCGAGTTCATGGCCGAATACTGGCTCGAGGCCGAGCGAGCGGGCGTCGGCCAGAACCCTGCGGAGCACGGCTCTCGGGGTGTCGACGATCTGGCCGGAATCATCGTAGAGATCAGTGAGCATGTGCGCGGTGGCTGGCGTCCACGGCAGCGGCGTGAAAGTCAGCGGGTCCAGGTGAAGGACGCCGTTGCGGTAACCAATGTCGTTGCTGTACGCGTGCTCTCCTGGCGCGTGCCGCTGCCAGAGGTTCGAGGCGAACAGGGGAATGGCGAACGGATGTCCCTCGGTCAGCGCCCGCTCCATCCGCCGGGCGGTCACGACCTTTCCGCGCGGCACTCCGTACAGGTCGGTCAGGACGAGCCGGACATTGCTGATGCCCTCAGACTCGATCCTCTTGAGGATCTGGGCGCGCAGGATCGCGGTGTCGGCTGATGTGCCGCTCATCCGGTCAGACTCCATGTCGCGTCCCCCTTACCATGCGGGCCGGTTCGGCAATCCTGCGGTGGCGCGGCCCGTCGGGTGGGCTCGGCTGCCAGGCAGGGCCGCTCACCCCGGTAATGTGTCGGCGGGAACGCCCTGGGCGGACAGGACTGCGGCCACAGCTCGCTCGGTAACGGCGATGTGGGCGCGCATCGCTTCGCCTGCTCCGGCCCGGTCATGTTCGTGCAGGCAGCGAATGAGCCGGCCATGACTGTCGAGAGACTCTTGCCGTCGTACGACAGAGGAATCCAGCAGGTCGAGCGCCGGAGCCATCCAGGCCCTGATGTCTCGTACCGCGACGATCAGATAGTCATTCCGGCAGGCGCTGGCCACGAGCTGATGAACTGAGACATCGATCGCGCGGAACCGGTGACGGCCGATCGGCGGCTTCTGCAACTCCAGCTCGTGCAGCCGGTTGAGCCGCGCAAGCTCGGTCGGCCCGATCCGCTCCGCCGCGAGCTCGGCGGCAAGCGGCTCGACCGCGGCCCGGTATTCGAACAAGTGCCGGAAGTTCACTGCCATCCCCCTGAGCCGCTCGACCGCGACGTCGAGGGCTGGCTGAACCACGTATGCCCCGCCGAAGCGGCCGCGCTTAATCTCGATGTACTGGTGGTCCTCCAGCCAGCGCAAGCCCTCCCGCACCGCCATCCGGTTCACGCCTAGCTGCGCGCACAGCTCGGCTTCTGGTGGCAGTCGTTCGTCCGGCAGGAACTCATACAGCCTGATGGCCGTGAGCAGCAGGCTCGCCACCTGCTCGCCGAGCCGCTGGCGAAGCGGCTGCGCGCTGGTCAGGCTGGGGGCCTCCGCGGCTCCTGAGCCGGGGCCCGGCTCAGCGGCGGAGCGCTGCTGCTTCATAGGACAGCACTGTCCTCAACCACGGCCCGGTCGGTGGCCTCGGTGAAGATCAGGTTGAACAGCGAATCATCGGGGGAGTGCAGCTCGGTCGCAGCGACGTCCGCGTCTCCGACGCGGAACGTCCAGAACCGGTTCCTTTCATGATCGCTATAGAGCGCGAGGACGCCGTTGCTATCAAGCGTCGCCAGATTCGCCTTTCCGCCCAGCTTTGAGTGCACGATCGCCAGCGCATCACAGATCGGAGTGCCGGACTCCATGACGTCCTGGAGCATCCAGAAGCCGACCTCGCTGTCGGCGGTACCGGCCAGGCGGTGGGCGTAGCCGGGGCGATACGCGTCATGCTCGGTGAAGAGGCCGTTATGACAGTAGGCAAGGTTCGCCTCGTCGGTCAGGAACGGCTGGGTATTGGTGAGATGGATGGTCGAGAGCAGGCTGGGCCGCCGGAAATGAACGAGGAAAGTGGTCGACGTAACCGAACTCAGGTCGCCCGCGACTGCCTCGTCGCGATCCAGCCGGCCGGCATTGCGGTGCACGCGAACTTGTCCGTCCGCGAGCCACGCAACCCCCCACCCAAAATTTCCCGAGCCGTAATACTCCATCGCATGAGCCCACTCGGTGATCTGCGAGAAGGGCCGGGGCGTGGGCCACCTCACAGCCAGGATCTCACACACTTCCGGTCATCTTCCCGATAGCGTCAACGATTGCTGACATAGATGTTCTTCACCTCGGTAAAGTCGTACAGGCCTTCGAGTCCTTGCTCCTTGCCCAGCCCGCTCTGGCGATATCCGCCGAATGGTGCCTGAATATAAGAGCTTGAGTCCGAGTTAATGCTCAGCAGGCCAGATCGGATTTCCCGTCCGACCCGGATTGCCCGGCCGATGTCGCGGGTCCACAGCGATCCGCTCAGTCCGTACTTAGTTCCGTTGGCCAGGGCGATAGCCTGCTCCTCGTCGTCGAAGGGCAGGATGGTCGCGACCGGGCCGAAAACTTCGGTGGTGGCAACCTCGCTGTCGGGCGCCGCCCCCGTGATCACCGTCGGTGCAACCGCGTTGCCCGCTTCGAGTCCTGGCCGTTGCACGACGGTTCCTCCGCAGACCACCTCTGCTCCGTCGCTCACGGCACGGCCGATGAAGCCGAGGACGCGGTCTCGCTGGCCAGCCGAGATCAGGCTTCCGAGCCTGGTCCCGGGATCCAGCGGATCGCCCTGGCGAACCTGCCCCGCCCTGGCAGTCATCTGCTCGACGAACTGCTCGAGGACAGGCCGCTGAACGATGATCCGGCTGCGCGCACAGCAGTCCTGGCCCGAGTTCGCGAAAACGGCCGCGATCGCGGAGGAAGCGACTTCGGCCATATCGGCGTCCGCGAAGATGACGTTCGGTGACTTGCCACCAAGTTCCAGGCTGACCCGCTTGATCCCGGCCGCGGCGCGGGTGAGGATGTCGACCCCGGTCTCCGTGCTTCCCGTGAAGCTGATCTTCGCCACGTCCGGATGCGCTACCAGCTGCTGGCCCAGGTCGCGTCCCGAGCCGGTCAGGACGTTGAATACGCCGGGCGGTACGCCGGATTCCCGGCAGATGCCTTCGAGCTCGAGAGCCGTGAGCGGGGTCGGCGGCGCCGGCTTCAGGACGATCGAATTGCCGGCGGCAAGAGCCGGCGCTGCCTTCTTGGCTGCGATCGCAATCGGGCCGTTCCAGGGCACGATCAGGGCGCAGACGCCGATAGGCTCGTGCAGGGTGAAATCCAGGCCGTCGGCGTTGACAGGGATGGTCTTGCCGGTCATGTGGTTGACGGCTGCGCCGTAGAACCGGAAATACCTCGCCGCTGCCCGCACTTCGGCGATGCAGTCGGTGATCGGCTTCCCCGAGCACAGCGACTCAAGCCGGGCGAGTGCCGCTTCGCGTTCCTCGATGAGGCCGGCCACCGCCCGGAGGATGTCACCGCGCTGCGGCGCCGGCATCCGCCGCCAGATCCCCCCGGAGAAGGTCGCGGCGGCAGCGCCCACCGCGCGGGAGACATCGCCCTGGCTTGCCTCCGCCACCATCGCGATGGGCGAGCCGCTGGCCGGGTTGCTGACGGCGTACGTCTGCCCCGACTCGGCGGCTACCTCTTCGCCGCCGATCCGGAGCCGGCCCTCGAGCATCGGACCCCCCAGAGTTGCCGGTCCGCGGTTCATACCGCTGTGTATCCGCCGTCGACCACGAAGAAGGCGCCAGTTATCCAGCTCGAGTCCTCGCAGGCCAGGAACAGCGCCATCTTCGCGACGTCCTCGGGCTGGCCCCAGCGACCAAGCGGCACGTGACTCTCTACCGCTGCCTCATACTCAGGGGTGAAGGGTCCTGCCAGCGGAGTCTTGATCGCGCCAGGGAAGATGCAGTTGCAGCGGATCTGATACTTGGCGTGCTCGACGGCGAGCGTCCGCGTCATGGCCACCACGCCGCCCTTGGCGGCGGTGTACGCATCGGAAGCTCCAGATCCAACCCGCAGCGCAGCGATGCTGGAGACATTGATGATCGACCCGCCGCCGACCTTTCTCATCTCGGGAATCGCGTACTTGCAGCCGAGGTAGGTTCCCTTCAGGTTGACGTTGATCGTCCGATCCCAGATGTTCTCCTCCAGGAGCGGCGACGGCGCGTCGGTGATCCCCGGCCGGTAGTTGCCCTGCGCGGAGAACCACAACCCGGCGTTGTTGTAGAGGACGTCGAGGCGGCCGAACTGGTCTATGGCCATCCCGATTGTCGCCTGGACCTGCGCTGCATCGGATACATCGCACAGCGAGAACGCCGCCTTCGCGCCCGACTTCGCCAGCTCATCGGCAACGTCCTGGCCGGTCTCGGCGTTAACGTCCGCGACGACGACTGATGCGCCCTCACGTGCGAAGAGGCGAGCCGCCGCTGCGCCCTGACCGCTGCCGGCTCCCGTAATGACAGCGACACGACCTTCGAGCTTTCCCATTATCCCGATCTCCCTGGGCTCGCCGCGAATCGGAAGCGGTCCGCGGCAAACCTGGTCGCCCAGGTTGCTGCGCACCGCGCGCCCATGCAACGGCAGATCAGTGCCGACCCGGCAGGTAGTTCCTGGAGCCGAGTTAATGAGCAATAATAGATAACCTTATGTATAATTTGCGCTCATGCTAAACAGGTGAGGTAGTCGTGTCAAGAGTCCGGATGAGGCGGCTCGCAGGCTGAGCAGGCCGGGGTATGCCACCCCGGCGGAGCGGCCAGCGAGCTGGCAGGCCGGAGATGCTCCTGGCCGGCGCCCTCGACACCGGGTGCTCCCGGCGGCTGCCCGACGGCTCGGCGGCTGGATGGCCATTTCTACAGCGGCAGAAAGGCATCGTGATGATCGGCGAGAGGGAAAGGTACCAGCAGCGGGGAGATCCGGAGCGCGGGCGCCTGATCGCTCGCCTCGCTGACCGCGCCATGTTTATCCGGCTCGAGACGGTCCGGCTGGCCGAGATCCCGGGCGCCGGCCATTACACCGGCACGTTCTCGGCGGCCGAGCTGATCGCGTCGCTGTACTACGCCGAAATGCGCTACCGCCCTGACGAGCCCAGCTGGCCCGCGCGTGATCGGCTGGTGCTCAGCAAGGGACATGCGGCCATCGGCCTCTATCCGGTGCTCGCGGATGTCGGCTTCTTTGACCGTGAGCTGCTCGATGACTACACCAGGCTGGGCAGCGCGTTCGGCGATCACCCCGATATGCGGAAGATCAAGGGTGTGGACTTCAGCTCGGGATCGCTCGGCCACGGGCTGTCCGTAAGCGTGGGAATGGCACTGGCCGGCCGTGTGACCAGGACGGATTACCGGACCTTCTGCATGGTCGGCGACGGGGAGCTGGCAGAGGGCCAGATCTGGGAGGCCGCGATGGCGGCAGGCCATTACCGGCTCGGATCGCTGGTCTGCATCGTGGACCGCAACTACCTGTCGATCGACGGCGCGACCGAGGACATCATGGGGGTGGAGCCCCTGACGGACAAGTTCGCCAGCTTCCGGTGGAGCGTCCAGCGAATCGATGGCCATGACCTGGACGCGATCCTCGATGCCTACGACTGCCTCGAGCCGCCCGGACCCGGCCAGCCTCAGGTCATCATCGCCGACACGGTCAAGGGCCGTGGCGTCCGGCGGATGGAGGGAGATGTCGGCTGGCATGTCGGAAGGCTGGCCGGCGCTGACTACGACGAGGTCATCGCCGAGCTTCAGGGCGGCCTCCAGCCCTTGACCTCGGGAGCCAGCGATGGCTGATCTGACTTCCGCCTCGCCTGCGCTTCCGCAGGCAGACGGGCAAGCGTCCGGCCAGGACCTGAGCGGCCTCTTCCGCGGCACCGGCGAGGTTCAGGCACTCAAGGACCCGAAATCTGGCCGGGGAATCGCGGTCACGTCGATTCCCGCCTTCGTTGCCGGGGAGGAACTCGCTGACCTGGCAGAGGCGGACGATCGCATCGTCGTGCTGACGGCTGACCTGGCTCACGCTAACCGGACCATCGACTTTGCCGTCCGGCACCCGGGCCGGTTCTTCAACGTCGGCGTGGCGGAGCAGAACATGATGTCGATCGCCGCCGGGATGGCTTCCGCCGGGCTGATCCCTTTCGTCGGGACATTCGCCTCGTACGCGGCGCTGCTGGCGTGCGAACAGGTCCGGACCGACTGCGCTTACACCGGAATGCCGGTACGGATCCTGGCGCACCACTCGGGCATGAGCCTCGGATTCTACGGAACGAGCCATCATTCCCTTGAGGACCTCGGGATCATGCGCGCGATCGCCGAGCTGGCCGTGGTCTGCGCTGCGGACGCCAATCAGCTCCGCGCCATCCTGCGTGCCTCGCTGGGCTACGGCGGCCCGATGTACATACGCCTGGGCCGCGGCCGGGACCCGCAGGTGTATGCCGAGCCGCCGGCCGACTTTCAGATCGGCCGGGCCATCCGGCTGCGGGAAGGTTCCGATCTGGCGATCATCGCGACCGGCTCGGAGGTACATGCCTGCCTCGGCGCTGCCCGCGGGCTCGCCGCCGCCGGGATCTCCGTGCGGGTCATCGACATGCATACCATCCACCCGCTGGACAGGAACGAGATCGTGGCGGCCGCCCGGGAGACAGCCGCGGTACTCACTGTCGAAGAGCACAACATCACGGGCGGGCTCGGATCCGCGGTCGCCGAGACCCTCGCGGACGCTGGGCTGGCCACGAAATTCACCAGGCACGGCGTTCCCGATGAGCACGTCGTCCTGGGTCCGCCAGCCGCCTTGTATGCCCACTACCGGCTGGACGAGGCGGGGATCGAATCCGTTGCCCGGCAACTACTAGAACGCTGAGGAGCCCGCGTCGTGACCAAGGTTGTGAACCAGAGCCGGACCCGCGTGATGGATGCCGCGCTGCGCGAGCGCGCCAGGTCGGTGATTCCCGGCGGAATGTACGGGCACCTCAGCGCGAACGCTCTGCCGCCGGAGTACCCGCAGTTCTACCAGCGATCGCAAGGTGCGCACGTCTGGGACGTGGACGGCAACGAGTACGTGGACCTCATGTGCAGCTTCGGTCCGGTAATCCTGGGGCACCAGCACCCGAAGGTCGAGCGCGCAGTCGCCGCTCAGCTCGCGGAGGGCGACACCCAGGCAGGACCTGCGGCCTGCATGGTCGAGGCAGCGGAACTGCTCGTCGATCGGGTGGCACATGCCGACTGGGCGATGTTCGCCAAGAACGGGACCGACGCCACCACCATCTGCCTGATGGTCGCCCGTGCCGCAACCGGCCGTAATAAGGTGCTCGCTGCGGCGGGCGCCTACCACGGCTCGGCACCGTGGTGCACCATCCGGCTGGACGGCGTGACGCCTGAGGATCGGGCCAACATCGGCTACTACGTGTACAACGACATCGCAAGCGTGGAGAAAGCCGTTGCCGAGGCCGGCGGCGACGTCGCGGCGATCATCGTGTCGCCCTTCAAGCACGACGCAGGCTTCGACCAGGAACTGGTCGAGCCCGAGTTCGCGCGGCAGTTGCGAGCCCTGTGTGACCGGATCGGCGCCGCGCTCGTCATCGACGAGGTCCGGGCCGGTTTCCGGCTGAACGACGGCGGCAGCTGGGAGCCGATTGGCGTGGCACCCGACCTGAGCGCCTGGAGCAAGGCGATCGGCAACGGGTACCCGCTCGCCGCGGCCCTCGGGTCGGCCAGCTACAGCGAGGCTGCCTCCCGCATCTTCGTCACCGGATCGTTCTGGTTCCAGGCCTGCCCCATGGCCGCGGCGATCGCCACGATCACGGCGATCAGGGAGGAGGGCGCAATCCCGACGATGGTGCACATCGGGACGTTGCTGCGGGCCGGAATCGAGCGCCAGGCTGCCGATGCGGGGCTGCCGATCCGGCAGACAGGCCCGGTCCAGATGCCGAACCTTAAGTTCGAAGACGACGACGACTTCGCCCGGGCACGTGTCTTCAGCGGGGCAGCCGCGGCGCATGGAGTCATCCTGCACCCGAGGCACAACTGGTTCATTTCAGCTGCTCATACCGAGCACGACGTCGACCGCATTCTCGCAGCCACATGGGAGGGATTCCGGGCCGTTCGCAAGCAGCTCGGCGGGAGCTGACGACCTTGGATCTGGAGCCACGCGAACCGCACGGGGCTCTTGACGGCGTCCGTGTGCTCGACCTCACCTCCGGGCTCGCCGGTCCCGTAGCCGGCATGCTGCTCGGCGACCTCGGCGCGGAGGTCATCAAGATCTGTCCGCCCGCTGGAGGGCCCTCGACGGCTGAACCTGGCCTGCATGTCTGGGACCGCAACAAGCGGTCAGCCGTGTGTGACCCGTCCCTGGCCGCGGACCCGGATGCCCTCTGCCGGCTCGTGGATAGTGCCGATATCGTCCTGGTCGGCACGATGGGCGACGGCGTCGGCTATGCGGATCTTGGCGTGCGCGGGCTGGCACCAGGTCCGGCGGCCGTCTGGGTCGTCATGCCCCCGTACCTGCTCGGCGATACACCGTGGGCGAGCCGAGGGGAGTCCGCGGGCCTCGTCTCTGCCTGGCTTGGCCATGCCTGGAGCCAGGCGTCGTATGACGACGTACCAGTCGATTGCCTGTTGCCGCTGGCCTCGTACATGCAGGGAATCTGGGCTGCGACGGCCGCGATAGCGGTGATCCTTGGCATGCGTCGCGGTCGCCAGGCGGGACGGGTAATCGTCGCGGGCGGCGCGCACGGCGGAGTGCTGGTGTCGCCCGGAAGCTTCGCGATCCGGCGTGACGAGCCGCACCTGCATCGCCCTGGCGGGCCTGGCGGTGCGCTGCCCAATTACCGGTGCTACCGGTGCAGCGACGGGAATTGGCTGTTCTTCGGTGCGTTCACGGATGCGTTCATCCAGCGGGGCCTGACGGCGGTGGGCGCCGGGCAGGTGCTCGCCGATCCTCGGGTCGACGGAGATCCGGCCAGGGTGCGCCTGCCGGAGAACGTGGAATGGATCAGCGCCGAACTCGACCGGATCTTCTTGCAACGACCCAGAGCCGAGTGGGCGGACGTACTCGAAGCGGCTGACGTACCCGTGGCCAGGGTGCTCGGAACGGACGGGTGGCTTGCCCACGACCAGATCCGGGCGATGGGGCTCCGAATCCAGGTCCGCAACGACGCGGGCGAGCAGGTCGTGATGCCGGGAGTGTTTATCGGGCTTTCCGAGACTCCGGCCTCGGTGCGGCACGCCGCACCCACACGGCACGCGGACATAGCTGATCTTGCCTTCCGCACGCCGCGCCGGGTCGAGAGATCGGGCCGGCGGCTTCGGGCCGGGCTGCCCCTTGGCGGGATGCGCGTCCTGGATCTCGGGACGGTAATCGCCGGGCCATATCTTGCGACGCTCCTCGGCGAGCTCGGCGCTGACGTGCTGAAGGTCGAGAGGCCGCCGCGCGGCGATGAGTATCGTGTCGCCCATGCCGGCCGTGGTGGCGTCGGCTTTCCCGTCTACAACCGTGACCAGCGCGGCCTGATGATCGATCTCGCTCGTGGCGGCCGGGACGTCTTCCTGCAGCTGGTCCGCACCGCCGACGTGGTCGTGGACAATTATCGCCCCGGCGTCCTGCAACGGCTGCGCCTCGACCGCGAGGCCCTCGCAGAGGTCAATCCAGCCGTCACGAGCGTCTCGGTGAGCGCGTTCGGCGACACCGGGCCATCAGGTAGCCGGCCGGGCTTCGACCCGGTTGTGCAGGCTATGAGCGGCATCATGCGGTCGCAGGGCGGTTCAGACGAGGCGAACAGCCCCGTGTTCCTCACGGTGCCGATCAATGATGTCATCGCTGCCGGGCTCGGTGCGCTCGGCGCCTGCGCCGCGCTGTACGCACGCGAAGAAATCGGGCGGGGTCAGCGAGTGAGCGTCACGCTGTGCGCATCCGCCTGCCTGGTGCAGTCCGAACATCTCGTGCAGTTCGCCGACCGCCCGCCACGACCCGACGGCGGCCGGGACTTCGCTGGCCCCGATCCGCTCAACCACCTTTACCGAGCTGCTGACGGGTGG
The DNA here is from genome assembly GCA_035532775.1 of Streptosporangiaceae bacterium. Lineage (GTDB taxonomy): Bacteria > Actinomycetota > Actinomycetes > Streptosporangiales > Streptosporangiaceae > Chersky-822. Next base: position 45,204 of record DATKQH010000267.1, read on the forward strand.
GTGCGATTCGGCGGCCGATGGCCGGATGACTTCTCCGCCCTCGCCCGAGCGGGCCTGACGACGGCAGCCGCCGGGATGCCGACGGGCGAGGGGCCAGCCGACGGTGCGGTCATCGCCATCGCCGCAGGAGTACGCCGGCTGCCCGTCGCTGAAGTTCTCCGGCGAGCGTTCGGTGCGGGGGTCCCCGCAGTTCGCGCGCGTCAGGCGCATGAACTCGCCGGCGACGTGCAACTCGCCCGGCACGGCCTGCTGGCGGTCATCCTGCAGGACGAGTCAGGCGTCACCGAGGTGGGCCCAGGGCGCTGGCTGGACGTGCCAGGTCTGCGGCTGCCTGCGCCACGCGCGGCACCGTTCCCAGGCGAGCATAACCACGCCGTTCTGCTTGGGGCCGGCATATCGCACGCTGACCTCGAACGGCTTGAGGCACGGGGGATTGTCGTCGGCACGAGTCCGGGTGCTGAGGACCATTACCTCCGGCACTAAAGGATGCGCCGTAAACAGCCGCACCGGGAGTATCATCACGGCAATCAGGGCTCAGGAATGAACTTGAGTCCCAAGCGCAGAGGCTCCAATAAATACCCCAAAGCACGTGGTTGGGTACTCTACGCACTCATTCGCTCCGGGCCAGAAACACACCACATTTAGCGAAGTAAGGACGTGAGCAGACTTACGCCCGGAGATCGCCCGGGAACGCCGGGTTCAGCTCCGCGCTGGATCAAGAGTTCCCTGAGCTTCTCCAACGGCAACTGCGTCGAGGTGGCGAGCCTGCCCGGCGGCGCGATCGGTGTTCGGGACAGCAAGGACGCCGAAGGCCCTGTTCTGCGATTTACACCGGACGAATGGCGCGCATTTCTCGGAGCGGCGCGAAACGCTGAATTCGATAGTCTAAGTCAGATATGACCACTACGGGCAGCGCGCGGCTCGTAGATGCTGAAGGGGCCTTCGCCCTCGTGGTGGCCTTCGCTTCAGCCATATGTCTTCACGAGGTAGTTCAGGTGCGACACAACCTGATCGCTCGGCGGCCAGGGACCTGACAGGCCACCCGTGGCCTTGCCGTGCACGGAGTTCCAGTAGGTCAGGATGCGGTGGCCGTTGTTGCGGGCCATCCACGCTGCCATCAGGGAGAACCAGTGCCCCCGATGTGAGTCGAGCGGGCTGTTGGTCTCGCAGAGCCGGATGGACGGGTGCTGCCTGCCAGCGACCTTGCGCCACGTGGCCAGGTTCGCGTCCATCCTCCGGTACACCTTCGCCTGGTTCAGGGTGCCGTCAGGGTTGTGGAAGCGCGAGTTGTCATATTGGTCGACTCCGTACCAGTCCAGGTTGCGGCCGAGCCAGGCCTCGCGCTGGTTGGCCGGGCCGCAGATAATCGAGCCGTAACGGACATTCGTCCCCCGGCACAGGTTCTGCATGTGGGCGTGCATGAGGGACATGCTGTCGGCGTTGATGTATTGCGGGTAGCCGAGTGGGTTACCTGGCCCGGCTTCGTGCCAGATCGACAGCTCTGCGTGCGCGGGTGCTGAATCCAGCAGGTTCGTGATCTGGCTGTCGAGCGTCCCCCTGAGCAGGTCAAGCGGATGTGGCCGGATAGAGAGCGTGGCCCAGGCGCCGGGCAGGCGATCAGGCCATACCTCAGGGAAGACGTTCTCGGCGTCGTAATAGATCCGGACGGCTCGCGTGCCGTGCACGGCCGCGGTGAACGACTCGTAGTAGTTCCGGTTGACGCCGAAGGCGATGCGTCTGTGCGATCCTGTCCCCGGCGCGACGGCCGCCCCCGCGATGGCGATGCCGCTCATCTGGAGAACGGACCGGCGGGAGATGTCCGTCATCTGATCAGGCCGGATCAATTCGCCACCTCGTCAGGGCCTCTCAACCGGTTACCGCGAAGGCAACACTAGCCGACATAACGGAACTCTTGCTGCACGTCCACGCTAACCCCAGCATCTCGTTGATTCGACATAGATACGGGCGAAACTAGTCAACAATCGGATAACGGAACCGGCCGAACGACCACCATCCAGGCCAGACTTGAGCGGCACCCGGTTCGGGCACTGCGCGGGCGCGCTCTGGCATGAACATCACGCCGCTGCGGGTCGCAGGCGTTCCGATGCACCCGGTCAGCCTCGCGGCGAGGTACCTGCCGCCGCGCAGCCAGGACACCAACCTGCGGATCCTGCAACGGCTGGTCTTCGGCGACCTCAGCAAGCTGGGCTACCCGCGCTCGCAGATCTGCGCGCCCGATGTGGTGATCTGCGCAACCGGGTATCGCCCCGATCTGGACCGGTTCGTCGGTCAGCAGGTGGAACTTGATACGTCCGGCATGCCGCCGTTTACCGGCGCGATGTCCTCGCCGGTGCACCCCGGGCTCTGGTTCTTCGGCCTGGACCGGAGCATCTACGGCAACATGCACATCCGCCGCCGGCAGGCCCGGCAGCTCGCGCGTCAGATCGTTACAACCTCCACGGGCGCAGCGACGTCCTAGCTACGGCATAGGCCACAGCCAGGAAGGCACGGTAATGAAATTCGCTTCACGTGCTATGCGCGGCATCAGCCGTGCCAGCATCTTCGTCGGCGCAGCTGCCATCCCTTGCACCCTGATCGGTGCCTCAGCCTCAGCCTCAGCCTCTGCGTCGGCGGCGCATGTGATGCCGGTCCCGAAGGGTTTTATCGCTAACTCAATTACCTGGACGTCGCCGCAGCGGGGCTGGGTCCTTGGTGCTCAGGCATGCGCGCAGGGCAAGGGCACGTGCCCGGACTCGCAGGTCGTCGGCACGACGAACGGGGGCGCGACCTGGCGGCTAATCGGAACAATCCAGGCGCCCATCCCCAAGCTCGGGCTCACTGAAAGGGGTATAACGGAGATCCGGTTCGCTACCAGCAAGGTCGGCTGGGCCTTCGCGCCGGGCCTGTTCCGCAGCTCTAACGGCGGCAAGACCTGGCGGTCGATGCCGATTCCCGGTCACGGCAAGCAAGTGCTCGATCTTGCTGTCACCTCGACGGCCGCGTATGCCATCGTCTCGCCTTGCGGCTACGGGATGGGAATCTGCAATTCTCAGCCGCTCAGCGCATGGCGGACCAATCAGGCCGGCACGTCGTGGACGCGCATGCCGCTGAAACTGCACATCGACGTCTCAGCCAACGTGGCGGCCTACGGGAGCACCGTCTACGTCGTCAATCCTCGCGTCGAGCGCGGCTCCGCCCAGCTGTACGCAAGCACCGACGGCGGAGTCCACTTCGCGGCCAGGCGTGATCCGTGCAGCTCAGCCGAGCTCTACAACCTGATCCAGGCCGCCCCGTATTCGGCGACCAAGGTCGCCTTCCTGTGTGACGGCAATCCCGGCTTCAGCAAGGCCGCGAAGGCCGTCTACCGGTCGGCCAATACCGGCAAGACCGACACCTATGCCGGCACGATGGGCGCGTTCGGTATCCAGGCCTGGCTGACCGTCTCGTCGTCAGGAAACCTGGCGGTGGATTCGTGGTCGGATGGCTCGTTCATTTACATCAACGACACCACTGGCACAACCTGGCACATGATCATCGGCTCGGGCGATGGCGGTGCCGGCTTCAACGACATCACATACGTCAGCAAGCGGGTCGCCTGGGTCGTGTACGGGCCGGCCGATATGTTCTCTGGCTACGGACAGATTGGCGTCACCCGCGACGCGGGCAGGCACTGGCATTTCAGAACACTGTGACGCCATAACGTCGCGACCGCTGCGCCGTGGCGCGCCTGGCGCGCCACGGCATATTGCTGGGCCTGCACGAGGGTAGCCAGCCCAGCCCGATCGAGGTAGCCCGGTGCCTCGCCGGCCGGCTGCTGGACTCATGACTACGGATGCTCGCCCTTGTGGAGGGTCCGGGAGGGCGCCCCCTGGGGTTCGCTGAGCAGGTGGGCCGCGCTCGAGCCCAGGCCAGCCAGCTGTACCGGGCAGGCAGTTACCACCGTGGCCGGGTGGTGTGCCACAGCATCCGAGCCCTGCGGCAGGTTCCGGACCAGCGCGACCGCCACCGCCACCGTGCCGGCAGGCGGACTGCCGCAGTGCATTCTGGACGAGCTGCTGACATCGCTGGTGTACTGAGTCAGCCGCGGCAGGTCGATGCTCCATCCCGACCGCCCGTGGCCACCTTGCGACGACATCGGAGCCGGATCATGCAATCGTCAGTTCCCGTGATCGACCTCGCACCCTGGCTAAGCGGAAACGAGACCGCTCGCGGCAGTGTCGCGGCGCAGGTCGACGCGGCGCTCCAGAGTGTCGGCTTCTTCCTGATCAC
>DATKQH010000268.1:0-13524 GCA_035532775.1 Streptosporangiaceae bacterium
GTGTGCTGGCCGGAGTACCCCGAGGGCGCCGAGCACGGCGACCTCGAGTACGCGATCAGCCGGCGGGACTGGCTGCGGCAGGCCTGAGGCTTACCAGCCGAGGTCGCGCAGGCGGTCGTCGGTGATGCCGAAGTGATGCGCCACCTCGTGGACGACGGTCTTGCGTACCTGCTCCTCGACTTCGAACTCCGACCAGCAGGTCGCGCAGATCGCCTGGCGGTAGATGGTGATGCGGTCGGGAAGCACCCCCGCGTACTGGGTGCTCCTGCTGGTGAGAGGCACTCCCTCGTACAGGCCGAGCAGGCCGGGCGGACCCTGGCCGTGTTCCACCATCACGGCGACGTTGCGCATCAGCCGGCCGAGCTCGTCGGGCAGCCCGTCCAGCGCCGTGACGACCATGTCCTCGAATCGCTCAGGGCTGATGTCGATCACGGATCCATTGTGGACGATCGCCCGGCCGCTAGCCTCGGTTGCTGGTCGCGATCTGCACGTAGTTCGTGAAGGTCACAGGTCCGCTCGCCAGCTCGGGCTGGTACACCGCCTCGAACCTGCGCACGGCGTCGGCGTCGTGACGGTGACGATCGAGCCCGATGGTGCCGACGCGTCGGTGCTGACCATCGAGCACGCGCTGCTGCCGTCTGGCCTGGCTGATCAGCACGCGCACGGCTGGACACTGATCGCCGAGCAGCTCGCGCAAGCGGTTTCCCGGCCGGCCTAGCGCAAGCGCGAGGGACGGGTCCCGGCCAGCTCGCCGGCCTGCTGCCATCCCGCCCTGAGCGGCTTGCGGAGCACGACCCGGTCGCGCGGACGGTAGGCCGGCGAGCCCGCCGCGGCTCCCCAGTAGGTGACCGTGATCGAGGTCATGCCGCCCGGCTCGACCGGGGCGACGTCGAAAGAGGCGAAGCCGAACGGCGTCTTCTGGTCGCGATAGGCAGACCAGATCGCCGGCTCGGTCTCGATCACCGACCGGCGCTGGACCTGCGGGCTGCCCGTCCCGACGCCGGCGATGACGATGCCCTCGTGCGGATCGTGCCGGCGTCTGGCCGGCGGCTGGTAGGGGTGACCTCCGCCGCCGATGGTCAGGTGTACGGTGCCGTACCTGGTATCGATCTCCGCTGCGCCCCTGCGCCGGCCGGCGGCCCGGCGGACCGGCTCAGGGGTCAGCAGCGAGCTGCCCGGCAGCACGCCCCGCACCGGGTACGACCGCTCAAAATGGTGCTCATGCCCGGACAGGACCAGGTCGACGCCATAGGTGTCGAACAGCGGCAGCCATTGCTGCCTGATCCCTAGGTCGGCGCCGTTGAAATGGGCCGAGGACATGGCCACCTGGTGCATGAACACGACGATCCAGTCGATGTCCTCGTCCTGCCGGGCGGCGGCGAGTTCCCGCTCCAGCCACTGGCGCTGCAGGCCTCCGCTGTAGCCATGGAGGTAAGGGTCGAACCCGAGGGCGCGGTAGCCGGGCGCGTTGTCGCGGCGCAGGCCGCTGAATCCGCCGTCCTGCAGGCAGACGTCGTCGTTATTGAGCGCGAGGACCCGCACCGGCCCGGCCGTGAAGGCGTACCAGTTGCCGCGGAATGCCGGTGTGCCATTGCCGGGCAGGTCGAATCTGGTCAGGTACGACAGGTACCCCTGCGGCCCGTTTCCCGCCTCGTTCTCATGGTTGCCCGGAGTGGGCATCCAGGGCCGGTACCGTGCCGAGCGGGCGATGTTGCCGAAATAGGAGGTCCAGGTCGCGACCGGCTGGTCGCTGGCATTGGCGTAGCACAGGTCGCCATTGAGCAGGTGAAAGAGCGGATCGAGCCGGTCAACAGCGTCCACCACGTAGCGCGCGTTCACCGAGTTCGGCCCGTAGCCCAGGCCAACCGGCCCGGGGACGGACTGGTCGCCGAAGCTAGTGAAACGGAACGGGCCGGACCGGCCGCGCGGCCCGGTCCTGAAGGTGCCCGCCGCGGGCGGCGAGCCGTCATGCAGCACCTCGTAGGCATACTGCGTGCCTGGCTCGAGCGAGCCGATGCTGGCGTGATAGGTGAAGACGGTCTCGCCGGTCAGCGCGTCGGTGTAGACCCGCTCGTCGGCCTGCACCTGGCTGCCGGCGGCTGGCGAGGCAGCCCCCCCGGCCGGCCCCACCCGCAGGCGCGGCCGGGCCACGGCGGCGGGCGCGGCCCAGGAGACAGCGACCTGCGAGGCGGCATCGGCGCCGAACTGGAGGTGTATCTGCTCGGGTGCGGGAGCCCCTGCTGAATCCGGACGATGGACGAGTGGTGCCGCGTTGCGGCCGGTCAGCATGGAGCTAGCCCCCGTAATTAATCGCTTCGAGCGGAATTCGTGCTACTTCTATGATGACGGCAGCGTTTGCCCCGGCGGTTCACCGGGGGTGAACGGCCGCGGTCCGCCCGGTGAAGGCTCGCTGCGCTACTAGGCGGCGAGCGGCGGCACAGCCGCGGAGCGCGTTCTCGACGGGCCGTAGCATCGGGCTAGCGCGCGTCAACGACAGGAGGCTGAATGCCAGCCGGATACCTCGACCCCCGGCCGCTCGGCTCGTCAGCAATCGACGTGTCGGCCCTGTCGCTTGGCTCGTGGCGCACGTACGAGCGGCTCCCGGCCGAGACCGGCATCGCAATCCTGCGCGCTGCCCGCGACGCGGGCATCAGCTTCTTCGACGATGCGCGCTACAACGACGAGACCGGCCTGGCTCCGCTCGCGACGGGCGACTCGGGTCGTCGCCTCGTTCTGCGTGGATGGCGGCATCGTGAGGGGAAAGTACCGTGACCAGCGGGCGGCCGGCCGCGCGGCGGGAACGCTGGACCAGCCGCGGGTCGGCGATCGCAGCCGTCGGCGAACTGGCCGGCCTGGCTGACCGGCTGGAGACGAGCCCGGCCGCGCTGGCACTGGCCTTCCCGCTCGCCAGCCCGGCGGTCGCCAGCGTGCTGTTCGGGGCGACCAGCGCCGAGCAAGTGCGCGCGAACTGCGCGGCCGTGAGCTTGCTTGACCGGATCGGCCAGGCTGACCTGGACGACCTGAGCCGGGTCGGCGCTGCGCCCCGGGCAGGCTGACCACCGGCGGGCTTACCAGAGGTCGCCGCTGGTGAGCACGTAGACGAACGGCACCAGCGGGATGATGCTGAGAATCGCCCAGGCCACCTTCGGACCGGTCGCCAGATCAGAGCGGGTCGCGAGGTCGATCCAGATGAGCACGACCGCGAGCGGGTGGATGAAGCAGACGAGAATCTCGATGAGCTTTTTCACTATTCGCAATCTACTCCGGACGGGAGAGCTGACGGATGTCCGAGGCGGCGACGCGGAAGCAATCAGATGCGGTGAGCGAGGCGGTCGCTCAGGCGCGGGCAGGCTACGCGGCCCGCCGCCCGCTGACATCGGCGCTGCACGCCCGGGCGCAGGCATTCCTGCCCGGCGGCAATACCAGGTCGGTGCTGTATCACCGGCCATTCCCGCTGCGGATCGCGCGGGCCTGGGATGCCGTACTCGACGACGTCGACGGCCATCAGTACGTCGACCTCCTCGGCGAGTACTCCGCCGGGCTCTACGGGCACTCGAACCCGGTCGTCATCGAGGCGATGGTCAGCGCGCTGCACGAGGGAGTCAGCCGGGGTGCGCATACCAGGTACGAGGTCGACCTCGCCGAGGCGGTCTGCGCGCGGTTCGCTTCGATCGAGCGCGTCCGGTTCACCAACTCGGGCACCGAGGCCAACCTGATGGCTCTGTCGGCCGCCCGCGCGTTCACCGGCCGGGACCAGGTGCTGGTCTTCCGCGGCGGATACCACGGCGGGCTGCTGAGCTTCACGGCCGGGCGGTCGCCGGTGAACGCGCCGTATGACGTGCTGCTGGCCGAGTACAACGACGCGCCAGCGGCGAGGGAGCTGCTGCGCGGACAGGCCGGCACCGTCGCGTGCGTCCTCGTGGAGCCGATGCTCGGCTCCGGCGGCTGCATTCCCGGGGAGCGCGAGTTCCTGTCGGCGCTGCGTGAGACGACGCGGCAGATCGGTGCCCTGCTGATCTTCGATGAGGTGATGACCTCCCGGACCGGCTCAGGCGGCCTGCAGGGGCAGCTCGGGATCACGCCCGACCTGACCACGCTGGGCAAGTACATCGGCGGCGGTTCCTCGTTCGGTGCCTTCGGCGGCCGCGCCGACGTGATGAGCCTCTTCGACCCGGCCAGACCGGAGGCGCTGCCGCATGCCGGCACCTTCAACAACAACGTCGCGTCCATGGCGGCGGGCCACGCCGGGCTCACGAAGGTCTACCCGCCCGAGGTCGCCGAGCGGCACACCGCCCGGGGTGACGAGCTGCGCGAGGAACTGACGCGCACCTTCCGCGCCGCCGGCGCCCCGTTCCAGGCCACCGGGGTCGGCAGCATCCTCGCGGTCCACGCGACCACAGCTCAGATCCGCAGCCGCAGTGACCTGAGCTCGAGCGACCCGCGGCTGCTCGAGCTGCTCTTCCTCGACCTGCTCGAGCACGGATATTACATCGCGCCGCGCGGCTACCTGGCCCTGAGCCTGGCCCTCACGCCGGACCAGCTCACTGGCTTCGTGCGGGCTGTGGAGCAGATCCTGCGCTCCCGGGCTGAGCTGTGGTCATCGCCGTGATCCGGAACACCGAGCCCGTACCCGCAGCGCCGCCCGCGCTGGGCTCACTCCGGCAGGGCCGAAGGCCCCGCGTGCGATCCCGGAATGGCGTACCCGGTGAACAAGCCGCACGCTCGGAAGCCGAGGCGCTGGTAGACGCGCTCGCCGTCGGCCGAGGCCTGCAGGACGGCGACGGCGTAGCCGTCGTCGCGGGCGGCCCGCAGCGCGGCGAGAGTGACGGCACTGCCGAAGCCGCGACGCCGGTAAGCGGCCAGAGTCGCCTCGGCTATCGTGGCGCTCAGCACCGCGCTGGTGTGCGGGCGGCCGCCCGCGTAGGGGGCCACCCTCGATCCAGGCGTACAGGTGGTGACCTGCCTGCCCGAACGGGCGGAACCGCTGATAGCGGAAGCCGGCCGTCTCCAGCGGTACTCGGAGCACGGTGTCGAGCAGGTAGTCCTCGCCGTCCCGGACCTCGCCTGAGGGCAGGCCGGGTCCGGCTGGCCCCTCGACGAGGACGCAGCGCCCGTCGGGCAGGAACGGCACGAAGGTGATCCGCCGCACCTGATCGGCCGGCGGGTCGGAACGGATCAGGTCCAGCGCCACGTGGACACGCCGCCCGGCTGGTCCTCCACTGTCACCCCGACGCTGGCCAGCTGGTCGCGGATCTGGTCGGACCTGGCGAAGTCTCTGGCAGCTCGGGCGGCGTTCCGCTCGGCGACGAGCGTTTCCACCTCCTCGTCGGTGATCGCGACATCGCTGCGCTTGAGATCGAGGTCGGCGGGCGACAGATCGGCGACTCCGATGGCGAGCACAGCGTCGAACTCGCGCGCGACGGCGGTGAGTTCACCGTCGGTGAGGCGGTCGTCCCGCGACGCCGCGACGACCGCGGCGACGGCCCTGGGCGTGTTCAGGTCATCGCTGATCGCCCGGTCGAACGCTTCGAGGTGCTCGGCCGCCGCGGAGCCGAGCCGCTCGGCCGGCTCCGACCTGGCTGCCGCGAAGCGGTCGAGCAGCCGCCGGAGGCCAGCCCGCGCGCTGTCCATCGCTTCCCAGCTGAACTCGGTCTGGCTGCGGTAGTGCGCCTGAAGCAGCAGGTACCGGTAGACCAGCGGGTGGTAGCCGCGGTCGATCAGGTCCGTGACCAGGACGCCGCCGCCGGTCGACTTGGAGATCTTCGCTCCGCGCAGATTGATGAACTCGCCGTGCAGCCACCACCTGACCCACGGCTGGCCATCGGCGAGATATGCCTCGCTCTGCGCGATCTCGTTGGTGTGGTGCACCGGGATGTGGTCCACGCCGCCGGTGTGGATGTCGAAGTGCCTGCCGAGGTACTCGATCGACATCACCGAGCACTCCAGGTGCCAGCCAGGCGCTCCCCTGCCCCACGGGGAGTCCCACTCCATCTGGCGGTTCTCGCCGGGCGCTGACGTACGCCAGACCGCGAAGTCACTGTGGCTCCGCTTGCCCTCCACGACCTCCACGCGCGCGCCAGCCTGCTGGCCGGCCAGGTCAAGCCGGGCCAGCTTGCCGTAGTCGCTGTCCTTCGAGGTGTCGAAATACAAGCCGGACGGAAGCCGGTAGCACCAGCCGCCCGCATCGAGTACCTCGGCGAACCTGATCATCTCGGGGATATGGTCGGTCGCCTTGCACCAGACGTCGGGCTCGATGATTTGCAGCCGCTCGAGGTCGGCCTTGAAGTCCCTGGTGTACTGCCCGGCGATCTCCCACGCGTTCCGGTGCTCGCGGCGGGCCGCCACCTCCAGCTTGTCGTCGCCCTCGTCGGCGTCGGAGGTGAGGTGCCCGACGTCGGTGATGTTGATGACGTGACGGACGCGGAAGCCCTTCCAGTCCAGAGCCCGTTTCAGCGTGTCGGCGAAGACGTAGGCGCGCATGTTGCCGATGTGCTGGTCCGCATAGACCGTTGGCCCGCACGAATACATCCCGACCGCAGGCGGGTTGGCCGGCACGAAGTCGGCGACCTCGCGGGTCAGGGTGTTGAACAGCCGCATCGGGATTCCGGCAGTGCTCGTAGTCACGGGGCTGGTCGTCACGTAGCCTCACGATACCGGTCGCGCGTTCGCGGCTGCGCGCTCTGGCCACGGCCGGAACGCTAGCTCCTCGTCGTGGACGAGACCATCATGGTGAGCATGTCGTCGCAGTCGCTTGCCGGTCAGGTAGCTGTCATCACCGGCGCCAGCCGCGGGATCGGTCGGGAGGTGGCGATTCACCTGTCCGGTCTAGGTGCTGCCGTGGCCGGGATCGCGCGGCAGAGTGACGACCTGACCAGCCTGGGCGATGAGGCGAGGCCTGGATGGTCTGCCGATCCCAGCGCGTGGTAGCAGGCGGTAGCCGTCGACCTTCCCGGGTTCGCCCGGACGCCGATGACCGAGATGCTGGCGTGGAGTGAGCAGGGCCGCACGTGGCTGCCTGGGTTCGGTCCAAGGGCCGAGCAGCGAGGGGGCGACGGCGTTCCGCCGCCGAGCTCGTGGAGGCGATAGCCAGCGGCGCCGCGGATGAGCTGACCGGCCGAGTGCTGTGGGCCGGAGACGATCTCGATGCCCTGGCGAGCCGGTGCCGGGCCGATCCCGACTACCGCCGGCTGCGCCTCATCCTTGACTGAGGGCCGGGCTGGCGGCCTGGAGGCCCCGGGCGGGATGCCGGGCCGCGGGCATACGGTGTTGCCGTGCCGATGAAGCTCGCGCTGGTGGTCAGGACCGATCTCGACATGGGCCGCGGCAAGATCGCCGCCCAGGTCGCGCATGCCGCGGTCGCCGGGACACTGGCCAGTCTCGGCGGAGCGGTCTTCTACCGGTGGCTGGATGACGGGCAGCCGAAGGTCGTACTCAAGGCGACCTCGGCAGAGCATCTGGAGGACATCGTGCGGCGGGCACGGCTAGCGGGACTACCGGTCGAGCTTGTCCATGACGCGGGCCGCACCCAGGTGACGGCGGGCACCTTGACCTGCTGCGCCATCGGCCCGGCCGAGGCGGAGCAGATCGACGCGGTGACAGCGAGCCTGGCCCTGCTGTGATGTTGTCGGCCGCTAGCGGTCACGCCGGGCTGTGAGTGAAGCCGAGCGTGACCATCCCGGCCTTCTCCGAGGACCTGGCGAAGCTGAGCGCCTCCCGCGCCAAGGGCAGCCATGGCTCGTCGCTGCACGGGTCCAGGCTCAGCCACTCCCGCATGGGTTTCCCCTTGTTCGCGTCGAACCGCTCGCCGTGGCCGGCCTCGATCAGGACGTTGACTCGTTCCTCGGGGAGCTTGAGCACAAGCTGGCCCCGTACCAACATCGTGAAGATCTTCCCGTTGAACCGGACAGCTGACCGCCCGAACCTAGTCCGACCGGGGGCCGCGTGCGGCCCGCCGCGTCAGCTGCCGCCGGGGACGAAGGCGCCGGGGGACGAAGGCGCCGGACGGCATCCCGGCCGCGACGTAGCTGTCGTAGTGCTCCTGCCACGACTCGGCGGTCTCGTGTGCCCGGTCATGATGGCACGGTGCGCGTCGGCCGCCTTCGCCAGCGGGAACGTCTCTGCGATGAACACGCGGAGTCTCCCCTCCCCTGGTCAGCTAGGTTCGCGAGGTCAACCCTGGCCGCCATCCTGAGCCCGGTGCCCGGGTCGGCGCCTGGTGCCGCCGCCGAGCGCCTTGATCCCGGCCTGGCCAGCGCGCCCGAACGCCGCGATCCTGGCCTTGTCCGCGACGAGCTCGAGCGAGACGTCGACGGCCTCGTCGGTGCCGACCGGGTCAAGGGCCGCGTCGACGCCACCGGTAGCAAGCTCCCTGACGCGCTCGGCGAGCCCGGGCCCGTACGCGACCGGCACGGCGCCCAGCTCGCGGAGGAACTCATGCCTGGCCGGGCTGGCCGTCGCGATCACGGTCGCGCCGCGGGCGACGGCCAGCTGCACCGCCATGATGCCCACTCCCCCGGCGCCACCGTGGATGAGGACCGTTTCGCCGTCGCTGACGCCGGTTGCGACCAGCCCGTGCCAGGCGGTTGCCCCGGTCAGCACGAGCCCGGAGGCCGGGGGTGGCCTGCGTGATGACCCCGGCCGCCTCGGAACCAAGCCGCATCGGCAGGCTGGCCGGGGCACGGCCGGAGGCTCCTGAATAGACCTTGTAGTCCACCGGGCTGACGGCCGCGGCCCTGACCTCCATCCGCGCTTCACCGGGCCCGGGCTCGCCGGCCGGCTCGTCGATCACGGACAGTACTTCCGGGCCGCCGTACTCGGCTGCGATCACGACTGATGCCATGCCAGCCCGCAACCACCTTCAGCCGTCACGCAATCCTCGTCGCCGGTCGCCTGCCGCAAAGCGCCGCGTTTTCCGTGGTGGCGTTCGTCCCGGCCTTCCGTCGTTGTCGGTACCCAGGCGTAGCGTGCTAGGAGCAGAAGGCAGAGAGTCGAGAAGGCGAAGGACCAGAGTCCGAGAAGGACGCAGAGCCCGCTTAGGGCAGCGAGTCCGAGAAGGACAGCGAGTCCGAAGGAGAGGCAGGCACTGTGAGCGCGACGCAGACTGTGACCGGGGAGCGAGCCGATCTGCTGGCTTCCCTGGCCAAGCAGCGGCATTTCATGCGGTACCCGACCCGTGGCCTGACCGACGAGCAAGCGGCGAAGCGGACGACGGTGAGCGAGCTGTGCCTGGGCGGTCTGATCAAGCATGTCGCCGTGACCGAGCGCCAGTGGGCCAGGTTCATCGTCGAGGGGCCGTCCGTCATGTCGTTCGACCCGGCAACGATGGCGGACACCTGGGCGCACGCGTTCCAGATGGCCGACGGCGAGACCCTGGCCAGCCTGCTCGAGCAGTACGAGCAGATCGCGAGCCAGACCGACGAGCTGGTGCGCACCCTGCCGGACCTGGACGCGGCGCACCCGCTGCCGGTGGCGCCCTGGTTCGAGGCCGGCGCGTCCTGGTCGGCCAGGCGGGTTCTGCTGCACATCATCGCGGAGACCTCGCAGCACGCGGGGCACGCCGACATCATCAGGGAGGCCCTGGATGGCGCCAAGTCGATGGGCTGACCGGCTCAGAGCACCCGGTACCACGAGGCGGGGTCGCCTGGCCGGCCGGTGAAGTCGTAGCGGACCGTGTCCGGGGTCAGGCAGACCAGCGAGAGGGAGGTCGTTCCCCAGGTCCGGCGGCCGCCCAGGTCGCGGCGGACGATCAGCGCCCGGAGGTCATCCGGTCCGATGCCGTCGCCGTTGACGAGCGGAAACCACGAACCCCAGCCATCGGCAACCGGCTGCGCGGGCCGAGGGTCGGGCCGGGCAGCGGACCTGAACCGCTCCAGGAAATGCACGATACGGGCGAGCTCGTGCTCGCGGCCGTTCGGCGCACGGGCTGCGGGAGCGCGATCGTCCGGGGGCGGCTCCGGCCGCTGCGAGGCGGCGGGGGCGGCGCTCGGTCCGCCGCCGGCCAGGTCGCTTACGAGGCCGCTATTCACGACGACGTGCAAGCCGGGCGGCAGCGTCCGCTCGGTCAGCTCGCAGCCGTCCCAGCTCTGGATGATCGCCCGTCCTGGCTCGGCGGTGAGCAGATGGAACGGGTCGACATCGGCTAGCGCGTCCCGGTCGAGCGGCTCGCCCGCGGCGGCAGTCAAGGGCAGGCCGCCGCGGGACCGGCGCGTTGCCGCCGGTGCCATCCTGCCGTTGGCGTTAAGCACGCAGCCGACCCGCCGGTCCTGATCGGAGACCGCGAGCCAGGTCCCGCCGGCCAGCAGGTCCCGGCCGCCGGTCAGTCCCGGGTACTGCGGCCAGTGCCGGTCCGGCGGTTCCCATGCCCGGTCGGTGAGCTCGTCCCTGACGCCCGCCAGGAGCACGGGCAGGCCAGGCTCGATGCTCAGCACGGCGGTGCACATGAACCCATTTCAGCAGATCCGTCGCGACCGTCCGGCCCGCAGGCCAGTTCTCTGCCAGGATCATGCCATGGACGCTGTGAATATCGGCGCGATGCTCGCGCGCTTCAGCGAGCACTGGGCGCCGAAGAGAATTGCCGGGGTCAACGACTACGACGTCAAGGTCGTGAAGCTCCAGGGCGAGTTCACGTGGCATTCCCACGCCGATACGGACGAATTCTTCCTCGTTATCGACGGGCAGTTGCTGATACGGATGCGCGATCGCGAGATAGTGCTCGCGCCGGGTGAGCTTTACGTCGTACCGCGAGGCGCCGAGCACTGCCCGAGCGCCGACGTCGAGACCGCTGTCCTGCTGATCGAGCCGCGCGGCGTCATGAATACCGGCGACGCCGGAGGCGACCTGACGGCCGAGGTCCAGTCGCTGACCTAGCCGACGCGCTTCCGCAGGAAGCTAAACTGCCGGGCGGGTAATGGCAGCCTGGCCGGACTTACTGCATGATGGAAATGGAATCCCGCCGCCTGACGGCTCGGCCGCGGCTGGGGTCACTGCGGAGGAACGATGACGAGTCCGGCAAAAGTTGAACCGCAATTCCAGACCTGCGCCGGACTGTCCAACCTGGACCGCTGCTACCGGTGCGGCGGCCCCCGGTCAGCGCACGGCCCCGACTGGAGCGGGCGGCATGCTCATCGGCGTCACGCTGATTGTCGGGGCGGCCGTCGTCATCCGCCGGCCGAGCTAGCCGGATCCGGGGAGGCGCCGCCTGGAGGATGCGAGATCGCCGATTTGCAGAGATTTGCCGGGGCAGCTGATCCCCGGGCGAGGACAATGATCACATGCGACTTGCTGACGGAGCGGTGATTCATCAGGTCCACCCGGCCAAGATCGGCGCCGACGTCACCGCGGCCGTCGTCTCGAATGTCCTGCTGTGGCGGGAACGGCCGACGGCGGCCGTGGCCGTGCGCGTTATCGTCCCGGTCGCGGGCTCGGCTGCCGTGCTTGGCCTGGCCGACCTGGACGGCCTGTCGCGAACCCGCCGCGGTCGTTATGTCCTTGCCCACATGCCGCTGTCGGCGCAGGCCGTCAGGCTGGCCGGCGACGCGCTGATGGGTCTCGGCGCGTACCGGCGCAGCGCGCTGCTGCTGATCGCGGGTGCCGCCGTGATCAGCGCTGGCTGGTCACATGCCCTGTGGCCGCGGCCAGCCGGGCTGCCTGTCCGCGATCGTGGCGGCTTGCGTCGGTAAGCGCGGCCAGCCCGCCACGCTTATGAACGTCGTCAGCAGCGGGCGGGGACAGCGGTGGTGGCTGGTCCCGCCCGCCGGCCGGGAGGCCTGTCACGGCTTGCCCGGTCAGATCGACCGCTGGTAGGAGCGGAAAGCCCTGGTGCCGCCGTCGCGGTGATCACGACGGCCAGCGCGAGGAAGCCCGCGTAGGAGCCGACCGTCGCCCAGGCCGGATGGGCTTCGACCGCGACCCGGCCCGCGCTGGCCGCCCAGTTGACCGGGTTGTACCTGGCAACGTCGGCGATCCAGCCCGGAACGAGCCGCAGCGACAGGAACGCACCGGACAGGAAGGTCAGCGGCAGCACCAGGGTCGTCGACGCGCCGATCAGCGCCTTTCGCTGACGGGTCAGCAGGGCGAACCAGTTGGAGACCCGGGCCATGGCGACCGCGATCAGGACGGAGACGCCGACCAGGGCCGCGATGCCGGCCGCGCCGCCGGGGAAGGTTGCCCCGATGCCCCAGCCGATGGCGATGATGATCGCCGACTGGAGCACCGTGGTCAGCGCCTGGTAGGTGAGCATCGCAGCGGTCAGCGCGCCGCGGGCGGCGGGCGCGGTCAGGAACCTGTCCATCACTCCGTTCTGCATGTCCTCGATGTAGGCCATGCCGGTCCAGCTCGCCGAGAACATCGCGGTCATGATCACGACACCAGGGGTCAGGTAGGTGACGTAGTTGCCGCCGCCGAATCCGGGAATCTCGGCGACCTTCTTAAACAGCGCGCCGAACAGCAGCAGCCAGATGACGGGCTGGGTCAGCGTCATGAAGATGACGATCGGCTCCCGGTAGAGCTGGCGGAGGTAGCGCGCGGTGAGAATCACCCACGCCTGCCGTACCGGGCCGGCGTGCCCGGGCTCCGGGTCGCGGTGTCCGCGCACGGAGCCGGCGTACCCGGGCTCGGAGCTGACTCGTCCGTGTTCGTGGTTCATGGGGCTGTCAGGGGTGGCGGGGCCGCGCCCTGACTCTGTGAGGGTGCGATCGGGGGTCAACACGCTGCGATCCTTTCTGCCTGATGGAATGAGCGGCCGGCATAGTGCAGGTAGACGTCGTCCAGCGACGGGCGGGCCACGCGGACGGACAGGACCGGCACTCCGCTGACCTCTACTTCGGCCAGGACAGCGGGCAGCGCCCGTGGCCCGTCGGCGACGCGGGCACGCACGACGCTGCCGTCCGCCGTCGCCTGCCGGACCTGCGGAACGCTGGCCAGAGCCAGCCTGACCCGCTCGGCGCTGAAGGAGTCGTCGACCTCGAGCAGGACGGAGTCACCGTCCAGCTCGGACTTGAGCTGGTCGGCTGTCCCTTCGGCGACGACGCGCCCCTGGTCCACGATGGCGATCTTGGCCGCGTACTGGTCGGCCTCTTCCAGGTAGTGAGTCGTCACCAGGATGGTCGTCCCGGCCTCGGCGGCCAGGTCGGTCAGCACGGCCCACAGGGAGGCGCGCCCCTCGGGGTCGAGCCCGGTCGTCGGCTCGTCCAGGAACAGGACCGATGGCCGGTGCACCAGCACGGTGGCGATGTCGAGCCGCCGCCGCATGCCGCCCGAGTAGGTGCGGGACTGCCGCCTGGCCGCCTCGGCCAGCCCGAACTGATCGAGCAGTTCGCTGACCCTCCGGCGCAGGTCCTTCCGGCGCATCCCGTACAGGCTGCCCTGCAGGGTCAGGTTCTCCTGCCCGGTCAGCAGTCCGACGGCGCCGGTGTGCTGGCTGACCGACCCGATCACCGGCCTGACCTGGCCGGGCTGCCTGAGCACGTCGATCCCGGCCACCCGCGCACGGCCCTGATCGGGTCGCGCCAGCGTCGTCAGGATCCT
>DATKQH010000269.1:0-3812 GCA_035532775.1 Streptosporangiaceae bacterium
TTCGATTCGTTCTTCGGCACGTATCCGGGGGCCGATGGCATTCCGGCGAAGAACGGCCGGTTTGCCGTGTGCGTGCCCGACCCCCGCACCAAGGGCTGCGACCGGCCGTATCACGATCCCAGCCTGGTGAACGGGGGCGGAGGGCACAGCCCCAGTGACGCGCGCACCGATATCGCCGGCGGCAAGATGAACGGGTTCGCCCGGTCCGCCGAGCTGGCCGCCAACCGCGGCTGCAGCGCGACGTACCCGCCGCCCAGCGTGTGCCTGCCGTCCGGCCCGCCTGACGTCATGGGCTACCACGACGCACGGGAGATCCCGAACTACTGGACCTACGCCAGGGACTTCACGCTGGACGACCACATGTTCGAGCCGGTCGCGTCGTGGAGCCTGCCGGCCCACCTGTTTCTGGTCAGCGGCTGGGCCGCGCAGTGCAAGAACGCGAAGCCGAGCAGCTGCACCAGCTACATCGGCGGCCAGTCAGGGCCGCCTCGCCAGAGTCACAGCCATCGCGGCACTGGCCGTCACAGCCGCAGCACCAGCCATAGCCGCGGCTCCAGCCACGGCCATCGCCTTTCCGCAGCGTTCTGGGCCTGCGTGCGAGCTCACGGCGTCAATCCGCGCCACCTGCGGCGGCCATCCGGGATCTCCGAACGCCAGCGCAAGGCGATCGGTACCTGCCTGACGATCCTGACCCCGGCCCAGCGCCAGCGGCTGCTCGCCCACGGCGCGGGAGGGGGAGGCGGCGAGGGCCAGAAACTCGGCATCTACTCGTGGACGGACCTGACTTACCTGCTGCATGCGCGCCATCTGTCCTGGGCCTACTACGTGCAGAAGGGGGTCCAGCCCGACTGCGATGGCAACCCCGACGAAACCGCCGCTGGCTGCGCTCCCGTGGCCCAGGGTGCCAGCACTCCGTCGATCTGGAGCCCGCTGCCGGCCTTCACCGACGTCAGGGCCGATCACCAGAGGCACGACGTCAGGAACCTGCGGGCGTTCTACCGGGCAGCCAGGCATGGCACGCTGCCGGCGGTGTCGTGGATCGCGCCGACCCAGGCCAACAGCGACCACCCGCCGGCCAACCTTGCGACCGGCCAGGCCTACGTCACGAACCTGATCAACACGATCATGCGCGGCCCCGAGTGGAAGTCGACGGCGATCTTCCTGGCCTGGGATGACTGGGGAGGCTTCTACGACCACGTGCGGCCGCCGCGCGTTGACCGCAGCGGATACGGCCTGCGCGTCCCCGCGCTGGTCATCAGCCCGTATGCCAGGAAGGGCTTCATCGACCATCAGGTGCTGTCTTTCGACGCCTACAACAAGTTCATCGAGGATGACTTCCTGAACGGTGCCCGGCTGAACCCGCGCACCGACGGCCGGCCTGACCCGCGTCCTGACGTGCGCGAGAACGCCAGCATCCTCGGCAACCTGCTGGCCGACTTCAATTTCAGCCAGAAACCGAGGCGCCCGTTGCTGCTGCCGGTCCATCCCGCCCCGGGTCCGGCTTCCTCGCCCTGACGGCCGGGCTCACCGCCGCGGTGCAGGTCCACCGGCCCGCGTTGCTGGCGATCGTGACCGGGTAGCCGAAGCAGGCGCTGACCAGATCGCTGGTGAGGGTGTCGCTGGCCGGGCCGGCCGCGACCATCGTGCCATCGCGGAGCAGCAGCGCGTGCGACGTGCTGGCCGGAAGTTCTTCCAGGTGATGGGTGACGACGACGGTCGCCAGCGCGGGCTGGCGCTCGCGCAGGTCATCGAGGCTCGCGAGCAGCTGCTCGCGCCCGGCCAGGTCGAGTCCGGCGGCTGGCTCGTCGAGCAGCAGCACGCGCGGCTGCCCGACCAGGGCACGCGCGATCAGCGTGCGGCCGCGTTCGCCCTGGGACAGGACCGGCCACCGCGCGCCGGCCAGCGAGCCCAGGCCCATCACCTCGATCGCCGCGTCGGCGCGGGACAGGTCGGCCGCCGCGGGCTGCCAGCGCGCCATCAGGTCGATCGTGCCGGTCGCGCCGGTCAGCACGACGTCGCGCACGGTCCGGCCGTGCGGTACCCGGTGGTGCGAGGTCACCAGGCCGACCAGCGGGCGCAGCGTGAACACGTCCACCCGCCCGAGTCGCTGGCCGAGTATGTCGACCTGCCCGCGGGTCGGATGCGCGTAGGTCGCGAGCAGGCGCAGGAGCGTGCTCTTGCCGGCTCCGTTTGGCCCGAGCAGCGCCCAGAGCTCCCCGGCTCGCACCGTCAGCGTGACCTGGTCGAGCAGCAGGCGCCCGCCGCGTACCAGGTCGACGCCCTCGGCTCGCAGGACGACGTCCTGATCGGCCGCGGTGATCGGCTGGGCCACGGTTACCTCGCTCTCGGGCGTCAGCGTGGGGGGGTGCACTCGTTCGCGACGCAGTGGATAGACGCTAAGGCATCTGGCGGCTGGCCCGTACGCCGGCCTCGACGCTGCCGCCGGACGCCCGCGCCGCTCACCTCCGCGTCGGGCCTCACCGCCGCGCTCCGCTCGTAGTTAACTTGACAGCTAACTAACTAAGTGGTGAAATACAGAGGAAGGCATCCGAGGAGGTTGGCATGACGGTGGTGCAGGAGCAGCTCGATTCCACCTTCGCGGCGCTGGCCGACCCGACGCGCCGCGCCATCGTGGTACGCCTGGCGCGGGGCGACGCCACGGTCACCGAGCTGGCCGCTCCCTTCGCCATGACCCTCCCCGGAATCTCCAAGCACCTCAAGGTGCTCGAGCGCTGCGGGCTCATCTCGCGGACCAGGCACGCCCAGTTCCGGCCCTGTCACCTCGAGCGGGCAGCGCTCGACTCGGCGGCGAGCTGGATCGAGGAGAACCGCCGGATCTGGACCGAGCGGTTCGACAAGCTCGGCGAGCACCTGCGCGACCTCCGGGCGACGTCAGCCCAGGCCGAGCCGGTCCAGA
Organism: Streptosporangiaceae bacterium; assembly: GCA_035532775.1. Classification (GTDB taxonomy): domain Bacteria; phylum Actinomycetota; class Actinomycetes; order Streptosporangiales; family Streptosporangiaceae; genus Chersky-822. The sequence continues at coordinate 2,918 of DATKQH010000269.1, forward strand.
GCGAGCCAGCCCAGGAACAGCCAGCCCAGGAGTAGCTAGCACTGGGCGAGTAGCGCAGGACGAATCGACACAGTGAAATGGAGAGACCGATCATGAGTGATTCCACGTCGGCAGCCGACGAACTCGTCTACACCAGGGTCTTCGATGCTCCGAGGGAGCTTGTCTTCCGCTGCAGATCGAGCCCGAGCACCTGACCCATTTCTGGGGCCCGACTGGCGTGAGCACGCCGCTCGAGACCAGCAAGGTCGACCCGAGGCCGGGCGGCATGTTCGAGACGGTCATGGTTAACGACTCCGATGGCAGCCAGTATCCGACTCGCGCCGTCTTCGTCGAGATCGCCGAGCCGGAGCGGCTTGTGTGGACCGAGCCAGACAGCGGACTGACCACGACATCGGCGTTCCGCGACCTCGGTGGCTCGCGCACCGAAGTCAGGATTCACCAGGTGAACGTGCCGGCGCCGTACCGCACGCCCGAAGCGCAGGCCGGCTTCGCGACGTCGCTTGACCGCTTCGCCGCGTACCTCGCGACGCTCTCATGATGCCCGGCCCGACAGCAGACCAGGAAGACGCACGCCAGAGCTCGTCCGGTCAGGCGGCAAGTTCAACGCCATGGCCGACCGCTGTGCCCGGCGGGACGCCGCGGTTCCCGCTTCGGCGCTGCTGTCGGTGCTCAGGGACAATTCGACCAACCCGTGGACGCCGCCTGGCGGCGGCCTCGTTGGCGCGCTGACCCACGATGTGATCCACGGCCTCGGCGCCGTCGTGCCCCTCGGCATCGGCCGGCGCGTCCCGCAGGAGCGGCTGCGCGGTGAGCCGGCGGCCCGGTTCACTGTGGCCTGAGCCGCACCGGCCGGCCATCACGCGCCGGGCTCAAGTGATTGACAGGCCAGCCCGGC
>DATKQH010000270.1:0-3876 GCA_035532775.1 Streptosporangiaceae bacterium
TGGCGACCGCGCTGGGCCGGCCTGAATCCGCAGGCACGCGCGGCTTCTGTCGGCGAATTGCAGAAAGCACGCCATAAGAATAGGTGCGGCTATGCGGCAATTACTAGTTAGTTGCGCTAAATGCATCCCTGCTTTAAACTAATAACTGTCAGCTACTCGAGATGGGCCGGCGAATTTTCTTCCGGCCTCATCGGGACAGTTCCGACAGCGCGGTCGCCAGCGGTTCCAGCACGGTCGGCGTGAACGGCCGCTGCAAGTTGACGATCACGAAGTCAACCCTGCCGCGCCGAAGGCCCCCGCCGCAGCCGCCGGGTAGCCTGCGCGAGCGCGGTCAGCGTGATCCAGCCTTCCAGCCGCGGGCCGGATAGGTCAGCGGCCTGGTGGACCCCCGGTGCGTATGCGTGTTATCGCGACGGGAAGCGGGCGACGAACCGGCACTGCCACAGCGTCTCTACGGCCTTCGGGTCGTAGTGCTCCCTGACGTAGGCAACGGCCTGGCGGCTTGGCACACCGTCGAGGACCGCCATGCATGCCAGCGCGGTGCCGGTGCGGCCGCGGCCGCCCGCGCAGGTCACTTCGACCCGCTCCGCACCGGCTCGCTGCCACGCCTGCGTGAGCACCTGGACGGCGACCTCGCGATCGGCAGGCAGCCCGAAATCGGGCCACCGAATCCACGCGGACTCCCAGGTAACGGTCGGCGGCTCCTGGCCGAGCAGGTAGACACCGAAGGCCGGGTCAGGTCCGTCCGGCACCGGGCGCCGCAGGCCGCGACCCCGGATCTGCAGGCCGGACGGGAGCCTGAGGACACCTGGCATTCCCGCGGGCCACGGCTTGATCATGGCTGGATCGTACGTCGAGAAAGTAACCTGTGGCGGATCCGGACGCCGTCCCGGACCAGAAGGTAGTGGCGGACGCCTGGGACACGTGGTGGGCCGAGGTCGTAGCGTTCGCGCTCGATCAGCTGCGGAGTAGGGGCATGAGGAGAGCGAATTTCGGCAGCCAGCGCGCTCATCGCGTACTGCGGGACAAGCGAGACCTCCTTCATCCGGTACGGCCGCATGGCGCGGTTGTCAGCGATCGGGAGCTCCTTGCCGTCAAGCTCGACCCGGCCGCCGAGGTGCTTCATCCGGCCGTCCAGGAGGATCAGGCTGTTGCCGAGAGTCGACTTCCCGCAGCCTGACTCGCCTGCATCTACGCTGACCCGGGCCAGTTTGTTGCATCCAGATATCAGGTCTCTCGGATCTGGCCAGCCGGCCCGTGCGGCAGTCAGCCGGCCCGGCCGAAGACGGTCTCCAGATTGTCATCGGTGAGGGTGAGGAAGACGGCCTCAGCCTCGACGGTGACCACGCTGTCGGCCGTGATCTCGGCCGACAGATGCAGCTTGCGTCCCTCGATCCGGTCGAGCCTGACCGATACGGTCAGCGGCACGCCCAGCGGGGTTGGCCTTCGGTAGCGCATGGTCAGGCTCGCGGTCATCGCGGGACGCTGCGGCGTAGCGGCCACGCAGCCCATGGCGTGGTCGATGAGCAGCGCCACGATGCCGCCGTGCACTAGGCCGGGGCCGCCCTGGAACAGCGGGCCGACGACGACGACACCCTCCGCGCCATCCTCGGTTGGTGCCAGCGCCAGCTGCGGAGCGATCGGGTGGGACAGGCCGCCGACCAGGCTCATCTGCTCCTGGTAGGAGCCCGCCGCTATGCTCCGGTCGACCCTGGCCACAGGTCCGCCGAGCCTGGCGGTCAGCCGTTCGACGGCCGCGGTCGCCGCACGCAGTTTAGCTGGCTCGGCGGCGGTCCTGACCACGACGTCGAGCAGGCGGCGCAGCGCGGCACCTAGCTCGCGACGCTCGTCGCTCGGCGCCCAGGCGGCCTCATCTGATGGGGGCATCGCGTCAGGTTAACGCAGCCTGCTCAGCGCCTGCCCGGCGCGCGGCTGGCGTTGCTCGGACCTGGTTTCGTATGTCATCCTCTTCTCCGAACGCAAAATATCGCCCTGCCGAAGTATGATCCGCCTAGAAGTGGCCATTGCGCAGGCGAGGGCTGCAACAGGCGCAGGGGAGCGATTTGATGGGCATTCTCAACGAGGCGCGCCGTGAGTTCATCGCGGCTCCCGATAGCTCGAAGGGCCAGATCGTCTTCAAGTGGCCTGATCAGAACATCCGCAAGTTCTCCAAAGCCATCGTTGAGCCCGATGCCGCCGCCGTCTTCATCAGCCAGGGCCGGGTGATGGGCATACTCGGACCCGGGCAGCACACCCTGGACGCGGCCGAACTGCCATTCCTCGGGATGTTCATCGACTGGGCGAGCAACAACAACGCCTTCAAGGCCGAGATCTTCTTTGTCGGCGCGCGCGAATTCCCCAACTGCCGCTTCGGCGGCCGCCTGGACGAGGTGCAGGACCCGCAGACTGGTCTGATCGTGACGCTGCGCGCGTTCGGCGAGTATGCCCTGCGAGTCGTCGACCCGGCCAAGCTGATCATGAACCTGGTCGGCACGGTCGACGTGACCAACAACGACGCCGTGACGTCGTGGGTTACCCAGCAATTGCTCAAGTGCACCAGGTCCGGCGTCACCTCCCAGCTCATGTCGGGTGCGTGGCAGATCCTCGGCCTGTCGATGCACCGCGCCGAGATCGAGCACGGGACCCTGGAGGAGGCCAACGGGGAGCTGGCCGACTACGGCATCGCGATCACCCGGCTCGGCAACCTCGACATCAACCTTGACGACGACGACAACGCGAGGCTGAAGAAGCTCGCTGGCGACACGGCCTACAGCAGGCTGGCCGGCAGCTTTACGGCGGCAGCGCAGGCGGAGATGATGCAGGGCGCCGGCCAGGGCATGGCGCAGGGCGGCGGAGCGGTAAGCCCGGCCTTCCTCGGAGTCGGTCTCGGGATGGGCCAGATGATGGGCGTGCCCCAGCAGGCGCCGGCCTATCCGCCTCCGCCCGCACCCGGATTCGCCGGCGGCGGCCAGGGGTACGCGCCGGGGGCTCCGCCCGCGCCGCAGCAGGCACCGCCGCCGGCGACCGCACCCGCACCCGCACCCGCACCGGCAGGTACCGTGCAGTGCGGTAACTGCCAGAGCCAGGTCCGCGAGGGCGCGAAGTTCTGCGACTCGTGCGGCAACCCGATGGCGAAGCACTGCACGAACTGCAACGCCACGATGAGCGCGACGTCCAAGTTCTGTGCCGAGTGCGGGACGCCGACGAGCCCGCCGCAGGCGTGAGGCCGTCCGCATAAGGCTCGTGCGAGGCTCCGCGGCGTCCGCTACGATCTGGTCCACTATTCCCGGTGTCTGCCAGTAGGGCACCGCGTGAGAAAGGCATGCCCGGATGGATCGGATCGAGTGCCAGTGGTGCAAGGCCCAGAACGAGCCTGAGCGGACGAGCTGTTCGACCTGCGGCGCACCGCTCGACAAGAAGAACCTGGTCTCGGACTCGGGCTGGAGCGAGGCACCGCGTCTGCGCGATATGACCGAGTTCCGGTTCTCGAACTCCACCTGCCAGGTCGAGGGCGAGATCGTGCCGGTCGCCGAGCTCGCGCTGGCGCAGGGCGACGCGGTCTTCTTCGAGCATCACGTGATGCTGTGGAAAGAGCCCAACGTGCCGATGGCCGCCATGAACACCGGCGGCGGGATGAAGCGCACGCTGGGCGGCATGCCGCACATCCTGAGCATCGCCCAGGGACCCGGCCGGATCGCCTTCTCCCGGGACGCGGCGGGCGAGATCGTGGTGCTGCCGCTGCATCCGGGCATGGAGCTGGACGTTCGCGAGCACGCCTTCCTGATCGGCACGCACTCGATCAACTACTCGTTCGTGCGCATCAAGGGCCTGGCCAACGTGCTGCACGGCGGCAGCGGCATGTACATGGACAGGTTC
>DATKQH010000271.1:0-5721 GCA_035532775.1 Streptosporangiaceae bacterium
GTGCCCAGGTATTCCTGGGATGTAATGCGCGGCTTGCCGTGCACGCGGGCGGACTCGACCAGGTAGTAGTAGGTGGCCGCGCCGCGCTTCTTACCCACGATCGATGCCATATATGGGTAATTATCAGGTACACGCAAGCTACCACCAACACGCTGTTTACCCAGGCCAGCCCGCCGGGATCCGGCGCCTCAGCAGACCAAGATCAACTTAGCCAGGAAACTCGGGCTAGGTCCTCAGCCGCGCCGCCGCCGGACAGGTCATCATCGGCCCCGAGGCCAGCGCCCCTGACTGCGACCGCGTGGCAACCATCGGCGATCCGGCCGCTTCACTGCCCGCAACAGGGCGCTCCCGCCGCCCAGCAACTGCTGGGCCGCGGCCGTAGCAGCGGGAGGACGGTGATTGCTCTGCGCTTCCGGCCGATGCTCGGCGGCGTAACGTCCTCAGCGCATTGCCGTCGTCCGCCTTGTCTACTGTCTAGGCAGCGCCTCGGGCTGGCCGCCACCAGCACCGCTGACCGATGGTCTAGATCGGCGCCGGCGCCGGCTATGAGAAGGGCCAGCGCGCCGACCTCGGCAGCCGCCACGTCACCAACCGCACCAGTCGGGGAATCGGGACTGGCTGATAAGGCGGAAGGCGCTGAGTTGCTGTGAGAGGTTCACGATTGCTGTGCAAGCCTGCTGACCGACCAACGACTTGCGGAGCTCCGCGGCACGGTACAGGTCGTGGTAGCTGCTGGCGGGTACGCCGTCGGGGATCCGGACGCCGACTCTCATTCCATATGCGATCAGGATTTGCCCAACGGCCATGGCCTGCGCGGTCCAGGCAGGTTCTCCCGCAGAATCTCTGGCAGAGACCACACCTCTGGCGATCAGCGCCCCAGTTGGATCGGTCAGCTCCCACTTACCTTGGCGGGGTCCGAAGGTCCAGCCCAGAGCCAGACGCGATCCGATCGGTCCGGCAAGCGGAAGGCCCATTTTCGTAGCAATCGCAAGACGGATGCCGTAACCTTCCTCGCCTCGCTGGACGAAGGCATTGCGGATTGGTTCTATCAACGCGACCGGCTCCCGGGCGTTCTCGGCGCCAAGGAATGAGCGCAGCTGGTCAGCCGCCGCATCGTCCGCCCGAAGCAGCCGGATGTCCGCGTCGAGGTCATCAGCCATCATCTCGAACAGTTCCGCTGGATCTCCCCGGCTCCACTTCGGGATTGGCTGACTGCGCCGGTCTCGGCCTCGTGCCCGGTCGCGAGCCCGCTTACCCATCCGCCGCTCGACCGAGTATCGCCTTGTGATAGCGCATCCGCACATTATGCTCCGGGCTGTGACCGGTCTCCCCTGGCTTGAACAAGGCTTGCCCCGCGACCCGCGGAACACGGCGCGGGAAACCAGGGCGAGATTTGAGTACCAGGACGCGTGCGTCGTGCTGCGGTGCATCCCGAACCTGCTGCCCGGCGGCGACGTCGCCGCCGTGGTGATCGAATGGACCAGCGACTACGTCGTGCTGGCCCGGGACGGCCGTGTCGAACTCGTCTCGGTGAAGCACCGCGAGGAAGATCAGCGGCCGTGGACCTTCGGTGACCTAGTCAGGGAGCACGTCTTCCGCGACCTGCACAGCATCTGGAAGCAACTCGGCGAGGACGGGGATTACGTTTTCGAGTCGAACAGAGGCTTCTCCAGCGCTCTGCGCTCGAACGTCGAGAGAGCGGCTAATCCGGGGGACCCCGCAGCGGCGAGGCTGGCCGACGTTCTTGACGTGAAGGCAGAAGAAGCCGCCCGGTTCGCCTGTCGCCTGATCCTGCCTCCAGAGCCAGTGCCTGACCGGCGGCATATCCGTGATGTTGCGATGGCCCGCCTCACCGCGGTGATGCCGCAACTCGGGCTGGACCCGCGCCTGGCGCGGGCGTGCGTCACGGCACTGGAGGAACGGATCGCTGCGGTCGCCGTCGATCGTCCGCCTGAACCCGAGCGCCGTGCGCAGGCGCTGGCCGGCCTGATGCGAGAGGTCCGCGACCACGGTGCGCCGATCGTCACGGACTACCTGCTGACGATGGACGAGCTCAGGGAAGTCGTAGCCGCAGCGACGGCCGGGCGGCACGCGGAAGTCCGGGTCCGGCCGCCAACCGTGGATCCGTTGTTCAGCGGCCGGGCGGCCGAACTGGCCAGCCTCGGGCGGCTGCTCACGCCCGGACCCGATGGTCTGGTCACGCCTGTCGTGCTGACAGGAATGGCTGGTGTCGGCAAGTCCGCCCTGGCCGAGCGGTTCGCTGCCATCAGCCCGATGCGCGCACACGTGATCGCCGCTGATACCCGCGTGGGACTCCTCGCCGGCATCCACCAGCTCAATCCGCCGTCCGAGCCGCTCATCGTGTCCCCTGCCGGCGGCTTCGCAACTCGGCCAACGGGACCGCCCGAGCCGGAGATTCCCGATGACCCAGGGCTGATTCTGGTTGTCGACGGGCTCAGTGAGCCTTCGATCACGGCCGGGCTGATACCCCGTGCGTCTCGAACGACGATCCTGATAACCACCACCAGCCCGCACGTAGACGACGGGTTCCGGCACTTCCCGGTCGCCGGCCTGACGCAGGCGGACGCCGAGGCGTACCTTTCCAAAGTCCTGCCGGGGATGTCCGGCGACGCCGTCGCCTTGCTGATCGGGGCCTTTGACGGCAACGCGCTCGGACTAGTCCAAGGCGCTAACTACTGCCTGGCCACAGGCATCGATCCGGGACAGTATCTTGAGCGGCTGCGGCACGATCCGGTGCGGCTCATGGATCTAGGAAACGCTGTCAGCCACCCGCAGACGCTCGCCGCCGCGATCCGCGCGGGCCTGGCCGAGGCGTGCAACGACTCGGCCGCCCGCGCGCTCGCTGGCACGCTGGCGCTGCTCGCCCCCGACCCCGTGCCGGAGTGGATTTTCGGCGAGCCACCGGTCCTGGTGGAGCGCGATGACCTATCTGGCGGCCATGGTGCTCAGGTAGTCGCCGAGCACGTTGCGGCGCTCGCCGATCCCATTGTCCTGGACTCCGCCGTCATGGCTCTGGCTCGGCACGGACTGGCAAGCCGGGGCCCGGGCGGGCTGCGCATGCATCAGCTCGTACAGGAAGTCGCCCGGACGGTTGCCGGGCAGCCTCCCCTGCCTGCCCGCTACGAAGCGACAGTCGGCTTGCTGCTCGCGGCGCTGGCCAGGGACGATGTCAGGCCATCACCAGATGTGCTTACGCCGCATGTGGCTGCCGTCGTCCGGGCATCCGAGGATGCCAGCGCCGACCCGCTCGTCACCTCATACCTAACCAGGTGGCTCGGGAATCGGCACTACGCGTATGGCGACCTCGCGACCGCTATGTCGTACCTGCGGCAGGCCGCAGACATGGCATCCCAGCCCGGCCTGCTGCGTGAGGTCCTTCCCTTCATCTTGCACGACCTGATACGAGCCTGCCGGGCGGCCGGAGAAATCGACGGAGCACTTGCGGCCGCGGATGAGTGGGCTGACACCGCCCAATCGGCTGGTTCTAACCTGGAAGAGTTCCGAGCCAGATTCTCCCGGGTAGCGACGCTCGTATACGCCGGCAGATTCCGGCAGGCCGCTGCCGAGCAATCGGCGCTGGCCGCCCAGCCGAAGCCAGCTGAGCTGCCAGCCAGCGACCAGACCATAGAGCTGTCCGTCCTGGCCGAAATACGCCGCGGCCTCGGTGATACCGAGGGCGCCTTTCGTCTGGTCGATGAGGCCACACGGCTGGCCCGCGACCAGACGACTGGGCTGGCCCGCGCTGACCATCTCGCGGCCCTGGGCAGTCAGGGCTCGGCGCTCGAACGCGACCTCGGACATGAGAAGGCCGCCGTGGAACGGCAGAGAGAGGCGGTCAGCGCCGCGCGGGACCTCGGACTCCAGATGCCCCTGGCCCGGCAACTACAAGGACTGGCCTCACGGCTACTCGACTACGGGGACGCCGACGAGGCGGCAAAGGCGCTTGAGGAAGCACTGGAAATCGCTGAGGCAGAGGGGCAGGAAAGCCGGCTCCACGCAGACATCCTCCAAACCACAGGCCGGATTGCCCTGGTGAGAGACGACCCCGGCACCGCCAGCCACCAGCTGGCCGAGGCAATCCCCCTGCTCGAGGCCAAGGGCGAGCATTACCTCGCTGACCTGGCAACCGCGTGGTACAACCTCGGCACTGCGCAGATGAAACTGTCCGAACCATCGCGGGCGGCATCCAGTTACCTGAGGGCTCGGGATATCGAAGCTGCCATCTACGGCGAGAATCACCCCGATCTGATCTCAACCGAGTACAGCCTCGCTGCAGCCATGCACGCCTGCGACGACCTCACGGGGGCCGGTGATGCCATCAACCGATGCCTCCGGATTATCAGACAGGGAGGAGAGTCGGCCCGAGTCTGGCGGCGCCGGGCGCTGCAACTGGCAATTCTTATTGATCTCGCGGATTGGCCGCCGTCCGCCTGATTACACCGGTCGCGGACTCCTGGGCGGCCGGGAACGACCTGAATCGGGAGCGGTGACCTAGCGGCATGCCCCCTAACGCGCAGCTCCGCTAGGCCCGCCACGGCCGGCCCGGCGGCGGTCGCCGACATCGGCGTCCGGGACACCGCTGGCCGCGGCGACGCGCTCACCGCGGCGTCCGGGACCCTGGTACCGACTACTTGGGCGCGCCACCTTGCCGCGCTGCGCTCCACGCTGACCTGGCGTGATCACGGCTGGCTGCTCGGCGACCTGGTTGCCGACATGGTGGCCAGAGTCTCGTTAGAGTCCCTTACAAGCGACGGGTCGCTGGTTCTAAACCAACTGCGCCCACCAGAAAAGCCAGGTCAAGGCACGGAGATGAGCCTATCTGGGTGGATCTCAAGATCGTCTGACCGTCATCTGACCGTCATGATGAACTTGGATCTCCGACATCGGCCGTGACGGGCTGTCTCTGAGCGCCGGACGGGCGTGTTGCGGGGATTTGCTGAACAGCTGGTTAGCCGGCCGTGCAGAGGGCGAGTTACGCGAGCACCTGGGCGCGCACCCCGATCTCGTCCAGGCAGCCGCACGCGACCTGGCGGGCTGCGACTACGCATGCTGGTGCCCGCCCGACCACCCGTACCACGGCGACGAACTGGCCGAGGCATCAGGGCCGCGCGCCGCCCAGCCGATTAGCAGACCCAGCAGCGCGGCCCAGCCACGGGCGACGATGGGTCTCCTGCTGCGCAATAGGCTTGCCCGGCGATCCGGTAGCCCCGCTATGTGCGTTCGGGTCCATTCCAGATAGACGCCGCGACTGCCCGCGACTCCGGGCGTCTTTCACCTTGCGCCGCGCGCGACTCCCGGCGGCCCGGTAACCCTCCGGACTGAGCATTAAGGACACACCGGTACCCACTGTCGCTGCGGCCCTCGAGGCCCGCCGTCCGAGCGTTGCCTTCGGGCGGAACTGCGATACCCGCATCAGCTGGCACGGCGGCACCGCCCGAGTCCGGGTCACGAACGTCGCTAGCGATACCGCCTCGTCTCGCGCCCGGACCGTAACTGTGACCGCCGTACGGGCCGCCGAGAACCGATCGAATAGCTTTGACTTGACCTTCGAGGGCCGCTCGCCGGAAGACCTGACCGAACTGGCGATGCGCATCGCCCTGTTCGGCGAGCCGAACCCGCTTGGTGGGATGTCGTTTCTGGCCCGAGCTGACAACCACCTGCCCGGACTTGGAGGTCTCGGCCTATCTGAGGACTCCTTCG
>DATKQH010000272.1:0-13120 GCA_035532775.1 Streptosporangiaceae bacterium
GCAGGAGCGCGTCGAGCGGATTGTCCACACCGTCATCATGGCAGAGTGATAGCCATGCCCATCTTCGTGCTTATTCACAGCCCGTCCGTGGGACCCGCCACCTGGCAGCCAGTCGCGGACCGGCTGCGCGACGCAGGCCACGAGGTGACAGTGCCGTCGCTGCTCTCGGTGGGCGACGGCGGCGCCCCGTTCTGGCCCCGGGTCAGCTCCGCCGTGCGCGCGGGACTGGCCGGCACCGATCCTTCCCAGCCTGTCGTGCTTGTGCCGCACAGCAACGCGGGCCTGTTCGTGCCCGTGATCGCGCGAGATCTCCAGCGGCCGGTCGCGTGCTCCGTCTTCGCTGACGCGGGCGTTCCCGAACTGAGCGGCTCAACACCGGTGGTCGGCGCGGACTTCCTGCCATTCCTGCGCGGCCTGGCGGACGAGGACGGCCTGCTGCCGCGGTGGACCGACTGGTGGGATAGCGACGACATCGTCGCGATGCTCCCTGACCCGCGAGTCCGCGCGATCATCACCGAGGAACAGCCTCGGCTGCCGCTGGACTACTACCTGGACCGGGTGCCGGCGCCGGCCGGCTGGGACGACCATCCCTGCGGATACCTGCTCTTCAGCGAGGGTTACGAAGGGCAGGCGGACGAGGCACGCCGGCGGGGCTGGCCGGTGCGGACGACGCCTGGCGAGCATCTGCACCAGGTCCGTCGGCCCGGACGCGGTGACGCGGGCACTGCTGGAACTGGCGAGCGCGGCGGCCTGAGCCGGCCGCGGAGGTCCGCGCTCAGGCCGTCGCTTCCGGCCACAGCCGGATCAGCTGGGCCGGGCTGATGTTGCCGCCGCTGCAGATGATCGCCACCTTCCGGCCGGCGAACCGTGCGGGGCCGGCGAGGACGGCGGCGAGCGCGGCAGCTCCCGACGGCTCGACCAGGTTCCGCGTCTTCTCGATCATCGTCCGCGTCGCCGTCCGCAGGGCATCTTCCGAGACCAGCACGAAGTCGTCGAGCAGCCGCCACAAGATCTGCTGCGGCAGGTCGAACGCGGTCCTGGTCGCCAGGCCCTCAGCGAACGTGCTGGTCGCGTCCGTGACCAGGGCGCGCGCCCGCCACGAGCGGTACGCGGCGGGCGCGGCCTCGGCCTGCACCCCGATCACCTCGATCGACGGCCGGACCGCCTTGGCGACCGTGCAGGTGCCCGCCGCACCGCTGCCGCCGCCGACCGGGACCACGATGACCTCGATGTCCGGCTGCGATTCGAGGATCTCGAGCGCGTACGTGGCCACGCCGGCGATGAGCCGAGGCTCGTTTCCCGAGTGGACGTACCGGTAGCCGTGCTCGGCCGACAGCTTCTCGCAGTGCTCGCGGGCGTCGTCGAAGTCCTGCCCGTGGAAGACGACATCGGCCCCGAGGGCGCGCATCGACTCCACCTTGACCGGATTGGCCTGCTCGGGCACGCAGACGATCGCGTGGACGCCGAACAGGTTCGCCGCGTAGGCGACCGACTGGCCGTGATTGCCGGTCGAGGCCGTGATGACCCCCCGGCCCCGCTCGTCGTCGCTCAGCCGGCTGACGAGGTTCACGCCGCCCCGGACCTTGAACGCCCCGACCGGCTGGTGATTCTCGTGCTTGACCCAGAGCTGCGCGCCCGCCAGCGTGTCGAGCGCCGGATAACGGTAGAGCGGGGTCGGCCGCAGGTACGGCGCGATGCGCCGCCGGGCAGCGAGCACATCGGCCAGGTCCGGGGCGATCAGAGCTGTCATGTCCCGTTTCTACCACGCCCCGCGCCGAGCCTGCCGGCCCGCGTCAGGGCCACCTGAGTCAGCGGAGTGCACTCGCCTGGCGTCCTGCATCGCGGGCAGCAGCGGGCAGCAGCGGGCACCCATTCGCTGGTCTCACGGAAGGGGGCCTGATCTCCTTGATCGGCCTTGTGCTGACGCACATCATCGACAGCACGCCCGTGCATTCGGCGGACCTTTGGGGTAAACATCTGGTTCGCTCATCACCGGAGCGCGTTGTGGAACGACGCTACGGCGGTCGGAACGGGCATGGCACAGACTCTGACGGTCGTCGCGGTCACCGCTGTTGCCGCCCTGGTCCTGCGCTGGCAGAGGAAGCGCTGGTACGAATCGATCGTCCTGGTCACAGCCATTGGCGGAGAGCTCCTGATCTTCCTGGCGGTGACGGCGGTAGTGTCACAGCGCCGGCCGCCTGTACACCGGCTTGACCCGGCGCCGACAACCTCGAGCTGCCCGTCCGGCCACACAGGAGCAGCTAAGTCGCAGCTGCCCGGCCGTTCGCCCGCCATTCGCGCGATCCGCGCGGAGCTGACAGAGCCGGCCGTGTCCCGCAATGTCACGGTCAGGTAACAGTCTCTGGCTGAGGTATTGAGGCGGCGTTTGACAGGGCTTACGCTCCTGTCGACTCACTCGGTAAGCGCTTTCCGCAACGTCCGCTCCTCGCTTGCGCTTAACTCCCCGGCCCAGCCAGATGCCCCGAGCCGCTGACCTGGCCGATCGCGGTAAGCGCTTACCAAAACGGTCACCTTCGGGGCGCCAGCCGCGCCCCGCCCCGCCCCGAGAGGAACCCGATGGCCGACACGCAGTCGAACATCCAGGCGCCGCCCACGATCTACGACGTGGCTCGCGCCGCGGGTGTCTCGATAGCGTCGGTCTCCCGGGTACTGAACGGGCACCGCAACCCGCGGCAGGAGACCAGGGACCGCGTCCTGCGGGCCGTCGCCGAACTCGGGTTCGTGCCGGACGGCGCGGCCAGGGCGCTGAGCGCCCGGCTCAAGGAAGTCGTCGGCGTGGTGTTCCGCCGGGTCCCGTGGGGCGAGACCAGCGAGAGCGCGTTCGCCGAAGAGGACGAGAGCCTCCAGTTCACCGACGTGATCAACCGCGGCATCGAGGTCGCGGCCCAGCGCCGCGGCTACAACCTGCTGATCGGCTCGGTCGACGTGGACGAGCACGACGCGCACCGGCGGATCATGACGATGGCCCGCAAGAGCGACGGCCTGATCCTGCACGACCGCGTGCTCGAGCCCAGCCGGCTCGCCCAGCTCTCCCAGCACGTCCCGGTGGTCACTCTGGCCGGAGTGGCCACCCAGACGACGGCGAACGTGCGCGGCGACAACGGCGGCGGAATGGGCGAGCTAGCCAGGCACCTGATCAGGGACCACGGGTACCTGACGATCGCTTACCTGGCCGGCCATGCCGACAGCCCGGACAACCTCGCCCGGCGGCTCGCTCTCGCCGAGCAGGCCGCCGGCGCCGGCGTCCTGTTCACCGAGGGGCCGCAGTGGCAGGGCAACTACCTCGCATCGGGCGGCGCCAAGGTGATCAGCCGGCTGCTCGTCGACGGCGTCCGGCTGCCGCGCGCCATCGTCTGCGCCAACGACCAGACCGCGGTCGGCGTCATGCACGCGCTCTCCCAGCACGGAATCGACGTGCCCGGCGAGGTCGCGGTGGCCGGTTTCGACGATATCCCGGTCGCGCGTCACCTGAGGCCTCAGCTCACCTCCATCCGCCAGCCCATACAGGAACTCGGCGCTACCGCCTTCGAGGTGCTGCGCTCCATGATCGCTAACCGCGCACCGCAGGATCACGACATCGTCCTGCCCACGCGCCTGATCAGGCGTGAGAGCTGCGGCTGCCCGCCAGACGGAGGCCGATGATGCGACTGCTGGCCAGGCGGATCGCGCTCTACATCGTGACGGCGGTCGTCGCCATCACGGTGAACTTCTTCATCCCGCGGCTCATGCCGGGCAATCCCGTCGAGGCCGCGATCGGTCACATGCAGGCCAGGGTCACCCCGGCCACCATCAGGGCGCTCGACGTGCAGTACGGCCTGAACACCAAGCTCAGCCTGTGGGGTCAGTACCTGCACTACTGGGGCCAGCTCAGCCGCGGCAACCTGGGCATCTCGTTCAGCTCGTACCCGTCCACCGTCACGAGCGTGATCCGGTCCGCCCTGCCCTGGACGGTCGGCCTGGTCGGGCTGGCGACCATCATCAGCTTCGTGGCGGGAACGCTGCTCGGCATCGCGGCCGCCTGGCGGCGCGGAAGCTGGCTGGACAACCTGCTCCCGGCGATGACGTTCTTCCAGGCCGCGCCGTACTTCTTCGTGGCGATCCTGATGGTCGCCCTGTTCGCGACGAAGCTGGGCTGGTTCCCGCAGAACTCCGGTTACGACACGACGCTGCTCAACCCGGGCCTCAGCTGGGCCTACATCTCCAACATGCTCGACCACGCGGTGCTGCCCGCGCTGACCATCGTGGTCGGCTCCATCGCTGGCTGGATCATCGGCATGCGGAACATGATGCTCACCACGATGGACGAGGACTACGTCCTGATCGCCCAGGCCAAAGGCCTGAGCAAGCGCCGGGTCATCACCTACGCCGCGCGGAACGCGATCCTGCCCAGCGTGTCGGGGTTCTCGCTGGCGATCGGATTCGTCGTCTCCGGATCGCTGCTTACCGAGATCGTGTTCTCCTACCCGGGCATCGGCTTCATCCTGCTCCAGGCCATCGGCACCGAGGACTACCCGCTGCTCCAGGGGATCTTCCTGATCGTCACGTTCGCGGTACTGGCGGCCAACCTCATCGCGGACCTCACGTACTCCTTCCTCGACCCTCGAACCAGGCAGGAGGCCTAGCCGATGTCGTCCGCCCTGGGCACCGACCCCTTCGGCACCGGTCAGCCCGGCCTCGGACCAGCCGGGACCGGCCCGGCAGGCACTGGCCCGCTGGAGCCCGGCAGCGCGCCGCCGGTCCTGTTGCCACAATCCGGACAGCGCCGCCGGAGCCGGATGTTCCAGCTGCCCAGATCGCCGAAGATCAGGTTCGGGCTCGGGCTGGCACTGTTCTTCACGGTGCTGGCCGTGATCGGCCCGTGGATCGCCCCGTTCGATCCCGGCAAGAGCCTGTCGACGACCTCGGGCATCCCGCAGCCGCCGTCCGCGGCCCACTGGCTCGGCACCACGCAGGTGCAGCAGGACGTGTTCTCGCAGCTGCTGGCCGGCGGCCGGAGCACGATCCTGGTCGCGCTGATCGCGGGGATCGTCGCCACCGTGCTCGCGGTCGGCTTCGGGGTGACGGCCGGCTATTACGGCGGCATCCTCGATGACCTGCTGTCGATGCTGGCCAACATCTTCCTGGTCATGCCGGCCCTGCCGCTGCTGATCGTCATCTTCGGCTTCCTGTCCAAGACGTCGAGCCCGAACGACCTGCTGATCGGCGTGGTGATCAGCATCACCGGCTGGGCGTTCGGGGCCCGGGTCCTGCGGGCGCAGACACTGTCGATGCGCCGCCGGGACTACGTGATGTCGGCGCGGATCATCGGCGAGCGCGGCTGGCGGATCATGATGTTCGAGATCCTGCCCAACCTGACGCCGATCGTTGCCACGTCGTTCCTGTTCACGGTCATCTACGGGGTCGGCACCTACACCGCGCTGTCGTTCCTCGGCGTGATCAGCGTCGCGCACTGGAGCTGGGGCACGATCCTGTACTGGGCGCAGAGCGCTCAGGCGGCTCAGCAGGTGCACATCGAGTGGTGGTGGTTCCTGCCGCCCGGCCTGGCCGTCGGCCTGTTCGGGACCGCACTGGCCCTGCTCAACTTCGGCATCGACGAGTTCATCAACCCGCGGCTTCGGGCCGCCGGGCTGACCAGGCGCACAGCCAGGCAAGCTGGCCTGCCGCGGCGGGTGTCGCTCGGGCTGACGCCGGTGCTGCACCGGTCAGCCGGCCTGCGCCCGGCCGAAGCCCTGGGGCTGGCCGACGAGGGCGGGCAGGCATGACGCCCGGGCGTTCTGGCGAGCCGCTGCTCGAGGTCAGCGACCTGCATGTCGACTACGGCTTCGGCCCTGACAGCGTGCCCGCGGTAGCGGGCGCCAGCCTGACCCTGCACCGCGGCGAGGTGCTCGGCCTGGCCGGAGAGAGCGGCAGCGGGAAGTCGACGCTCGCGTACGCGATCACGCGGCTGCTGCGCGCACCCGGAATCATCACCGGCGGGAGCGTGCGGCTCCAGGTCTCGCCCGGATCGGCGCACGGATCGGCGCACGACCTGCTCGCCGCCGGGGCCGACGAGCTCCGGGGGCTGCGCTGGAACCACCTGGCCGTCGTGCTGCAGAGCGCCATGCACGCGCTTAACCCGGTGATGCCGGTCGGCGCCCAGCTGACCGACGTGCTCCAGGCGCACCGGCCCGGCCTGGACCGGGCCGCCAGGCGGTCCAGGGCCGGTGAGCTGCTCGAGCTGGTCGGCATCCCGGCCGACCGGCTCCGCAGCTACCCGCATGAACTGTCCGGCGGCATGCGGCAGCGCGTCATGATCGCCATCGCGATCGCGCTCGACCCGCAGATCCTGATCATGGACGAGCCGACGACCGCCCTCGATGTCGTCACCCAGCGCGAGATTCTCGAGGAGCTGATGGCGCTGCGCGACCGGCTCGGCTTCTCGATCCTGTTCATCACGCATGATCTGTCCCTGCTGATCGAGATCGCGGACACCATCGCGGTGATGTACGCGGGCCGGCTGGTGGAGACGGCTCCGGCCAGCGAGCTCTACCGGGGCCCGCGCCATCCGTACTCGCTCGGCCTGCTGCACTCGTTCCCGTCACTGCACGGTCCGCGCCTGGCGATGACCGGCATCCCGGGCTCGCCGCCCGACCTGCGGCAGCTTCCCGCGGGGTGCGTCTTCCACCCGCGCTGCCCGTACGTGATGGACCGGTGCCGGGCTGACGTGCCGCCGCTGAGCCCGGTAGATCCCGGCGGTGCCAGCTCCGGCGGGCACGCTGCGGCGTGCTGGCTGCAGAACGCCGCCGAGCCGCCGCCCGCCGAGCTCGCCGGAGCCGCCGCCGCTGGAGGCGCCGGAGCCGCCGCAGGCACAAAAGCGGCCGTGCCTGCCCAGCGGAGCGGATCATGACCGGCCCGAGTCAGGCTCTGACCGGGCCGGAGGTCACCGGGATCCCGCTGCTCGAGGCGCGCGGGCTGACCAAGCACTTCCCGGTCGGGGCGTCCAGGTTCGCGGCCAGGCGGGCGGTCGTCCACGCCGTCGAAGACGTCTCGCTGGCCTGGCCGGCCGGCGGCATCACCGCGATCGTCGGCGAGAGCGGTTCAGGCAAGTCGACGCTGGCCAAGCTGCTCGCCAGGCTGATCCGGCCGACGGCGGGGCACCTGCTGCTCGACGGGCAGGACATCCCGGCCTCCTCGCGGGTCAGGCGCGGCTACGCCAGGCAGGTGCAGCTCGTGCTGCAGGATCCGTTCGCGTCCCTGAACCCGATCCATGACGTGCGCTATCACCTGGCCAGGCCGCTGAAGGTACACGGCCTCGATGGCCAGTCCGATCTCGGCCAGGCCGTGGCCGGCCTGCTGGAACGCGTCGCTCTCTCGCCAGCCGACCAGTTCACCGGGAAGTACCCGCACGAGCTCTCCGGCGGCCAGCGCCAGCGGGTCGCGATCGCCAGGGCGCTGGCCGTCGCGCCGCGGATCCTGCTCGCCGACGAGCCGGTCTCCATGCTGGATGTCTCGATCCGGCTCGGCGTGCTCAACCTGCTGGCCGACCTGCGCGAGCGCGACGGCCTGGCGATCGCGTACGTCACCCACGACATCGCGTCGGCCAGGTACCTGGCTGACGTCATCGCGGTGATGTATGCCGGCCGGATCGTCGAATCGGGCCCGGCCACGTCGATCACCGGCCAGCCCGCCCATCCGTACACCCAGCTGCTGCTCAGCGCGGCGCCCGATCCCGACCGGGTGCAGGCACCGTCGCTGCGCGGCCGGGGCGCGCCGCCGAACCTGGTGACACCGCCGCCCGGCTGCAGGTTCCACCCGCGCTGCCCGCACGCGATGCGGATCTGCGCCGACACCGTGCCGGTCATGACCGGGGTGGGCGCCGGGCACGCCAGCGCCTGCTGGCTGCACGCACCGGACCTGAGCCCCGCACTGCGCGCACCAATCGGCACAGCCCAGCGCCAGCCCATGAGGCAGGCACAGCGCGCCCCCCTGAGCCTTCGGGCGGATCCGCCGCCGCCCGAGCCGTCCGACGAAGCACCCCGGCCGGGAAAGGAGCCGTGATGGACCGGCACGCGTAGCACCCAGCTCGCCGCAAGCCCTGCGGCGCCCGCTTACGCCGCGCGGCGGCAGGCCTGGATCAGGCCCGGCCGACCCCGCGCCGCACCAGATCTGACAGACCCGCACGGTCACACAAGACAGGCCGGCGAGAGCCGGCCGGGCACCATTGGAGTCTAGGCAATGAGACAACCGATCATGAAGAGCCTGGTCCTGGCAGGCGCCCTCACCATGGGGATTGCCGCCTGCAGCAGTTCACCGGCGAGCAGCCCGGGCGGAACCGCCAAGGGCGCGCCGCTGGTCATCGTCGACAACACCGGCCAGACATTTACCCGCTCCTTCAACCCGTTCGTGTCGACCTCGATCGGCAATTCGAACAACACGACGGCGCTGATCTACGAGCCGCTGATGATGTTCAACATCATGCAGCCGACACAGCCGCCGATCCCGTGGCTAGCCACCCACTACTCGTGGTCCGACGGCGGCAAGACGCTGACCCTGACGATCCGCAAGGGCGTGAGGTTCAGCGACGGCAAGCCGATGACCGCCAGCGACGTGGCGTTCAGCTTCGACCTGCTGAAGAACAACTCCACGCTCACCCCGGTCTCCGCGCCGCCGGTTCCGCTCACGGCGACGGCGCCGAACCCGACCACCGCGGTGCTGACCTTCAGCCAGCCCGAGTACGCGAACCTGTTCCTGATCGGCGGGATGTACGTCGTCCCGCAGCACGTCTGGCAGAACGTGTCTGACCCGGCGACCTTCGCCGATCCCGACCCGGTCGGCACCGGCCCGTACGTGGTCTCGCAGTTCTCCGCGCAGAAGTACACCCTCACCCAGAACCAGAAGTACTGGCAGAAGAGCCGGGTCCACGTACCGTCGATCATCTTCCCGAACTACGTCAGCAACGACACCGCCAACCCGGCGCTGTCGAGCGGACTGATCGACTACGCGGGCAACGACGTCAGCAACGTGCAGTCGAACTTCCTCGACAAGAGCACCGACTTCCACACCTGGACGCCCGGTCAGCCCTGGTTCTCCGACAACAACGTGGTCACGCTCTGGCTGAACGTCACCAGGGCGCCGCTCAACGACCCGAAGGTCAGGCTCGCCATCAGTGCCGGGATCGACCGCCAGCAGCTTTCCGTCCAGGGCGAGACCGGGTACGAGCCGCCGGCCACCTCCTCGGGCGGGCTGCTGCTCCCGATCGACTCCAAGCTGCTCGACTCGACCTACAGCAACGACATCAAGCCCACCTCTGACTCGGCCACGGTGACCAGCCTGCTGAAGGGCGACGGCTGGTCGAAGGTCAACGGCAAGTGGATCAAGAACGGCAAGACGATCAAGTTCTCCATCGAGGACCCGTCCGCCTACACCGACTACGCCACCGACGCCCAGCTCATCGCCACCCAGCTGAACAACCTGGGCTTCGACGTGTCCTTCAAGGGCGTCGAGGCGACCCAGTGGTACGCCGACTACCCGGTCGGCAACTTCGACGCGATGATCCACTGGAGCAACCAGGGACCCAACCCCTACTACTACTTCCAGAACTGGATCGACAACACGCAGTCGGCGGCGATCGGGAAGCCATCCGCCGGTGACTTCGGCCGGTTCAGCAGCCCGCAGGCGCAGGCCGCGCTGGCCCAGTTCGCCAGTAGCAACGACCCGGCCACGCAGCAGACCGCGCTCAACACCCTGCAGCAGATCGTCTCGACGCAGGCGCCGGTCATCCCGCTGCTGTACGGCGCGGCCTGGTACGAGTACAGCACCAAGCACTACACCGGCTGGCCCACGGCGGCGAACCAGTACAACAACCCCGTTCCCAACTCCCCGTACATCCTCAACACGATCCTTCACCTCACGCCGGTCGGCTGACGTACACCAGCATGCCGACTCCCCCCGAGGGGCTGATCCCGCCCGGCCGGGTAACCGGCCGGGCGGGCGCCCAGACGAACACGGCCATAGCGGATGATCGCCGGCTGCTCGCAGCGCTCTCCCTGCACGAGAAGGTGCTCCTGCTGACCGGCGCGGACAGCTGGAGCACGCAAGGCGCCGAGCTGCTCGGACTCCGTCCGATGATCCTGTCGGACGGGCCGGCCGGAGCCAGGGGCGTCATCCTGGACGAGCGGCATCCGTCCACCAGCCTGCCCTGCCCGTCGGCGCTCGGCGCCACGTGGGACCCGGAGCTCGTGCGCGAGCTCGCGGCCGCACTCGGCGCGGAGGCCAGGAGCAAGGGGATCCACGCGCTGCTCGGACCGACCGTCAACCTGATGCGCACGCCGCTCGGCGGCCGGGGCTTCGAGTGCTTCTCCGAGGACCCGGCCCTGGCCGCCGCGATCGCGGTCGGCTTCGTCCGCGGCCTTCAGGGAGCCGGAGTGGCCGCCACCGTGAAGCACTACGTGGGCAACGACTCCGAGACGCAGCGGTGGAGCTACGACGCCAGGATCGCCGAGCGCGTGCTCCGGGAGCTGTACCTGGTGCCGTTCGAGGCGTGCGTGCGGGACGCGGACGCGGCCCTGGTCATGGCCGCGTACAACAAGGTCAACGGCACGCCGATGACCGAGAGCGGACGTCTGCTCAAGGATGTGCTCAAGGGCGAGTGGGGCTTCGGCGGCGTGGTCACCTCCGACTGGCACGCCGCCCGCAGCACGACGGCGACCGCGCTGGCCACGCTCGACCTGTCGATGCCCGGGCCCGACGGACCGTGGGGCGAATCGCTCGCCCGCGCGGTCGCCGACGGCGTGGTCACCGAGGAGGTACTCGACGACAAGGTCATCCGCCTGCTCGGCCTGGCCCGCCGGGTCGGTGCGCTGAGGCGGCCTGAAGCGGCGGGCACCGCCCGGCAGCACAACGGCGCCGGCCCGGACGGCCAGCACCATCAGCCAACGCCGGTCCGGCTCATCGACCCGGTACTGCTGCGGCGCGCGACCGCCGCGTCGCTGGTCCTGCTCAGCAACGCCGGCCAGGCCCTTCCGCTGCGCGAGCAGGACATCTCGAGGCTGGCCGTGCTCGGTCCTGGTGCCGTCCGGCCGACGATCCAGGGCGGCGGGAGCGCGGTCGTCGCTCCCGCCGCCCTGTCCACTCCGGCGATCGCGCTGGCCAGCCGGCTGGCCGGCATGGCGGAGGTCACGGTCGCCGAAGGGTGCCAGATCTGGGTAACCGTGCCGGAGCCAGCACCGGGCTCGCTCCGCGATCCGGTCACCGGCGAGCCTGGCCTGCACCTGGAGTTCCTCGATGCCGACCGGACGCTGCTGCGGACCGAGCACCGGACGTCGACGGCGCTGGCCTGGTGGGACGGCGTCCCGCCCGGCATCGGCTGGGGCGAGGGCGGCAGCATCGTGCTGCGCGCGCTGTTCCGGCCCGCGATCAGCGGACCGCATCTGCTCGGAGCGGCCGGGGTGGGCCACCTGACGCTCACGGTCGACGGTGAGGTGGTCGCCGACCGGCCAACGGTGGTTCCCGATGATCCGGTCGAGGCGATGACCAGACCCGGCCAGGTCCGGGCCGGGCTTGACCTGCGAGCGGACCAGGAAGTGCAGGTCAGGATCGAGTTCCGGCCCGCCGCTGACGGCGAGGGACCGCTCGCCGTCCGGTTCGGCATCGTGCCGGCCCTTGACGCCGGGGCGATGCTCGCCGCGGCGGTCGAGTCAGCCAGCCAGGCCGACGCCGCCATCGTCGTCGTCGGCTCGGCAAACCTGACCGAGAGCGAGGGCTTCGACCGGCCCGGCCTGGACCTGCCCGGCCATCAGGATGAGCTGGTCAGGCGAGTTGCAGCGGTCAACCCCCTGACCATCGTCGTGGTGAACTCCGGCATGCCGGTCCTGATGCCGTGGGCCGACGATGTGGCCGCGGTGATCCAGGCGTGGCTCCCCGGGCAGGCCATGGGCGACGCGCTGGCCGATGTCCTGTTCGGCGATGCCGAGCCAGGCGGCCGGCTGCCGGTCACGATCCCGGCCGCCGAGTCTGACTGCCCGGTGCTGCACGCCGCCCCGGCGGACGGCGTGCTCGAGTACACCGAGGGCCTGCTGATCGGGTACCGGGGCTACGACGCGAAGGGCACCATGCCGCGGTTCCCGTTCGGCCATGGCCTGGGTTACACCACCTGGGACTACGAGGTGATCCACGAGGTAACCGGAGATCAGCTGCCCGGCCGGGACCTGCACCTGCGAGTAGTCGTGCGGAATACCGGATCACGGCCCGGCCGCGAGGTCGTCCAGGCCTACCTGGCCGGCCAGCCAGGCGATGCCAGCAGGCCGGTCCGCGTGCTCGCGGCGTTCGGGATCGCGACCGCGGCGCCCGGCCAGTCGGCCGAGGTCGCGCTGCGGATCCCGGCCCGGGCGTTCGCGCAGTGGGACGAGGACCGGGCGGGCTGGGTCTGGCCGCCTGGCCCGTTCACGGTGCTCGTCGGCCGCTCCTCCCGCGACCTCCGTCTCTCGCTCCCGGTCGTATCTGCATGACGCAGCCCCAGCCCCAGCCCCAGCGCTAGCGCTAGCGCTAGCAGCATCGATGGACCCCTGATGTCGCTATAGCAGCATCAGCGGTCCATCGATGTCGTGCCGCCGTGCCCGCGAGCCTAGTTGCGAATACTACGATCGTCGGTATATAACTGCGGTATGAGTAAGCAAGCCATCCAGGAGCCGACGTTCCTGATCCTTACCGCGCTCGCCGCGGGCGCCCAGCACGGCTACGGGATCATGACCGACGTCGCCGGGATCTCGGACGGCCGGGTCAAGCTCAGGGCCGGAACGCTCTATGCCGCGCTGGACCGGCTCACCGGCGAGGGCGCCGTCGATGTCGACCGGGAGGAGATCGTCGACGGCCGGCTGCGCCGCTACTACCGGCTGACGCCATCGGGCGCGCGACTGCTCGCCGCCGAGGCGGACCGGCTGCGCGCCAATGCCAGCATCGCCACCAGGCGGCTCAGGAACCTCGCGGCCGGCACCGCGACCGCGCTCGGCATCGCGGCAGCTGCCCCCGGCAGCACGGTCACCGGACCCGCCCGGCTGGCGGGAGGCAGCGCATGAGCGAGATGACCCCGCTGGAACGCCGGTACCGGCGGCTGCTGGCCTGG
>DATKQH010000273.1:0-34134 GCA_035532775.1 Streptosporangiaceae bacterium
CCGGTACGTCAGGCTGACCAACTACGCCTCAGGCCTGTGCATGCCCGAGATCGCGTCGCTGGCCGGCCTGGAGCGGCTGGACATGATGCTGAACGACTCGATGTACGGCATCATCTTCCGCGACATCAACCCCCGCCGCACCCTGATCGACCAGCGCTTCTCCCGGCAGATTCACGCCAGGGCGGGCATCATCATCAACACCGGCGAGGACAACTACCTCACCACCGCCGACCCGGTGGACGGCGCGCACACGGTCATCGTCTCCCAGCTGCTCAACGAGTTCTTCGCCAAGGAAGCCGGCCTCGCGGACAGCCAGCTCGGCCTCGGCCACGCGTTCGAGATCGGGCCCGACGTGCCTGACTCGTTCCTGCTCGAGCTCGCGCACGCCCAGCTGGTCCGGGAGCTGTTCCCGAATGCGCCATTGAAGTACATGCCGCCGACCAAGCACATGACCGGCAACATCTTCGCCGGCTACCTGCTCGACGCGTTCTTCAACCTGGCCGCGGTCATGACGGAGCAGGAGATCCTGCTGATCGGCATGATGACCGAGGGCATCCACACGCCGTTCCTGTCCGACCGGGACCTGGCCCTGGAGAACGCCCACTACGTCAGGAGCGCGGCGGGCCGGCTGGGGGAGAGCTTCCGGCCGGAGCCCGGCGGGTTCATCGACCGGCGCGCGAACCAGGTGCTCGCCGAGTCGGTCGACCTGCTGCGGCGGATCTGCGACGACGGGCTGCTGAACGCGATCGCCGACGGCACGTTCGGGATCACCAAGCGCCCGGCCGACGGCGGCCGGGGCCTGGAGGGCGTGATCAGCAAGGCCGACGGCTACGTCAATCCGGCCAGCGACATCCTTGACGACCCGGGACGGAACCCAGGCGCCGGCGTTCTCGCCGCGGCCAGCCAGAACGGAGCGGTGCAGTGACCGGGAAGATGCTCATCAGGCCATACGGCGACACGACCGGCGACGGCCGGGTGCAGCTGTCCTTCACCCTCCCGGTACCGTTCAGCACGCCCGACGACAAGGCCAGGGCTGAGGGAGCCGCGCTCCAGCTGGCGGGCAAGATGGGCCTGGACCCGGCGATGGTCGTGCACGCCAAGGGCATGGGCCCGGACTTCACGTTCTTCGTCGTGTACGGGAGGGTCGGGCACCTGGTCGACCTGTCGGAGGTGACGGTCGCCGAGCGGGAGTTCGAGGAGCTGTCGCCCGCGGAGATCAACCTGCGGATCCGCTCGGCGCTCGGCCGCAAGCTCGTCGTGGTGGGCGCGACCATCGGCACCGACGCGCACACCGTCGGGATCGACGCGATCCTGAATGTCAAGGGTCACGCGGGGGAGAAGGGCCTGGAGTACTACCGGGAGATCAAGGTGGTGAACCTCGGATCTCAGGTCGAGGTGCCGCGGCTGGTCGCTGCCGCCCGGGCAGAAGGTGCCGACGCGGTGCTGGTCAGCCAGGTCGTCACGCAGAAGGACGCCCACATCACGAACACCAGCGAGCTGTCCGCCGCCTTCGACGCGGCCGGGCCGCCCCGGCCGCTGCTCATCATCGGCGGTCCGCGGTTCGACCCGGCGATGGCGGCCGAACTCGGTGTCGACAAGATCTTCGGCAAGGGCACCACGCCCCGGGACGTGGCCAGCTACCTGGTGCACGCGCTGGCCCTGGCCAGCCCGGCAGCGGAGGCTGGCACCGGGACCGGACCGGTACCCGCGGACGCTCCCGCTCCTGCCTGACCCCGCTCCCGCGTCAACACAGCCGACCGGCACAGGAGACATCCGGATGAGCGATGCCAGCACAGCAGACCCGCGGCTCGGGCTGACCGTCAGGCACCAGCGGTACGTGCCCTACAGCCACGCGCACTACGGCGGCAACCTGGTCGACGGGGCCTACATGCTCGGCCTGTTCGGTGACGTGGCGACGGAGGCCTCGATCCGGACCGACGGCGACGAGGGGCTGTTCGCCTCGTACTCCGACATCCAGTTCCTCGCGCCGGTACTGGCCGGCGACGTGCTGGAGGCCACCGCCACGATCACCAGGGTCGGCCGCCGCAGCAGGGAGATGCGCTTCGAGGCGCGGGTCCTGTGCCGCGCCGAACCCGACCGCGGCCCCTCCGCGGCGCGGCTACTCGACGAGCCGATCGTGGTTGTCACCGCCACCGGCACCGTAGTGGCACCCCCCTCCTAACGTCCTGCTCGTCGGACCCGGTGGCTGCGCGGCGCGTGGCTGTTCGGGAGCACGAGAGTCCGCGTGGGACGGCATCGGCGCGATGCAGGGCGTTTGCGAAGCAGCCGGCATCACGGCCGTGCCGTCCCACGCGCCCGTACCCGCTCCTTGATCATTTTCCGGTAAGCGTCGTAGCCTGTTCGGCCGCCACCCTGCGAGGCACATGTCCGTTCTCATGAATTTAAAGGTTTATACACGTCTCATGATGTTTTAGCCGTCCATGAAATTCTATATGTGGCACACAGTAATTACTCAATCGCTACCGGTAGTATCAGGTGTGATGAGGTCGATGCTGTGCCCGACGCTGATTGAGCGTGATGCCGAGGTTCATGCCCTGGACAGCGGCCTCGATAGGGCTATGAACGGGGAAGGCGGCGTGCTTTTCCTTGCCGGAGACGCCGGGGTCGGCAAGTCCAGGCTGGCGAGGGAGGCGACGTCGCTCGCCTCGGCGCGCGGATTCAACGTCCTGATCGGCCGCTCGACCGAGTCGACAGTTCCTGTTCCGTTCCGCCCGATCACCGAGGCGCTGATGAAGATCGCCCGGGCCGGCGTGGTGCCCGACGATCCGCAGCTGGCGATCCACCTGCCCGTGCTCGCGTCGCTCGTCCCCGAGTGGAGCCGGCCGGGCGACGACCAGGCCGAGATCTCGCCGCTGATACTCGGTGAGGCCCTGATCCGCCTGCTCACGCCGAGCGGTTCCAAGGGCACGCTGCTGGTCCTCGAGGACCTGCACTGGGCCGACCCGGAGACACTCGCGATCATCGAGTACCTGGCCGACAACCTCGCCGAGACGAGCGTCCTCTGCGTGGCGACGGTCAGGGACACCGAGCCGTCGGCAGGACTGGACCTTCTCCGGTCGATCACGGCCAGGCGCGCGGCGACCTGCCTTCAGGTCACCCGCCTGGGAGACGAAGCGGTACGGCGGATGGCAGCCGCGTGCCTGGACACCCAGGAGCTACCGGGCGCGGTGACCCGGCTGCTGGCCGACTGCGACGGGCTGCCCTTCGCCGTCGAAGAGATGCTCGCGACCGCTGTCTCGTCGGGGCAGCTCGTCAGCGGCGCGTCGGGATGGCAGGTCGACGACCGGGTCAGCACGAGCGTGCCCGCCTCGATCGCTGGGTCGGTTCGGAACCGCCTGGCCGCGCTCGGCCCCGTTGTGAGCGATGTCCTGGCTTCGGCGGCCGTGCTCGGCAGGAAGTTCAACTGGACCCTGCTGCCGAGCATCACGGACCTGACCGAGCCGCAGGTACTCGCGGCCTTGCAGCAGGCCCAGGCGATGCAGCTGATCACGCCGATCGGGTCAGGCAACAACCTGTTCAGATTCCGGCACAGCCTCACCAGGCATGCGATCCTGTCCGATCTGCTGCCCCCGGACCTCGCGGGGCGCTCGGCGCGCGCCGCCGCAGAGCTCGAGAGCGCCCATCCTGGCCTGCCGGGGGCCTGGTGCGAGCTGGCCGCCGAGCTGCACGAGGCAGCCGGAGACCGGGTGCGGGCCGCCAGGCTGCTGCTGCGGCTTGGCGGCCGGGCGCTCGACCAGGGGGCGCTCAGCACCGCTATCACGTCCCTGGCCGACGCGCATGACCTGCTCGCGGCTCCGCCGGCGGAGCCGATGCTGGCCATCGAGATCGACCAGGCGCTCGTCGACGCCCTGGCACATGCCGGGGACTACCGCCGGCTCATCCCGGTCGCCCAGCGGCTGATCGCCGAGCTCGACGCGGCCGGGGCGGATCCGCGGCGGCAGGCGCTTGCCATGATCACCGTCGCGCGGGTCAGCTGCGAGGATCACTGCAGTACCTCTGCCACGCAGCTGTCGGCGGCGCGCGCCATCGCCGACCGGCTGCACGATACGGAACTCGCCAGCCGGGTGGACGCGGCCGCGGCGCACTGCGCGATCGACTCGGGCGACCTCGACGGGGCGGAAGAGCTGGCGCGCAGGGCGCTGGCCAGCGCCGAAGCGGCCGGATCCGACAGCTGGGCGGCCGAGGTCGCGTTCGAGTCGCTCGAGGTGATCGGGCGCAGGGAGCGGCAGCGCGACATCGAGGTCGCGCGGGCGGCGTTCACGCGCGCCTACCAGATCGCGGCAGACGGAGACTTCGCCATCCGGCGGATCAGGGCGCTGCACCAGCTCGGCACGATCGACATGCTGGTCGACGGCAGCACGGGCCGGCTCAGCGAGGCCAGGAAGCTCGCCAGCAAGGCCGGCGCTGTCTCGACGGCCACCGTCATCGACCTGCAGCTAGCTAATACCTGGAGCCTCGGAACCGATCTGGACCGGGCGCTGGAGGCCGCCCGCCGCTGCGAGCAGGGTGCCAGGCAGATCGCGGCCCGGCGGACCGAAGCCATCGCGCTCAACGTGCAGGCCCTCGTCGCGGCTATCCGGACAGACCGCACCGAGATGGCGCGGGCCGCCGAGCGGGCGGAGAAGATCCTGCCCGGCGATCCTGAAGTCCTGTTCTCCACCTGGGGGCTCGCGAGGGTAACCGCCTCGCTCTTCCATGACGATCTGCTCCGTGCCCTGCAGGAGAGCGAGGCCGGCATCTCGTACGGCGGCGACACCGCCCTGATGTCGCCGCGGCGAGCGTGGGGATACCACGCCATCTTGCAGGCCACCTTCGAACGGGACGGGCACGGCGCGATCGAGCGAGCCCGTGCCGCCGGCGCCGCGGTCGGCTGGAATCAGGGGTACCTGGCCTTCGCGGAGGCGGTGCTGGAGGGCCGGGACGGTCACCGGGACCGGGCGTCCGCGCTCGCCGGCGAGGCCAGCGCGCTGCTCGCCCCGTACGCGCCCTGGTGGAACCATCTGGCCCGCCGGCTTGTGGCCCCATCGGCCCTGGAGGACGGCTGGGGGGAGCCAGCCGCCTGGCTGCGCGAAGCAGCCGCCGACTTCGAGGCAAACGGCCATCCGCGCCTGGCATCGGCCTGCCGCGGGCTCCTGCGCCGGGCCGGGGAACGGGTGCCGCGGTCTGGCCGGGGCAGCGCGCAGGTGCCTCCGCAGATGCGCAGGCTGGGCATCACCAGCCGCGAGATGGATGTCTTCCTGCTGGTAGCGCGAGGGTTCTCGAATGCGGAGATCGCCCGGCGGCTCTATATCTCGCCGAAGACTGTCGAGACCCATATCGCCAGCCTTGTGGCGAAAACTGGTCAGACCGGTCGGCGCGAGCTCGTCGCTCATGCCGCCCGGTTCGTACCACACTGAGTTCTACATCCGAGTCGCGCTTAACTCAGGAAAGCACCTCACCAAGCTCAGGGTTCACCCGATGCGCAGAAGCCGTGCGTTGGGCGAACATAAGTGCGTACAAGGCGCTGCCTTGCTCCCGGTGGAGGGCCTGGCTGGTCCTCGACGGTAGCTAGCGGCGCGAGCTGCCCCCGTGCTCGCGCAGTACCTGGCGGGCCCGTGCGCGATGGCACGGGCCCGCCAGCCAGGGGCGTTCCCGCAAGGAGGACGCATGACCATCAGTGCCGCACCACCCCCGCCGATACCAGCCGAGGCGCCGGCCGGCGACCACGGAGCGCGCTTTGCTTCCGAGGCGATCCCCTACATGAGCCGGCTCTACCCTGCCGCGCTCCGGCTGACCCGCAATCACTGTGACGCCGAGGACCTCATCCAGGAGACGTTCGCCAAGGCCTACGTCAAGTTCCACCAGTTCACCCCGGGCACCAACCTGAAGGCGTGGCTGTACACCATCCTGGTCAGGACCTTCTACAGCAGCTGCCGCCACAGGGACCGCAGAGTCGGCGAGGTCCTCGCAGCCGAGATCTACGACGCCACGGACGTCAGGGACGCGCTCAACGAGCCGCCCAGATCCGCTGAGGCCGAGGCGCTGGACAACCTCGGCAGCTCCGGCGTCATGCGCGCCCTCGATGACCTGCCCGAGTGCTTCAGGCAGGCGATCTACCTCGCCGATATCGAGGGTTACCGGTACAGCGAGATAGCCGAGATGATGGGCACCCCGCTGGGCACCGTGATGTCCCGCGTCCACCGCGGCCGCGCGATGCTTCGCGAGAAGCTGCGGGCCTACGCGCCACGCGCGGCCGGTACGGGCTACTCCGCGCCGGATGGCTCAGCTCACCGCGCAGCCCGCGTGGCCGCGCCCCGGGCGGCTAGCTCGGCAGGCCGACGGGCAGGTGACCGCGCGCGCCGATCCCTCGCGCAGGATCCGCACCTGAGCGCCGCGGCCTAGCCGCCCCGGCGGCGGCATCGAGGAACCCCCGTCCTCGTCCGCGCCGCCGCAAGCCGGAGGTCGTGCCGAGGCACCCCCGTCCTCGGCACGGCCTCCGCCGTTGTCCTGCCCGGCCCGGCTACTCGGCCTGGCCGTACTTGGCGATCTCCTCGTACTCGGCCTCGCTCAGCTCGCGCGGCTGCTCGCCCTTGGCGACCTTGGTGCTCTGGACGTGGTGCCTGATCGTCTCGACAACCTCGGGATTGGCCAGCGTGGTCACGTCACCCACGTCGGTGAAGTTGGAGACCGACGCGATCACCCGGCGCATGATCTTGCCCGACCTCGTCTTCGGCATATCCGTGACGATCCAGACATTCTTCGGCCGCGCGATCTTGCCGATCTCCACCTCGATCGCGTGGGTGACCTTCGCCTCCATGCCGTCGGGGGCAACACCCGGCTGGAGCGAAACGTACATCTCCACGATCCGGCCCCTGATGTCGTCGATCACCGGCACGGCCGCTGCCTCGGCGACCTCGGGGACGGTCAGCGCGGCGGACTCGAGTTCCTTGGTGCCGAGCCGGTGGCCGGCCACGTTGATGACGTCGTCGACCCGGCCGAGGATCCGGAAGTAACCGTCGGCGGCCTGGACCGCGCCGTCGTTGGCGAAGTACGGCCAATCCCGCCAGTCCGTGCTCCCCGGATCACGGTTGTACTTGCGGTAGTAGGTTTCGACGAACCGCTCGGGGTCGCCCCAGATCGTCTGGAAGATTCCCGGCCATGGGTTCCTGATGCAGATATTGCCCGCCCGGCCGCTCCCGGCCGGCACCTCGTTGCCGTCCTCGTCATAGATGACGGGGTATACCCCGAGCACGCCGGGGCCGCAGCTTCCCGGTTTCATCGGCTGCAAGGCCGGCAAGGTGCTGCCGAGGAAGCCACCGTTCTCCGTCTGCCACCAGGTGTCGACGATCGCGGCCTCGCCCTTGCCGACCTCGGAGTGGTACCAGCGCCACACCTCGGGCTCGATCGGCTCGCCCACGGTCGTCATGTGCTTGAAGTGGTAGTTGTACTTCTTCGGTTCCTCGGGCCCGACCTTGCGCAGCATCCGGATGGCAGTCGGGGAAGTGTGGAAGATGTTGACGCCGAGCTGCTGCGCGATCCGCCACGGGCGGCCGCCGTCGGGATAGTTCGGCACACCCTCGTAGATCACGGTCGTGGTGCCCAGCGCGAGCGGGCCGTAGACGATGTAGGAATGCCCGGTAATCCAGCCGATGTCGGCCATGCACCAGTACACGTCGTCCGGGTGGATGTCCTGATAGTACTTCGAGGTGCCGGCGACGTACGCCAGGTAGCCGCCCGTGCTGTGCTGGCAGCCCTTCGGGCGGCCAGTGGTCCCGCTGGTATACATCAGGAACAGCGGCGCCTCGGCGGGCATGGACACGGGCTCGACGACCGCTCCCGCTTGCTCGGTGAGCAGGTCATCCACAAAGAAGTCCCGGCCAGGAGCCATCGGCGTGGCCGAGGCATACTGCCCGGCGTGCCGTCGCCAGACGAGCACCTTGTCGACTTCCTGGCCCTGCCTGGCGGCTTCCTCGAGCGCCTCGTCGGCCTTGACCTTGTGGTCGGTGAGGTCGCCGGCCCGGTAGTAGCCGTCCATCGTGATCAGGACCCGGCTGCCGGAGTCGGCGATCCTGGTGCCGCACGCGTTGCCGCTGAAGCCGCCGAAGACCTGGGAATGGATGACGCCGAGCCTGGCACAGGCCAGCATCGTCACCGCGAGCTCGGGAACCATCGGCATGTGCAGGGTCACCCGGTCGCCGGCCTGCAGCCCGGCGAAGTCACGCAGCACGGCGGCGAACTCGTTGACCTGGCGGTGCAGCTCGCCGTAGCTGACGCGGACATGCTCGTCGGTCTCGAGCTCCGGCACCCAGATGATCGCCGTCTTATCCGGGCTGGCCTGGGCGTGCCGGTCGACGCAGTTGTAGGACGCGTTCAGCTTGCCGCCGACGAACCAGTTCCAGAATGGCGGATTCGACGTATCAAGCGTCGTGTGCCATCTTTCGTCCCAGGTGAGAAGATCCGCATACTCGGTAAAGCACTCGGGGAACTTATCTTCTGCGAACCGGGCGAAAATAGCGGGATCCGCCGCGTTGGCCTGAGCGACGAACTGCGGGGGCGGCTGGTAGTAGCCCTCTTCCCGCCAGTGGACCGCGATCTGGGCTTCGGAGACCTCGGATTCCGGGTTATTCGTCATTGCTCGACCTCCAACTGAAGGGGATTCCGCGAAGCGGCCTATGCCGTTCTCGTCAAGCAGACCTCGCGC
Organism: Streptosporangiaceae bacterium; assembly: GCA_035532775.1. Classification (GTDB taxonomy): domain Bacteria; phylum Actinomycetota; class Actinomycetes; order Streptosporangiales; family Streptosporangiaceae; genus Chersky-822. Next base: position 8,702 of record DATKQH010000273.1, read on the forward strand.
ACACTTGAGTGCTACCAAATCGTATCGCCGCAGCACAAGCCCCAACAGGCTGGTTTCGGTTCTCGCGCGCGAGACCTGCTCGCGGTCGCTGTACCGATCCAGGCACGGTCCTGCGCACCAGGTTGACATCGCTGCCAGGGGCGGTATGTTCTTGCCAGTCACGTTCCGGGTCTCCCGGCGGGGCGCGAGCCCGCATGGCGGCGCTCGCGGTGACACCGAGGGAAGCGAAGGCCTTCCTGACCAGTTGCGGCCAGCACGCCAGGCCGCGCCCGCTAGGCGGCTGGACGGCGTTGGACCTGGAAGGGGCCCAGACATCCAGTAGACAACGAAGGACGATCCCGTTGCCGACGGGACGCCCCTCGGTCCGAAGGATGCCTGGGCCTCTTCCTCGCGCAGCCCCGTGATCGACTACAGTTGCGCGGTCGGGATATGGGCAGATGCGTTCCCTGGATCGCCGGAACCTCCTGACGGGCTGAAGTCGTTGTTGCTTGTGCCCGGGAGACAACACATCACGTCGAGGCAGGGAAACAAGTGACTTCCACGGAGCGGCAGGCAGACTCGCTAGGTCAGGTTGCCGTCATCATCCCGACCTATAACGAGCGCGACAACCTGGAGCCGATCGTCAGCCGGCTCAGAACGGCCGTTCCGGCCGCTCACATTCTCGTCGTCGATGACAGCAGCCCGGACGGCACCGGCGAGATCGCCGACAAACTCGCGGCGGCCGATCCTCATGTCCACGTTCTGCACCGGGCCGGAAAGTCAGGTCTCGGCACCGCCTATATCGCCGGATTCACGTGGGGCCTTGAGCACGGCTACGGCGTGCTCGTCGAGCATGATGCCGACGGATCCCATGACCCGGCGGACCTGCCGAAGATGCTGACCGCGCTGGAGGACGCCGACCTGGTGATCGGCTCCAGGTACGTGCCGGGCGGGACGGTCGTGAACTGGCCCAAGTCTCGCGAGATCCTCTCTCGCGGCGCCAACATCTACGTCAGGATGATGCTGGGCATCGGCGTCCACGACGCCACCGCCGGGTTCCGTGCCTACCGGGCAGCCGCGCTCCGCGCCATCGACCTCGACCAGGTCGAGTCGCAGGGGTACTGCTTCCAGGTCGACCTGACGCTGCGCACGGCTGAGCAGGGCTTCGGAATCCGTGAGGTCCCGATCACGTTCACCGAGCGGGCTCGGGGCGCGAGCAAGATGAGCCAGTCGGTCGTGCTCGAAGCTCTCTGGCGGGTGGCGCAGTGGGGCGTGGCCAAGCGGCTGGGACGGCGGCCTCGGCCACCCCGTGCCTGACCGCCGCTAGGCGCTCTTGCGCTGCCTCGTGGAGGTGGCGGCGGGCTGGGTGTCGCCCCGCTGGCCCCTGATGATGGCAAGCCGCTCGGCCAGCACCTCTTCGAGGTCGGAGATGCTGCGGCGTTCCATCAGCATGTCCCAGTGGCTGCGCGGCGGCTTGGCCTTCGATGCCGTCGACTGGTCCCCGGTCGCCGTCGTCGCAGTCGCGCCGCAGATCCGGCACTCCCACTTCGCCGGTACCTCGGCCTCGGCAGCGAACGGCACGCTGAACCGGTGGCCCTTCGGGCAGTCGAAGGCAACCTCCTGGCGTGGCGCCAGATCGGTGTTACGGTCGTTCTCATAGCTCGTGGCGCCAAGGCGGGTACCACGTAGTGCGCGTTCGGCCATATGCTTGTTGCCTCCGGGCGCTCGGCGTTCTTAGTGTCAACGGCAGGGACACCTGCAAGATTCCCGTCTGCCCGGCCTTCCAATCGCGCAAGCGGGTACCGGATCGTAAGGGATGCGCGTTTCACACTTGCTGGCGCGCCCAGCGCGCCAGCGTCAGGCGCGAGGATGCGACTCGCCACGGTCGACGCGCGGATGCCACTGGCCCCGCTCGATCAGAACCTCGCGGAGCAGTTCGGTCTTGTCGGTCATGATCCCGTCGACGCCCAGGTCGAGCAGCGACCTCATGAGGTCCCGGTCGTTGACCGTCCAGACGTGCACCTGCAGGCCCGCATCGTGGGCACGGCCGATCAGAGGTGCTGTCGCCATCCCGATCGGCAGCTGAGCGCAGTGCACGGAGCGGCGGGCGAAGGACCGGCGGAGCAGCTGCCCGGGCAGGCCTGACCGCAGCGCGGCGGCGCCGACCGGCGACGTGGCCATGCAGACCGGGCGGTCAAGCAGGCTCCTCGCGGCCCGCAGCCTGGCGGCGGAGAACGACGTGATGCAGACCCGGTCCCAGGCCGCCGCCCGGCGGATCAGGTCGGCCAGCGGACGTGCCACCGGACTGTCCTTGATGTCGATGTTGAACCGCACGTCCGGCCAGGCGCCCAGCAGGTCCTCCAGGAGCGGTACCGGGTCGGTCCCGTCGATCCTGGCTGCCGCCACCTCGCTGGCCAGCAGCTTCGCGATCGCCCCGCTGCGGTCGGTGACCCGGTCGAGTGTCTTGTCGTGGAACGCGATGACGGCTCCGTCGCTGGTGGCGTGGGCGTCAGTCTCCAGGTAGGCGTAGCCAAGCTTGACGGCATGCTCGAAGGCCCGCCAGGAGTTCTCCGGGAAGTGCCCGGCACCGCCGCGGTGCGCGAACGCCATCGGCGTCGGGTAATCAAGGAAGTTGGTCGGCACGGCCATCCTCCCACTCCCTGCGGCGCGCCTCGGCAAGCACGATAGCGGCGGCGGCCGCCACGTTCAGCGAGCCCACTCGCCCCACCTGCGGAATGTAGGCGATCTGGTCGGCGGCAGCGAGCAGGCCCGCCGAGCAGCCACGGTCTTCGTTGCCGACCGCGAGGCAGATGTCGCCGCCGACGTCCGCCTGGTGCAGCGGCACGGCGCCATCGGCCAGCTCGATCGCGACCAGCCGCAGGCCTTGCGACCTGATCGCGGCGGCGGCGGCCGCCGGCCCGGCGACCTGCTCGAAGGTGAGGAACCTGCCGGTGCCGAGCGAGGTCTTGCGCGCCGAGGGGTGCATCGGATCGGCGGTGTCGCCGCACAGCCACATGTGGTCCACCCCGAAGGCGGCTGCGGTCCGGATGATCGACCCGACGTTGAACGGCTGGCTCACCGACTCGAGCAAAAGGCAGACCCTGGCATCGGTGACCCGGCGCCACGATCTGCTGAGCCGCTTGACCTCAGTCGGCCCGAGCTGGCGGGTCACTGGGCCGCCCCGCCCAGGTGGCGGGCGCCGGTCACCTTCAGCACCCGGTAGCCCGACCGGGCCGCGGCACGCTCGGCGATCCAGCCGGACTCGGTCAGCCATCGCTGCAGGGAGTCAGACCCGAGGTTTCGTTGCACCACCAGGAAGGCAGCACCCCCGGGGGCGAGCCGGTCCAGCCAGCCGGCCAGCAGCACGCGCAGAGCGCTCTTGCCGATCCTGACCGGCGGGTTGGACCAGATCAGGTCGAACCGCGCGGGCAGGTCACCGTCGTCGGGAAGCACGCAGGTCACGTTGGCCAGCCCGGCCCGGGCGGCGTTGGAACTGGTGAGCGCGAGAGCCCTGGTATTGACGTCGACTGCCCACACCCGCGCGCCGGGCGCCCGGGCTGCCAGCACGAGTGCGAGCGGGCCGTAGCCGCAGCCCAGGTCGAGAAGGTTCCCCGTCGCGGGGGGCAGCGGCGCGACATCGAGCAGCAGCCTGGTGCCGGGGTCAAGGCGCCGCGGCGAGAAGACTCCCGAGTCGGTGCCGAGTTCCAGGTGCAGGCCGGCCAGGATCACGTGGACCGATCCGGGGCGGTGCGCAGCGGAAGGCTCGCTGGTGAAGTACTGCTCGCTCACCTGCTGGCTGCCGCCGGCGCCGTCTGCCGCCCGGCGGACGCGGCCAGCGCCGGATCGATGTACTTGCGGCTGACCCACCGCTCGACGACGAAGGTCAGCACCGGGATCGTGCCGGCCAGCAGCACGATCACCGTTCCCGGGCTGGCGACCCTCATCCGCACCATCCTCGTCATCACGAAGGCGACGACCACGTAGATGATGTAGAGCATTCCGTGGGCCGTGCCGACGTACTTCACGATGATCAGGTTGCTGGCGAAGACCTGGAGGGGGATCCCGACGAAGCACAAGATGATCAGTACGGTCCCGGTCAGGTAAGCCATCGTCCGGTAAGCGCGCACCACCAGGGCGAGCTGCCTGTCGGCGTCCACGTCGTTCCTCCTCTTCTCCGCGCTCGGTCACGCTGCGACCAGCGACCGAGCGCGCCCTTCCCTGGCGCGCGTTCATCAGCGCGGCGTGCCCCGGCCGGCTAGCGCAGGCCGTGCCACCTGCCATGGCCCCTGACCTCGCTGCTGAGCCTGGCCAGGTAGGCGTTGTACTCGGCAAGCTCGATGTCGGCTGGCCCGCTGCCGGCTGACTCAGCGCCGGCTGATCCAGCGCCGGCTAGCCCGGCGTCGCCCGGCCCCGCTCCGTCCGGACCGGCCGCCAGCGCCGCATCGCCGGGACTGCCTCGTCCTGCCGCGCCGGCCGGCAGCGTGATCTGCTGAGCCTGACTGCCGCCGGCCGGCGCCGGGTGCAGCTCGTCCCGGACCGTCTTCACCCAGAAGACGACGCCGAAGATCGCGAAGATCGGCCATTCGAACGTGTAAGCCCAGCTCAGAGTGTTGCCGGCCATCGCGCGGCGGAACTGCCAGTCGCCGAGCCATGCCATCCCGGCGACCGCCACGACCGCGAACAGATGCCAGCAGATCCACCGCGGAGTCACCAGGATCCGCCAGCGGGGCATGAGCGGGGCGTCGGACATGGCTTGAGCCTAATCGAGTGAGCGGTCTGTTTCCGCGCGGCCTGCACGACTGCCACGAATCGGGCATGCCAGCGAGTCATTACAGAGCGTAGCCGGACCGTCGGTGATAATCAGCTCATGGCTCTAGCAGACATGCTGCCCGGGCAGCTCGGGCTGGCCGGCCGGCTCCCCGGACGGATCGATGACCTGCGCGGACCGGTCAGGGGAGTGATCATGCTCCCGAAGAACGTGTCCTGGCCCGGGCTGCGCGAATGCGACATCAGCGACGACCGGGGCAGGCGCAGCCTGTATGCGATGCTGCTGGCACAGGGCAAGCGCAACGACATCGCGAGGTTCGTCAACGCCGGGCTGCTCCGCCAGGACTGGCCGCTGATCAGGAACTCGCTCGATTCCAGGCTGCGCCGCTCGTGCGAGCGGCGCTTCGGCCTGGGCGGCGTCCGGGAGGCAACCGCGGCGGCCGTCGACCCCAGCGCGGCCGGGTAGCGCGGCCGGGTAGCGCGGCCGGGTAGCGCGGATAGCCTTACGGGGTGCGCAAATACGTCATCATGGGCGTCCAGGGCAGCGGCAAGGGCACCCAGGCCCGGATGCTCGCCGAGGACCTCGACCTTGTCCACATCGCCGTCGGGGACATCTTCCGCTGGAACGTGCAGCACCACACCAAGCTCGGCGCGCAGGTCAGACGGACCATGGCGGCCGGGCTGCTGGTTAGCGACGACCTGGTAGAGGGCGTGGTCAGGGACCAGCTGACCCAGCATGACTGGAACTACGGATTCATCATCGACGGCTTCCCGCGCAACGAGCGCCAGGCGGAGTTCTTTCTCGAGAGTTACGACATCGACGGCGTGATCCACCTCGACCTGCCCGATCGCGAGGTGCGCAGGCGGGTGCTCGCCAGGCGGCTGTGCTCGGGCTGCGGCATGGACTACAACCTGCTCGCCAGCAGCCCCAGCGAGGCCGGCCGGTGCGACGTATGCGGCTCCGCCCTGGTTACCAGGGAAGACGACACCGAGGAGGCGCTCGCCGTCCGGCTCAGGGAGTACCACGAGAAGACCAATCCCGTGCTGGCCATCTTCGCCCGCAAGGAGTACGTGGTCACCATCGACGCCACGCCGAGCCCGGAGCAGGTACAGCAGGAGATCAGGGCCAAGCTCAACCTCCCGCCGCATAACCCGGCCCGATCCAGCCGGTCCGCCGGCCAGTCCGGCACGCGGCCGGCTGCTCAGCCGGCTGCTCAGCCCGCTGACCAGCCGGCCCACCAGCCTGCCCACCAGCCGGTCGGTCAGCCCGGCACCCAGCCCGCCAGCTAACGGCGCAGCCCGCCTGCGACGCACCTTCGGCATCAGCAGCCGCGCCAGTACCGGCGGTTACGCCCTGCTGACGGTTCGGCCGAATCCACGCGGGATGCATGTGCCATCCATCACTGTCCGCGCGTATGGATGGCACTTTCATCCGGGGGCATCCCGGGGCCGGGCACCCCAGGGCCGGGCATCTCGGGGGGCCGGGCACCCCGGGGCCGGGCGGCCCGGGGCCGGGCGGGGCCGGGCGGCCCGGGGCCGGGCATCTCGGGGCCGGGCGGCCGGAGAACGCCGGTTACCGGCTGGCTGCGGCTCGCTGGCGGTAGGCGCGCGACTTCGCGCGCGATCCGCAGCCAGCTAGCGTCGAAGTGACCACCAAACGGTATGAGCTGGTTACGAGAGCAGATGCGAGGTCGCGATGAACGACTGGGTGATGATCGGGGTCCCGACGAGCGCGGGCGCGCACCACGCCGGGCAGGAACTCGCGCCTGACGCACTGCGAGCGGCCGGGCTAGCCGACCGGCTCGCAGCGGCCGGCCTCTCCGTGGCCGATGCCGGCAATCTGCCGGGAGCGGTGTTCGCGGCCGACCACTGCGGCGCTGACGCCCGGAACCTGGCCGCGGTCGCCAGGGTTGCCGCCGGGGTAGCTGACGCGGTCGCCGAGGTCATGGCCTCCGGCCGGCTGCCGCTGCTGCTCGGCGGCGACTGCACGATCACGATCGGCGCCGTCGCCGGCTTCCAGCGCCATGATCCGGACGGCGGGCTCATCTACGTGGACGGCGATGCCGACCTGGGGGTGCCAGGCGACGGAGGCTCAGGGATCCTCGACTCGATGGGCATCTCGCACCTGCTCGGCCGTGGCGCACCGGAACTGGCCGGCCTGGGCGGTCAGGTCCCGCTGCTGGAACCGGCGAGGCTGACGATCCTCGGCTCTGACCCTCGCGAGACGAGCGACGCGGGCCGCGAGTTCCTCGCCGAGCAGGGAGTGAGCTTCCAGGAGGCACCGGCGTTCATCGCCGATCCGGCTGGCGCCGCCGAGCGTGCGCTGGCCGCGGTGACGAAGGGGAGCGGGCGGTTCCTCGTCCACTTTGACATCGACATCGTCGACTCCGGCGACCTTCCCCTCGGCAACTTCCCGCACTACGGATCCGGTGTCCTGCTTGACCACGTCGTCGCCGGTCTGCGCGTCCTGCGCACGCATCCATCATTCGCTGGCCTCGTGCTGACCGAGGTGAACCCGACCCACGATCCTGACGGCTCGGAGCTGAACAGGCTGGTGGACGCGCTAGTCACCGCGCTCGCCGGCTGACCGACCTTCGCCTGGCACCCACCGGCCCGCGTCTCGGTTGACGCGTCGCCCGCTCCGCCTCTACCCTTTATCTATGACTATAGATAAAGGGTTTAATCCCGGTCTCGCGACAGCCGGGTCGCCGATCGCGTTCCGGCTGGACCCCGGATCAGGTGTGCCCACGTACCTGCAGCTGGTCCACCAGGTGGAACAAGCGCTGCGGCTCGGTTACCTCAAGGAGGGGGACCGGCTGCCTACGGTGAAGGAAGCCGTCGAGTCGCTGGCGATCAATCCCAATACCGTCCTGAAGGCCTACCGCGAGCTCGAGCACCGGAGCCTGGCCACCGGGCGGCCTGGCCAGGGCACGTTCATCGCCGGAACGCTGCGCCGGGTCGGGCTGGCCGAGCAGGCGGCGCTGCGCAAGGGACTGCTCGCCTGGCTGCGCACCGCCGACGAGGCTGGACTGGACGCGGACGGCATCGAGGCCCTGTTCGCCACCTCGCTGCGGGATTTTCTTGAGCGCCGCGACGAGAAGCGCCCGCGTCGCGGCGCCGGCCATCGCGCGGGCCGCTCTCGCGGGCAGGCAGGGGAAGTCGCATGAATGTGATGGAGACCTGCGGACTGGGCAAGCGCTACCGGCGGACCTGGGCACTGCGTGATTGCAACCTCACCGTCCCGGCCGGGCACGTCGTCGCCCTCGTCGGACCTAACGGCGCGGGCAAGACCACGCTGCTGAACCTGGCCGCTGGCCTGCTGCGGCCGACCCGCGGCCAGGTCAGCGTGCTCGGCGGCGAGCGCCCCGGGTCGGCAGCCGCGCGGAGCAGGATCGGATTCGTCGCCCAGGACGCGCCGCTGTACGGGCACCTGCCCGCCGGCGACATGCTGCACCTGGCCAGGAACCTGAACCTGACCTGGGATCAGGACCGCACCCAGGCCAGGCTGTCGGATCTCGGCATCCCGCTGGACCGCAGGGTGCGCCGCTTTCCGGCGGCCAGCGGGCGCAGCTCGCCCTGACGATCGCGCTCGCCAAGCGGCCCGGGGTGCTCATCCTGGACGAGCCGCTGGCCAGCCTTGACCCGCTCGCGCGGCACGACTTCATGGGGTCGCTGATGGCGGCCGTGGCCGAAGACAGCCTGTCGGTGATGTTCTCCTCCCACGTCGTCTCCGAGCTTGAGCGGATCGCCGACTACCTGGTCGTGCTGAACGAGGGACGGCTGCAGCTGGCGGGAGAGGTCGATGCGCTGCTTGACACGCACCGCATACTGACCGGCCCGGGCGGCGAAATGACCCTTAACGTGAAACAGTTCGCGGTGGTCCAGGTCCGGCAGTCGGCCGCGCAGGCGCACCTGCTGGTCAGGACGTCGGCCGCAGCGGATCCCGCTCCGGCTGGCTGGCTGTCGTCACCGGCCAGCCTGGAAGACCTGGTCCTGGCCTACCTGCGCGATCCGAAAGCCAACGTCCTGCCTGGTCCTGACCTGGCGGCAGCCGCCGGCGGACAGGCGGTGCGAGCATGACGGCGATCGCGTCCTCGGCGGACCGGGACGGGCAGCAAGGACAGGCGAGCGGATCATCCGCGCGGGTGCCGTGGCGCCGACTGGCCTGGGTCACCTGGCGCCAGCACCGCGCGGCCCTGATCGGGATGCTCGCGGTCTTCCTGCTCGCCGCCGCGCTACTCGTATTGACCAGCGTTCCGCTACATGAGGCCACGACTAGGCTCGGACCGGCCTGGCGGGCCAAGCAGCAGTGGTCGCGGTATTTCGTCGTAGCTCTCAATACCTCCGTGCTCCTGCATCAAGCCATGCCCGTGCTCGCCGGCATGTTCCTCGGCGCTCCGCTGCTGGCGCGTGAGGCGGAGAACGGTACCCTGCAGCTGGCCTGGAGCCAGGGAGTCGGCCGGACCAGGTGGTTGATCGCCATGGTCATACCGCTGGCCGTGCTGGTCGCGTTGGCCGCTGCCGGTCTTGCCCTGGAACAGCCGCGCTGCTGTCCGTGACGACAGCTTTCTGGCGGATGTCGTACCTCCCGCCGCTGCACCGCCCGATTCCCGTTCAGTTCTCCGCTGGTGGCGGGTACGGCTACTCCGCCTACTGGGGCAGCCGGCACGGCCCTGGTCCGGACATCCTCAACTCGAACCTGGGCTGGCCCGATGGCCGGCTGCTCAGCAACGCCCAGATCGCCCATCACCAGGCAGCCTGGTTCAGGCTGCACCACATCGAACTCTGGGTGACCTACCAGCCGGGCAGCCGGTACGGCCTGTTCCAGGCCATCGAGTTCGGCTGGCTGATCGTGCTCGCGGTGATCCTGATCGCCGCGACGACCGTCCTGATCCGCCGCCGCGCCGCCTGACCGCCCATGATCACGACAGCGCTGACGGTGCGCCGGGCGCGCAGGGTGGACCTGGGCTGGAACACCATGTGCCAGCACCGGCTCGCGCTGATCGGCCTGGCGATCGTATTCGCCGGGTTCGGCCTGCGGCTCGCCCTGACCGCTGGCCGGAGCGGCGATCAGCCGCACAGCGCCCGCGATGGCCCCGGTCCTGGCCGCCGCAGTCATCGCCGCCATCCCGGGAACCGGATTCGCCGTTACCCAGTATCACACCGTGACTGAGGAGCTGCGGAGCGGTTCCCGCGCGTTCCGGACTGCCGGTCCTGTCGCCGTCCACCAACAGCTCGCCAGCACGTACAGGCTATTCCAGGCCGAGGCAGCCGTGATCCTGATCACACTGGCTGCCGCTGCGGGCTTTCTGGCGGTCAGGCTGGCCAGCCGACGGACCTGACCAGGGGGCGCGAATGTCCCGTTGGCTCTAACCTGGGCACGTGCGGGAAATCTCGGTCTTCAGCGGAAGCGCCCACCCGGAGCTCGCAGCGGAGATCTGCGGCCATCTAGGTGTTCCGCTGCAGCCGGCGACTGTCCGCCGGTTCGCCAACGACTGCCTGGAAGTTCAGCTCCAGTCCAACTGCCGGGAACGCGATGTCTTCCTGATCCAGCCGCTGTCCGCGCCGGTGCAGGAGCACCTGGTCGAGCTGCTGCTCATGCTCGACGCCGCGCGCGGCGCCTCGGCGGCGAGGGTCACGGCGGTGATCCCGCACTACGCCTACGCGCGCTCGGACAAGAAGAACATGCCGAGGGTCTCGATCGGCGGGCGGCTCGTCGCCGATCTGCTGGTCACGGCCGGCGCGAGCCGGGTGCTGACGATGACGCTGCACTCGCCGCAGGTGCACGGGTTCTTCTCGGTTCCCGTCGATCACCTGCACGCGCTGCGCGAGATCGCCGATCATTTCACCGGCCGGGACCTGGCTGGCGCCGTCGTCGTCTCGCCTGACCTGGGCAACGCTAAAGCCGCGGCGGCACTGGCGCGGATGCTCGGCCTGCCCGTCGCAGCCGGCGCCAAGGAGCGCCTGAGCGACGATAAGGTCACGATCACCTCGATCATCGGCGACGTCGCCGGCCGCGACGTGATCGTCCTGGACGACGAGATCGCCAGGGGAACGACGATCATCGAGATCCTCGGCAGGCTCCGCGAGCACGGCGCCCAGTCGGTCCGCATCGCCTGCACGCACGGCCTGTTCTGCGACGGCGCGCTCAAGCGGATCGCCGCCTGGCCCGAGGTACAGGAAATCGTCTGCACCAACTCGGTGGCGATTCCCGAGACAGAGGGCAACGAGAAACTGCACGTCATATCGGTCGCTCCGGCGCTGGCCGAGGCGATCAGGAGGATTCACGAGGGAGAGTCGGTCAGCGCCCTCTTCCACGATCAGTAGCCGCGTTCAAGTACCCAGTTAGCGACCTGTACGCGGGACGTGAACTGGAGCTTGCCCATGATGTTGGCGACGTGCCGGGCGACGGTCGCCGACCTGATGTCGAGCTCGTCAGCGATCGCCTTGTTGCTGAGCCCCCTGGAGATCAGGTTCGCGATCTGCCGTTCCCTGGCTGTCAGCTCAGCCTCCGCAGACGCCGGCACGCCGTCGGCGCCGAGCGCCAGGGCCACCGCGGCATCGCTGCTGAGCGCGGAACCCGCTGCCCAGAGCTCACCGATCACCGCCTCGCCGAGGCCCGCGGCCGCATTCAGGAGGCGCTCGGTGCGGCCTGCCCGGGCCTTGGGAAGGCTCGCCGCGCTCCGCAGCGCGGCAGCCGCGGCGGCCAGCTGGACGGCCAGTTCGAGATTGCCCTGCGCGATCGCCAGCGCCGCGAACGAGTCGAGGCCCCTGATCACTCCGATCCTGCTGCCGGTCGACTGGCTGAGCTCGATGCTCTCGCCGAGGTGCTGCCTGGCGAGCGCGAGTTCGCCCTGCCCGGTCTCGATCCGGCCCAGCCCGGCGAGACAGCGCGCCATCTCCGGCCTCGCGTTGACCTCGCGCAAGATGGCGAACGCCTCGTGGTAGTGCTGCCGCGCCTGAACCGGGTTCCCGGTCAGCCTGGCCAGATCGCCCAGGCCCAGCAGCGTCCTCGCCACCGCCCACTGCTGGTCGATCTCCCTGGCGACCGCCAGCGCGGCGTCACCGAGCCGCCGCGCCTCATCCAGATCGCCCCGGTAAGCGGCGGCGGCGGCCCGGGTGCCTGAGGCGTAGCCCGTGTTGAAGCCGTCACCGGAGGTACTGGCGATGGCGCTCGCCTCGGCCGCCCTGGCATCCGCGTCGTCCGCCTGGCCGGCGTGGAGCGCGACCTCGGCGAGCAGGTTGAGCGCCGCCGCCGCCCAGAATTCCAGGCCAGGCGCCCGGCAGAGCTCCAGGCCGGCCTTCGCCCGCTGGGCCGCCCCGGCCGGATCGGTGGGCAGGGCAAGCTGGCCGCGGCCGACCAGGGCCGAGCCGAGCACCACGTCCGGGATGGCGGCCTGGTCGAGCTCCAGGAACGCATCCATCCAGGCCGCACCCTCGGCGAAGGAACCCTGGACGATCCACACGGGCCGCGTCGCCACGCAGATCCGCAGCCCGGACTCCGCGTCACCCCAGCCGAGGCACCAGCTCAGCACCTGCCGCAGGTTCGCGGTCTCGTCCTCGAACCGGCGGAAGACGTCGACCCGCACGGACCAGGGCGCCGGGACGATGGCCATGCCGATCAGCGCGAGATGCTCGACCTCGCGCACCGCGTAGTCACGGAACCTGGCGCGCAGCCGCTCCGTCTCGCCGGCCTCGTCCAGCTGCGCGGCAGCGTACTCGCGGATCGTGTCGAGCATCCGGTACCTGATCCGGCCGTCGACGCTAGCCTCGGCGACCACCAGTGACTTGTCGGCGAGCCCGGTCAGCAGGTTCAGCACGTCACCGGCGGCCAGCTCGTCGCCGTCCTGCCCGGCGCATACCTGCTCGGCCATCTCAAGCGGCCAGCCCGCGAAGACGGCCAGCCGCCGCAGCAGGATCTTCTCGTGCGGCAGCAGCAGGTCATGGCTCCAGTCGATAGCCGCGCGCAGGGTGCGGTGCCGGGCCGGAGCCATCCGCCCCGCGGAGCTGAGCAGCCTGAACCGGTCGCCTAGCCGGGCCGCGATCTGCTCCACGGTCAGGACCGTCACCCAGGCGGCGGCCAGCTCGATCGCCAGCGGCAGGCCGTCGACGGCACGGCAGATCGCGGTCACCGCGGCCAGGTTGGCCGGGCCCAGCACGAAATCCGGCTTGACCGCCGCTGCCCGGTCAGCGAAGAGCCGCAGCGCGTCGGACCGCATCAGCTCCGCGTCCGGCGCGTCATCAGGCGCCGGCATCGACATCGGCGGGACCTGCCAGACGGTCTCGGCGGCCACCCGCAGCGGCTCCCTGCTCGTGCCGATTATCTGCAGGCCAGCCGCGCTCGCGAGCAGGCGCTGGCAGACCCGGGCGCAGGCGTCGATGAGATGCTCGCAGTTGTCGAGCACGATGAGCATCCGGCGTGGCCTGAACGCGTCGGCGAGGGTGGCCAGCAGCGGCCGCCCTGGTTCCTCCAGAACGCCGATCACCGAGGCGATCCTCGAGGCCACCAGGTCGGGCTGCTGCAGGTCAGAGAGGTCGACGAACCAGGTTCCGTCGGGAAAGCCCGCTGCCAGCTCGGCGGCCAGCCGGATCGCGAGCCTGGTCTTCCCGATTCCGCCGGCCCCGCACAGCGTCAGCGCGCGCGCGTCAGACGCGATCCGCTGAAGCTCGCTCAGCTCGCGTCCGCGGCCGACAAAGGCATTAAAGTCCTCGTCGGCATTGCCGTGAATTCCGAATTCCATGTTGCCGCCAGGCTTTCGGCCAGAGGCATTTCGCGCTCTTACCTAAGGGACCAGTAGCCAAGGTAACGTGCGAGAGCGACAAATGAAACTCCAAGCACAATGACGCCTGCTATGTCCGTTACGCTGACCGTCACTGTGCCAGCACGCGGGATCAGATCAGCGTCTGGCCACTGACCCGCTGCTCGAGCCCGAGCAGGAAGCGCTTGCGGTCCATCCCGCCGCCATAACCGGTGAGGCTGCCGTCCGCGCCGATCACGCGATGGCAGGGGATGACGATGGCGACGGGGTTGCGGCCATTGGCCAGTCCGACCGCGCGGGACGCCGACGGCTGGCCAATCCGCCTGGCCAGCTCGCCGTAGGAGATCGTCTCCCCGTACGGAATCGCCTGCAGGCCCTCCCACACGGTGCGCTGGAATCCCGTGCCTTCCAGGGTCAGCGGCAGATCGAAGCTGGTCAGCTCGCCGCTGAAATAGGCGCGCAGCTGGCCGGCCGCCGCCGCGAGCACCGGGTCGGCTTCGCAGCGGACCGCTGCTCCGAGCGCCGCCGCGTCCGGCTCGTACCGGGTCACCTCCATGTTGACGCCGGCCAGCCTGCCGTCCTGCGCGATCAGGGTCAGCGGCCCGATCGGGCTGTCGATTACAGCATGCGACCGCTGTCTGGCGGATATGCGCACAGTCATCTGTCGTCCTTTCTTTTCGTTATCTCGTCCAGGCCCGTCCGGTCCTCAGGCCGCCGGGAGCTGATTGATCGCGTGGTCCGACGTCGCCCACAGATACTGCACCGCGTACCCGCGCCATGGCCGCCAGGGCTCGGCGCGCCTGATCAGGGCGGCGGGGGAGCCGGGCAGGCCGAGTCCTGCCGCCGCCTGGCGGACGCCGAGATCGGTCGCCGTGAAGGCATCAGGATCACCCAGGCCGCGCATCGCGACCAGCTCGATCGTCCACGGGCCGATGCCGGGCACCGCGGCCAGCGTGCTTCTGGCCAGGTCCCAGTCGGCGCCGGCGCCGAGGTCGACCGCCCCTGAGGCGATCGCGCGAGCCAGCGCGATCACCGTCTGACGCCGCGTCGCCGGCATGGCAAGCGCTGCCTCATCGGCGTCCGCGAGAGCGGCCAGGTCAGGAAACAGCCTGGTGAGGCCGCCAGCCTGATCATCGACAAGCTCACCGTGCCGCTGGGCGAGCCGCGCCCCGTGCGTCCGGGCCGCGGCCGTGGAGACCTGCTGGCCGATCACTGCGCGAACCGCCAGCTCCGCCGCGTCGACCGTCCGCGGCACCCGGCGCCCCGGCGCCTTGTCGATCAGCGGGGCCAGCGCCGGATCCTGGCGCAGCTGGTCGCAGACCGCGACCGGGTCGGCGTCCAGGTCGAGCAGGCGCCGGCACCGGCTGATCGCCATCGCGAGGTCGCGCAGGTCGGTCAGGGCGAGATAACAGGCGATGTACTCAGGACCTGGCCGCAGTGACACGACGCCCGGGCCGTGCGGCAGCCGCAGCGTCCGGCGATAGGCGCCGTCCCGCCACTCCTCGACCCCCGGTATCGCCGTCGCCACTAGGTGGCCGAACAGGTTGTCCGGGCACATCGGCAGCCGGAACGGCAGCCGGAGCGAGATCACGCCGAGCGAGGGACTGCGGCCCTGGTTCGCCGGCCAGCCGCCTGTCCCGCGCTGGCCGGCCGCCTCCCGCGGGCCGGCGGCCGACCTGCTGGCCGCGGCCCGGCGGCGCAGGTCCGTGGGCGATATCGCGAAGACCTCGAGCACCGTGTCGTTGAAGGTCCTGATGCTGGGGAAGCCGGCCGCGAAGGCGACGTCGCCCATCGGCAGGGCCGTCGTCTCGATCAGCAGCCGGGCGGTCTGGGCCCGCTGCGCGCGGGCCAGGGCCAGCGGGCCGGCCCCGAGCTCGGCAAGAAGCTGCCGCTCGACCTGCCGGACGCTGTAGCCAAGCTGCGCGGCCAGGCCCGCGACGCCCGCGCGGTCGACGACCCCGTCGGCGATGAACCGCATCGCCCGGGCGACCAGGTCCGCGCGCTCGTTCCACTCCGGCGACCCGGGGCTCGCATCGGGCCTGCATCGCTTGCAGGCACGGAAACCGGCCTGCTGCGCGGCGGCGGCACTGGGGAAGAAGCGCATGTTCTGCGGCTTGGGCGGCACGGCGGGGCAGCTGGGCCGGCAGTAGATGCCGGTCGTCAGCACGGCCGTGAAGAACCAGCCGTCGAACCTGGCGTCCTTCGAATGAACCGCCCTTATGCAGCGCTCGGTGTCTTCATGCATACCGCCAGCATCGGTGCCGGCGAGGTCCGGAGTCTAGCGAAAATGCGACATGACCGTTCGAGCCCAGCCGCATGCTGACGGTGCGACATGGCCGCGGTCAGCGCACTCGCCACAGCCCAGCCGCATGCCGACGGTGCGACATGGCCGCGGTCAGCGCACTCGCCACAGCCCAGCCGGATGCCCGCAGCCATCGCCCGCCTCCCCGTCCGTTGCGCGTCGCGCAAACTGCAAGTCCATTTAAGTCTGCGCAATACGCAAGGTTGATTAGGATGGCTGGCGTGTCAGTTGCCCAGGACGATCGCTGCGAGCCGGGAGGCCTGCGCGAGCGCAAGAAGGCAGCTACCAGGCGGGCGCTAGGGATCGCCGCGATGCGCCTGGCCGTGCAGCGCGGGCTGGACAATGTCCTCGTCGAGGACATCGCCGCTGAGGCCGGCGTCTCGACCCGCACCTTCAACAATTACTTCGCCAGCAAGTACGAGGCGATCTGCGCGCTGGCGATGGAGCGGGGCCGGCTGATCGGCGTCGCGCTGCGGAACCGCCCCGCCGCCGAGCCGCTGATGGAGGCGATCGCCAACGCGGTGCTCCACCCGTATTCCGGCAGCGACCGCACTCCCGACAAGGAGTGGATCGAAGGGGTCCGCCTGGTCGTCAGGTCTCCGGCACTGCAGGGCGAGTACCTCAGGACGCAGTACGCCGCGCAGCAGACGCTGGCGCAGGCGATCGCCGACCGGATCGGCGCTGACCTGGAAACCGACATGTTCCCCGCCGTCATGGCCGGGGCCGTCGCGGCCGCCATGCAGGTGGCGCTCGAGCGCTGGCTGCGATCCGAACCGCCGGTCGCCCTCGTGCCGCTGCTCCGGGAGGCGCTCGGCGAGCTGAGATGGCCGTTAATCACGCGCGAGGACGCTGAGAGCGAATTCTCTTGCGATCGGCGGGCGCGGCCCCCGAAGCTGGCTCAGGCCGCGCGCCGGCCCCCGACCGCACCGCCCCCGACCCCGGCCCCGACCCTGACCCCGAGCGAGTAACCGTGCTGATCCGACTGCTCCGCGAACACCTCCGCCCGTACCGCAGGGACCTGTGGTACGTGGTGGTGCTCCAGCTTGTCCAGACGCTCGCCACCCTGTACCTGCCGACCCTGAATGCCGACATCATCGACAACGGGGTGATCACCGGCAACACGAGCTACATCTGGCGGACGGGCGGCTTCATGATCGCGGTGGCGTTCGTGCAGATCATCTGCGCGACCGGAGCGGTCTTCTTCGGCGCCCGCACCGCCATGGCAGTCGGCCGCGACATGCGGCTGGCCGTCTTCAGCCGGGTACAGGAGTTCTCCGCCCGCGAGGTCGGCCACTTCGGCACGCCGTCGCTGATCACGCGCAACACCAATGACATCCAGCAGGTCCAGATGCTGGCACTGATGACGTTCACCCTGATGGTGTCCGCCCCGATCATGTGCGTCGGCGGCATCATCCTGGCGCTGAACCAGGACGTGAAGCTGTCCTCGTTGCTCCTGGTCGCCGTCCCGGCCCTGGGCATCATCGTGTCGCTGATCATCTCTCGGATGCGGCCGCTGTTCCGCCAGATGCAGGAGCGGATCGACCAGATCAACCGGGTGCTGCGCGAGCAGATCACCGGCGTCCGGGTCATCAGGGCGTTCGTCAGGGACACGCGCGAGCAGGACAGGTTCGCACACGCCAACACCGAGCTGTTCGATGTCTCGCTCGGCACCGGCAGGCTGATGGCGCTGATGTTCCCCTCGGTCATGCTGGTGCTGAACTTCTCCAGCATCGCGGTGTTGTGGTTCGGCGGCCACCTAGTCGCCAGCGGCAGCATGCCGGTCGGCGCGCTCACCGCGTTCCTCACCTACCTGCTGCAGATCCTGATGGCGGTGATGATGGCGACGTTCATGTTCGTGATGGTGCCCCGGGCCGAGGTCTGCGCTGAGCGGATCGTGGAGGTAATCGACACCGACCCCGACGTGCGGCCGCCTGCCCAGCCGGTCCGCGTCGGCGCCGTGCACGGGCGGCTGGAGCTGCGCGATGTCGAGTTCCGCTACCCGGGCGCGCAGCAGCCCGTGCTGCATCACATCAGCCTGCTCGCCGAGCCCGGCCAGGTGACCGCGATCATCGGTGGCACCGGCGCCGGCAAGACCACCCTGCTCAACCTCGTCCCGCGGCTGTTCGACGCGACCGGGGGAGACGTGCTCGTCGACGGGATCGATGTCCGGGAACTCGATCCGCTGGTCCTGTCCGACCTGATCGGCCTGGTGCCGCAGCGGCCGTACCTGTTCTCCGGGACGGTCGCGTCCAACCTGCGCTATGGCAACCCGGACGCCACCGACGCCGGACTGTGGCAAGCGCTGGAGATCGCGCAGGCGCGTGACTTCGTGGCGCAGATGACCGGCGGGCTCGACGCCAAGATCGCCCAGGGCGGCACCAATGTGTCCGGCGGGCAGCGGCAGCGGCTGGCGATTGCCCGCGCCATCGTGCACCGGCCGGAGATCTACCTGTTCGATGACTCGTTCTCGGCCCTGGACTACGCCACGGACGCCGCGCTGCGGGCCGCCCTGGCCCAGGAGACAGCGGAGGCCACCGTGCTGATCGTGGCCCAGCGAGTCGCGACGATCAGGCACGCCGACAAGATCATCGTCCTGGAGGCCGGCCGGATCGTAGCGACCGGTACCCACGACGAGCTGATGCGGACCGACGAGACCTACCGGGAGATCGTCCTATCCCAGCTGAGCGAGCAGGAGGCCGCATGAGCGAGCTGGAGGGGCGCGGCGCCGCCCGGACTGAGGAGCGGGGGACGGGCGACGAGGGAAGGCGGCGCCCGAGGGCGCCCCGCAAGCGAGCGGGAGACAGCCCATGACCTCGGACACCAGCCCGAAGACGGGCGACGCGGCCCAGCCGAACGGCGCGGTCCAGCCGAATGTGAGTGCGGACGTGCAGCTCGGACCGGGGGAGCGGCCGACTCCGCGCCGGGGCCCTGGCCCGGCGGCGGGGATGAACCACGGTCCGGCCAGGTTCATGGGCGGCATGTCGACCGAGAAGGCGCTGAACTTCGGCGCGTCCAGCCGGCGGCTGCTCCGGACGCTGTCGCCGCAGCGCCCGCTGATCATCCTCGGCCTTGCCCTCGGCGTCCTGAGCGTCACGTTCACGGTGCTCGGGCCGAAGCTGCTCGGCAACGTCACCAACCTGATCTTCACCGGATGGATCAGCTCCAGGATCCCCGCCGGGCGGACCAAGGCCGAGGTGGTGGCCGGACTCCAGGCCGCGGGCAAGACCACGCAGGCCAAGATGATCGGCTCGATGCAGCTGACGCCGGGGCACGGCGTCGACTTCGGGCAGGTCGGCCGAATTCTCGCGATCATCGCGATTATCTACGCCCTCGCCGCGGTCAGCGGCGTGTTCCAGGGCCGCGTGGTCGCGACCATCGTGCAGCGCTCGGTGTTCGCCATGCGCGAGCAGGTCCAGGCCAAGCTGTCCCGGCTGCCGCTGAGCTACTTCGACCGGCAGCCGCGCGGCGAGATCCTGAGCCGGGTCACCAACGACATCGACAACCTGGCCCAGTCGCTCCAGCAGAGCCTGAGCCAGGTCGTGACCTCGCTGCTGACCATCGTGGGCGTGCTCGCGATGATGTTCTGGATCTCGTGGCTGCTCGCGCTGATCGCGCTGGTGACCGTGCCCGCCTCGGTGCGGATCGTGATGTGGATCGGCAAGCGCGCCCAGCCGGAGTTCGTCCGGCAGTGGTCGACGACCGGCAAGCTGAACGGCCACATCGAGGAGCACTTCACCGGTCACTCGCTGGTCAAGGTCTTCGGGCAGTCGGAGGCATCCCTGGCCACCTTCACCGAGCAGAACGAGCGGCTCTTCCAGTCCAGCTTCCGGGCGCAGTTCATCTCGGGCACGATCCAGCCCGCGATGATGTTCGTCGGAAACCTGAACTACGTCCTGGTCGCGGTCGTCGGGGCACTGCGCGTCGCGGCCGGCGCGCTGTCACTCGGCGGCGTGCAGGCATTCATCCAGTACTCGCGGCAGTTCAGCCAGCCGCTGACCCAGGTCGCCAGCATGGCCAGCCTGCTCCAGTCCGGCGTCGCCTCGGCTGAGCGCGTGTTCGCGCTGCTCGACGCCGACGAGCAGGAGCCCGACCAGCCCGTCCCGGCCAAGCCGGAGGAGATCCGCGGCCGGGTGCGGTTCGAGGACGTCTCGTTCCGGTACTTCCCCGACGTGCCGCTGATCGAGCACCTGTCGCTGGCGGTCGAGCCCGGCCAGACCGTGGCGATCGTCGGGCCGACGGGCGCGGGCAAGACCACCCTGGTGAACCTGCTGATGCGGTTCTACGAGGCCGACGGCGGCGCGATCACGCTGGACGGCGTCAATATCGCCGACATGAGCAGGGAAGAGCTTCGCTCGCTCACCGGCATGGTGCTGCAGGACGCCTGGCTGTTCGGCGGAACTATCGCGGACAACATCGCCTACGGCGCGGATTCTCCGTCTCGCGCGGACATCGTCGCGGCTGCCAAGGCGACCTACGTCGACAGATTTGCTCAAATGTTCCCTGATGGGTATGAAACGGTCATCGATGAGGAGGGGTCGAATGTCAGCATGGGGGAGAAGCAGCTGATCACGATCGCCCGCGCGTTCCTCGCCAGGCCCGCCATCCTGATCCTGGACGAGGCGACCAGCTCGGTCGACACCAGGACCGAGGTGCTGATCCAGCGGGCGATGAACTCGCTGCGCCAGGGCCGGACCAGCTTCGTCATCGCGCACCGGCTGTCCACGATCCGGGACGCCGACACCATCCTGGTGATGGAGAGCGGCCAGATCGTGGAGCAGGGCACCCACACCGAGCTGCTCGCAGCCGACGGCGCCTACGCGCGGCTGTACGCGGCGCAGTTCGCGCAGGCGGTGACGGACGTCGACGTACCGGTTTAGACCGGTTTAGACCGCCGTTTCCGCCATCGCCCGCACGGGCTGGCGACGAGGGCTACAGCGCCCGCGTTGATCAGCTCAGCCGCCGCGACGACCTCCGCGCCGGACGAGAGCTGGATCACGGCAGTCGTGCCGATTGAGTCGCTGGTCCACGCGCACCAGGACTTCCTCAGGGGGAACCGAACCGCACGGGCATGTGCTTGATCCCGTTGATGAAGTTGGACCGGAGCCTGCTCGCCTCGCCGTCCTGCGTGATGTCCGGCATCCGCTCGGTCAGCGCCCGCAGGAGCACCCGCATCTCCAGCACCGCCAGGTGCTTGCCCAGGCAGAAATGCGGGCCGCCGCCGCCGAAGCCGACGTGCGGGTTGGGGTCGCGGCCGATGTCGAAGCCCTGGGGGCGGGCGAAGACGTCCTCGTCGCGGTTGGCCGATGCGTAGAAGACCACCACCTTGTCGCCCTCGGCGATCCGCTGGCCGCCTAGCTCGGTGTCGCGGGTGGCGGTGCGGCGGAACAGGTTCACCGGGCTCACCCAGCGGACTATCTCCTCGGCGGCGGACGGGATCAGCGCCGGGTCGCCGACCAGCCGGTCCCACTGGTCGGGGTGCTCGAAGAACGCGAGCATCCCGCCGGATGCCGCGTTCCGCGTCGTCTCGTTGCCCGCGACCGTCAGCAGGAGGAAGAACAGGTCGAACTCGTCGTCGCTGAGCACCTCGCCGGCCTCGTCCGGCTGGAGCAGCCTGGTCACGAGGTCGTCGGCCGGCTGCACCCTGCGGCGCTCGGCCAGCTCGCCGGCGTAGGCGTAGATCTCCAGGGCCGCCGCGTGCTGCATGCGCTGGCCGGTCGGGCTCTGAAACTCCGGATCGTCGGCGCCGACGAGCAGGTTCGACAGCTCGTAGATCCGGTCACGGTCCTCCAGCGGCGCGCCCACCAGCTCGCAGATCACCTGCAGCGGCAGCGGCGCGGCGATGTCGGTGACGAAGTCGGCCGCGCCGCGCGGCTCGACCTGCCCGATCAGCTCGTGGCAGACGTGGGTGATGTGCTGCTCCAGGCGGCCGATCATCCGCGGCGTGAATCCGCGGTTCACGAACGCGCGCTGCCTGGTGTGCTGCGGCGGGTCCATGTTCAGCATCATCAGCCGCTGCAGCTCGATGGCTTGCTCGGGAACCTCGCCGAAGACGGTCAGGCGGCGCGCCGACGAGAAGATCTCGGGGTGCCTGGACAGGTTCGCGACGTCCTCGTGCCTGGTGACCGCCCAGAATCCCGGCCAGCCGTCGCCGCCGCCGTTGGCATGCCAGAACACCGGCGCGTGCTCGCGCAGCCAGGAGAACTGATCGTAGGGCGGGCCGCCCCGCTGGTAGACGTCAGCGTCGATGAGGTTGATCTCCGGAGCCACCACCGCCTCCGCCCGTGACTGGATGAGCCGGACACTCAACGATACGGCTGTCCCGTCAGAACGGAGATCGTCGTCCGCGCGCGACGGAGCGGCGCGGCGCTCACCCGGGCGAACGGGCACGGGCCTTGCCGAGAACCTGGCGGATGGCGCTGACCACCATCTGAGGTCGCTCGATACCGATGACGTGCCTCGCAGGAACTCCGACGCCGCATCGACAAATACCAGTCCGGCGACTTCGCGGGGGTACGAGCGAGCGAACAGGTTGATGATCATCCCGCCCCAGGACGCCCCTACGAGAAGGTACGGAGGCGCCACCCTGGCCGCGGTCAGAAGCGCGTGGAGATCGGCCACCCCGCTCGCGGCCGTGGTCGGCTGTGAGACGGAAGTCAAAGCAGCGGGCTGGTCGTGAACACTCTTGCTCACGCTGGCTTCACGCTGCGGACTGTCCTCACGACCTGACCCCACCGCACCGCACCGCGGCTATTTCCGGAGCAGATAGAACAGGCTCGGCCCGAATTGGATGCGCGCCAGGCTGGGCTGCGCCATCCGCTCGGCCATCAGGATCGCGCGCCGGGGCAGTGCTTTCTTAAACACCGGATGCCGGAGATTGGACACCGACAGCAGGCGGTCGGTCTGCAGGCCCGCAGCCTCGAACTGGCTCGTCACGGTCGCGGGGTGATGATTCACGAACGGGATTCCGCCGCGTTTCCTGGTTTCCGGCGACCGGATGTCCAGCGCGGTCACCGGGAGCGGCACCCGCCTGGCCATGTGCCGGAGCCGGTTCAGCGCGTGCGCCACATTGGCTACCTCGACGATCGCCGTTCCGCCCGGCCGCAGGATCCGTCGAACCTCGGCGAGCTCGGCGGACGGATCGGGCAGGTGATGCAGCACCCTGACCATGGTGACCAGGTCGACGCTCTCGTCCGGGAAGTCCAGGCTGGCGGCGTCCATCCGGCGCCTCTCGACGTGCGGATGATCGGCCAGGAACTCGGCGGCCAGCGCCAGCTGCTGGCTGCTCGAGTCCACCAGCGTGATCTTGTCCGCGTAGCTGGACAGCACGACGCTGAGCCGTCCGAAACCGCCGCCGACATCCACCGCGTGCCCGAACCGCTGCCCGCGCAGCAGCCGGCGTATCGCGATGACCTCGGCCTGGTGCTCATAATTACGGCCGGACCAGTAGTTCATGTAGTTGAAGCCCGTATCGTCGTAGAATGCGGGCCGGCTATTCAGGCTTGCCTTCATGACAATGATCCCCCCGACACGTGATCCCCGAGAAGGCTACTCAGCTTACCGCGCTGGTCAAATTACTTTCCCAGATCTTTCTGCTTGCCTTTATCAAGCCAAAGAAATTAAAGACAAGAAAGGGCATAGTTCCGATTATCGAGCGGGGATACCCGGACGTCGGCGCTGGGCAGGCGGGTCCGCCAGTAGCCGTGCCGGCGGTAGACCTGCGGGTCGCGGTCGGCCAGGAACCTCACCAGCGTCGTCGCCTCGGCAGCCGGGCCAGCGGCACCTTCACCAGCGTGCGATCGGCGAAGGCAGCGTCGAGGTCCGGCGGGTCGAATGCCGGCCGAGCGTGGCCCGGCTCAGCCGCCTGGCGCTGCTGCCCGGCGCTGCTGCCCGGCGCTGCTGCCCGGCGCGAACGACTCAACATGTCGTACGGATTGAGCCATGTCGAGTCAGGTCCCTAGAGCGCCGATAATGTACATTATGTTAAGTAGAAGTGGCAGCGCCGCCCCCCCCCGGCAGCTACGACGGCAAGGAGTCGGCGGCTGCGCTGGAACCAGGCGCGCACCGAACTGCCCTTCGGGTCCTCATTCGACGAGCTAGTCATGTGCTGAACCTCAATGCTGCCGACCAGGCATACCCCCGGCAGCGCGCCGTGCCGGGACACGGCCGCCGCCCACGCCTCCCGCCGCGCGGCGCTCACCGCCGCGCTGACCCGCCCGGCCGTCCGCTCACCGCCACCGCGATCTCCTCCAGCGCCCGCCAGCACGTCGGCACCGACGCGACCAGGCCGAACAGCTGCCCCTGATCGGTGATCACCCGGAAATCGCTGATCACCCGCGCGCCGTCCGCGACCGCACGCCAGGTCCGCCAGCACCCGGCCCCGGTCATGGACCAGCAGCCGGTCACTGGCCAGCGCCCGCGACAGCCCGCCGGCCAGCCCGGTCCTGTCCGCCAGCTGACGCAGCAGCACCATGCCCGCATGCGACACGACCCCGATCCCGCCACCGGTGACTTCCAGGCCCCGCGACCATCCGGTAACGTTCACTTGAAACGTGCTCCTCGAACTGGGCCTCAAAGGATCTCGACAATCCTCATCGTCCCAGGCCAGGAGCACTTTTCATGCCAGCCGCGCCGTCGGCCCGCAATCCCGGTGTAGGGTCGGGGGCTGGCGCGGTGGCTCGCTGACGTTTAGGGCCTGGGGCCTATGTTCCGCCGGTTTCCCGGCCGGTTGTTCCACCCCAGTGTCCTTGGTCAGGTCTGCTCCGTTTCCAGCCCCCGCCCGTCGAGCCGTGCATGCGGTTCTCCCGCACACGGCTCACCGACGCCGTTCACCGGCGGCATTCGGCTTCCCCCGCCAGTCCCGGAAGGGCCTGGGGGCGACGATGATTCCTGACAGGGGGATCAGGCCGAGCTGGTCCGGCGACTGGAAGAACACCACCGACCGCCCATATGCGCGGGTGCGCTTGTGACGCTTGGCTATCACCAGCGTCAGCCGCATCAGCGCGTAGTTCCTGATCTTGTCGAGACGCTGGGTGGAGTTCCCGTACCGGAAGAACGCCGCCCAGCCGCGCAGGAACATGTTCACGTCCTGCACGATCCACTCGACCGGCAGCAGCAGCCGGGACCGGCGGGTAAGTTCCCGGATCCGGTCGCGGGCATGCTGCATGGCCTTGTCCGCAGGCCAGCGGGCCAGGAACGTCACCGGCCGTTTCCCGTTCAGCCCCGGTGAGCGCACCAGCCGATGGTGGAAGCCGAGGAAATCAAGGCCCTCGCCTCCCTCCTCCAGGTGCACGATCCGGGTCTTGGCCGCCTTCGGCTCCAGGCCGAGGCCGGCCAGCAAGGCCGTCAGGCGCTTCAGCGCCCGCTCGGCCTGGCTGCGGGACCAGCACATCACGATCGCATCGTCGGCATAGCGCACCAGGACCCCGTCCTGCTCGTTCCATGCCCGGTCAACCCGGTGCAGGTAGACGTTGCACAAGACGGGTGAAATCACGCCCCCAACGCAATGGGCAACTTCTGCTTTGAGGTGACGTTGAGCTACCGGCGGCTGGAACGGCCGCGGCGGGCGCAGTGATGTGCTGGCCGGGGCGTGACGGTGCGGGCGGGCGGTCAGCGGCCGGCGGGATCCT
>DATKQH010000274.1:0-20547 GCA_035532775.1 Streptosporangiaceae bacterium
TCGCGCACGGCTCAGTCCCCGAGCCCCATCCTGCCATCGCGCCGCTGAGCTTCCTGCTCGGCCGGTGGGAGGGAGCGGGCGTGGTGGGCTACCCGACGATCGAGAGCGCCAACTACGGCGAGGAGATCTCGTTCAGCCATAACGGCAAGCCGTTCCTGATCTACTCGAGCAGGACTTGGCTGCTCCGGGAGGACGGAACGATCGGCTTCGCGTCCCACATGGAGGTCGGGTTCTGGCGCCCGCAGCCGGACAACGCTCTCGAGGTACTGATAACGCACCCGACCGGGATCACCGAGATCTACTACGGCACGATCAGCGGCACCAAGATCGAGATGGCGACCGACGCCGTCGTCCGCACGGCCACGGCCAAGGAAGTCACGGCGGCCAAGCGGCTGTACGGCCTGGTCGGCGCGGACCTGGCCTACGCCTTCGACATGGCGGCGGTAGGCCAGCCGCTGCAGCCGCACCTGTCCGCTCAGCTTAAGCGCGTGAGCAGCGCCCCGGCCGCGGAGTAACCGGCGCGATCAGCGCTCAGCACAGACGAGCGGGAACGACCGGCCGTCTGATGGGCAATCACGTCCGCTAGCGGCCGCGCGGGCCCGGCGCTCCCGCCCCTGACCGCCGGCCGGCGCAGTCAGGCCGCCGCGCGGGCGCCCGGCGCTCCTGCCCCTCGTGCTTAGCCGAAGGCTTTGCGGCAGCCGGCGACGCAGACTCTGCGGCTAAGACGGTCGGGGCGTCGTCGGCTAGCACGGCCCGCCGGAGGAGTCTTCAGCCAGCCCAGCGCCGCCGGCCGGACGGCCGGGTAGCGCAATCCAAGGCTGGCACCCTGCTCTGGATTGCGTAAAGCTCAAAAGAGAAGCCCCCGGGCTGCTCCCGCTCCGGGCTGCATATGGCAGCCCATCGCGGGGACCGGCTGGACGAGGCCGATCACCCGGGGGTCCGGTGTCTGCCGTGTATTCGCCGACCGCCGCCTGGGCAGCACGCGAAACGCAGTCAGGAAAGAACTGGTTCGCAGGCCGGTGACGTGCACATCGGGCTACGCCTGGTGCGCACCACGGGACGGCGGCTAGCTGACAGCCACCTCGCGAGTCCGACATCTATGCATACTGTTGGACCACCTCCTTTCCCGCGTTAGCCAGCACGCTACGACAGTTGCTCGGCGATCGGCAAGTGGGTTATCCGGCCGACTTCACTAGACTCGGCGTATGTCGCAGACGTGGGATGACACGCTGCGGGCCAGCGGCTACCGGGTCACGCCCCAGCGCCAGCTTGTGCTTGAAGCGGTGACGAGGCTGGAGCATGCGACGCCGGAGGAGATCTACGCCGAGGTGAAGCAGACGGCGGTCGGGGTCAATCTCTCCACGGTGTACCGGACGCTCGAGCTGCTCGAGCAGATCGGCCTGGTCACCCACACGCATCTCGGCCACGGCGCGCACCGCTATCACCTGGCGGCCGACGCGCAGCATGTCCACCTGGTCTGCCGCGGCTGCGGCGCGATCACCCAGCTCGACCCGGCGGCGGTCAGCTCCCTGGTGCGGGCACTGGATGCCGAGTACGGGTTCGAGACCGATGTCGGCCACCTGACCGTGTTCGGGACGTGCGCTCAGTGCCGCGGTGCCGCGCCGCCGGACGCTGGCCAGGAAGGCGGCCAGGACCGTGGCCTGGAACGCCGCTCAGCACCGCCGGCCGGGGGCTCCGCGGGGCCGGCCGGGGACTAATTGAGCGGCGGCTTTCCTGGGTCCCCCGTCTAGGGTGGCGGGATGTCCACGCTGACCGCTCATGGCGTAAGCGTCTCGTTCGGCGCGGTTGCCGTGCTGCATAACGCGGACCTGGTGGTTGCGCCGGGCGACAGGATCGCGGTCGTGGGGCCGAACGGCGTCGGCAAGTCGACCCTGCTGCGGGTGCTGGCCGGCCTGGTCCCGCCGGACGCCGGCACGGTCAGCGCGGCCGGGACCGTCGGGTACCTGCCGCAGGAACGCGACCGGCGTGACGACGAGACCGCGATGGAGTACATCGCCAGGCGTGCCGGCGTTGCGGCGGCGGAAGCGGCCATGCTGGCCGCGTCGGACCGGCTGGCGCGGGCCAGCGACAGCGATCAGGCCAACGGACAGGCCGCCGGGCGGGCGGCCGGGCGAGCCAGCGATCGGGCCGCCGACCGGGCCGCGGAGCGGGCCAGCGAGACCTATGCGGCGGCGCTCGACACCTACCTGGCGCTCGGCGGTCCCGACCTTGAGGTCCGGGCCAGCGAGCTGGCGGCGAGCCTGGGCCTGCCCGCCGACCTGGACCGGCCCGCGACCGGCCTGTCCGGCGGCCAGGCGGCCAGGCTGGCACTCGCGGCCGTGCTGCTGGCCAGGTTCGACGTGCTGCTGCTCGACGAGCCGACCAACGACCTGGACCTGACCGGCCTCGAGCTGCTCGAGAGCCACCTGGCGGCGTTCCGCGGCGGCCTGGTCGTGGTCTCGCACGACCGGGCCTTCCTCGAGCGGACGGCGCGGCAGGTGCTGCAGATCGACCCGCACACCCGCGAGGTGAAGCTCTACGGCGGCGGCTACCAGGCCTACCGGGAGGAACTCGAGCGTGACCGGGCCAGGGCCGCCGAGGCCTACGAGACCTACGCGGCCACGCGTGACGACCTGATCGAGCGGGCCAGGCGGCAGAAGGAATGGGCGCGCTCCGGCGAGCGCTCAGCGAAGAGCGCCACCGCGCGGCGCAAGGAACCGGACAAGAACATCAGGCGCGGCCGGGTCGAGGGCGCTCAGCACCAGGCCGCGCGCGGCGCCGCCACGCTGCGGGCCGCGGAGCGGCTTGAGCCGGTCGCCGAGCCGCGCAAGGAATGGGAGCTGCGGCTGCGCTTCGGCGCGGCCGAGCGCAGCGGTGACATCGTCGCCGTCCTGTCCGACGCCGTCGTGCGGCGCGGCACGTTCCAGCTCGGCCCGGTCAGCATGCAGCTGAACTGGGGAGAGCGGATGCTGGTCCAGGGCGACAACGGCTCGGGCAAGACCACGCTGCTGCAGGCGCTGCTCGGGCGGATACCGCTCGCCGCCGGCCGCGGCTCGCTCGGCGCCTCGGTCCGGGTCGGCGAGATCGACCAGGGCAGGCTGACCTTCGACGCGGACGCCAGGCTGCTCGACGCGTTCGCCGCGGAATCCGGCCTGCTCGAGTCGGACGCCCGCACCCTGCTGGCGAAGTTCGGGCTCGGCGCCGACGACGTCGGGCGGCCGGTCGCCAGGCTAACCCCGGGCGAGCGGACCCGTGCCGACCTCGCGCTGCTCATGCACTCGGGCGCCAACCTGCTGGTCCTCGACGAGCCGACGAACCACCTGGACCTCCCCGCGATCGAGCAGCTTGAGCAGGCACTCGACCACTACGACGGAACGCTGCTGATCGTGACTCACGACCGCAGGCTCGCCGAGCACGTCAGGGTGACCCGGAGGCTGACCGTCAGCGCGGGCTCGGTCACCGAGGAGTAACCGGGCCCGGGGGTGCCGCGCTGGGGCCTGCCCGCGCGCCGGGCCGCGCCGGGCATCGGCCTGGGCCGGAAGCGCCGCTGGCCAGGCGGCGCATGGCCTGACGGTCGCGGCGCATAGCCTTACAGCTATGGACAGCCCCTTGCTTACCGTTCCAGGCGCGGTGCCGGCCGACTTTCCCGATGTCGGGGTGGCCGCGCATTACGGAGACCCCTACGCCGAGCAGCGGGCGCTGGCCGAGACGGCTGGCCTGGTCGACCGGTCGGACCGGGACGTGCTCAGGATCAGCGGACAGGACCGGCTCAGCTGGCTGAACAGCCTCAGCACCCAGAAGGTCGACGACCTGCCGGCGGGCAGCGCGCAGCAGTCCTTGGTCCTCAGCCCGAACGGCCACGTCGAGCATCACCTGAGCCTGATCGACGACGGCACGCAGATCTGGATTCACATCGAGCCAGGGGAAGCCGCTCCGCTGCTCGAGTTCCTCGACTCGATGCGGTTCATGATGCGGGTCGAGGCTGAGGACGTGAGTTCCGGCTACGCCGTGCTGACGGCCATGGGGCCCCTGGTCAAGGGCGGTGTGGCGGCCGAAGGCGCCGCGGTCACGATGGACTTCGGCTTCGGCTGTGACCTCATCGTCGAGCGAGCCCAGGTCGCCCAGGTCGTGACGGCGCAGCGCCCGCGCGGCGTGGGGCTGGCCGGGATGCTGGCGCACGAGGCACTGAGAATCGCGGGGCACCGGGCGAGGTTCGGAACCGACACCGACCACCGGACCATTCCGCACGAGATGGGCTGGATCACGTCGGCGGTGCACCTGTCCAAGGGCTGCTACCGCGGCCAGGAGACGGTTGCCCGCGTGCATAACCTCGGTCACCCCCCGCGGCGGCTGGTCATGCTGCACCTGGACGGGAGCGAGGACCGGCTGCCCGTGCACGGGGAGCCGGTCAGGTCCGGGGATGCTGCGGTCGGCTTCGTCGGCTCGTCCGCCAGGCACTACGAGCTCGGGCCGATCGCGTTGGCCCTGGTCAAGCGCACCGTCCCGGTGACCGCGACGCTCGAGACGGCCGGAATCAGCGCCGCGCAGGAGGTCATCGTCCCGCCCGATGCCGGGGCCAACGTCAAGATCTCCCTCGGCCGCCGTCGCGGCGAACGTTAAGGCGCGCCGCTCCATCCGCCGTCGCGGCGACACTGGTTCAGGTTTAACTCTGGTCAGCGGGGGCCGTTAGGCGAAGACTTAAGGGCAGGCAGGAGCCGCTGGACCGCAGGAGTAACCTGTGCCGGCAGGATCTTCCGGCTCTTCGGCTCGTGCTTCGTGGAGGTGCACTCTGGTGCTGCGCCGAGTTCTGCTGGCCGCGGCGGCCAGCCAACGCGTCCGCGACCTGATCACGACCGCGCCGCTGACGCGCGACGTGGTGCGACGGTTCGTGGCGGGAGAGAGCGCGGCCGGCGCTCTCGCGGTGACCGAGCGGCTGCTCGGACAGGGCCTGTCCGTCACGCTCGACTACCTCGGCGAGGACACGGTCGACCCGGAGCAGGCCGCCGCGGTCGCGGGCGAGTACGTCGCCGTGCTCGAACTGCTTGCTGCCGCTGGCCTGACGGTAGGCGGCCGGGCCGAGGTCTCGGTCAAGCCAACCGCGGTCGGGCTCGGCCTGGCCGAGCACGGCGAGAAGACCGCGGCGGAGAACATCGCCAGGATCTGCGCCGCCGCCCGCGGCGCCGGGACCACGGTGACCGTCGACATGGAGGACCACACCAGGATCGAGGCGACGCTGCGGCTGGTGAACGAGCTGCGCGCGGACTTCCCTGATCTGGGCTGCGTGATCCAGTCGTATCTGCGGCGCAGTCCTGGCGACTGCCAGGCACTGGCCGTGGCGGGGTCGCGGGTCAGGTTGTGCAAGGGCGCCTACCGGGCACCGGACGGCTTCGCCCTGGCCGCGCGCTCCGAGGTCGACCGCAATTTCGCGCGGTGCATGCGGATCCTGCTCGACGGCGACGGCTACCCGATGCTGGCGACCCATGACCCGCGGCTGGTCGCGATCGCGAAGTCGCGTGCCGCCACCATCGAACGCGATCCGGGCAGCTTCGAGTACCAGATGCTCTACGGGATCAGGACCGATGAGCAGGCGGCGCTCGCCGCGGAAGGTGCGCAGGTGCGGGTCTACGTGCCGTACGGCAGGGACTGGTACGCGTACTTCATGCGCCGGCTGGCCGAGCGGCCCGCGAACCTGATGTTCTTCCTCCGCGCGCTGTCCTCGCGTCGCTAGCTAGCCCCCGCCGCTGGACCCGCCCCGCTGGCCCCGGCCCGAGCGGGCCGGCGCGCAGCGGTACGGCGCTAGGCTCGGAGGATGATCGCGATCCTTGGCGCAGGCAAGATGGGCGAGGCGCTGCTGTCGGGAATGCTCAGGGCCGGAGTCGCCCCGTCCGGCGTTATCGCCGCCGTACGCAGGCAGGACCGGGCCGACGCGCTGCGGGACTCGTACGGCATCGACGTGACCTCGGCGGGCGAGGCGGCCGGCAAGGCCGACACGCTCGTCATCACGGTCAAGCCGCAGGACATGGCGGCCCTGCTCGAGGAGATCGCGCCGCAGGTCAAGGCCGATCAGCTGGTGATCTCGGTCGCCGCAGGAATCCCGACCAGCTTCATCGAGTCCAGGCTCGGCGCCGATAGCGCCGTCGTCAGGGTGATGTCCAATACGCCGGTGCTGGTGGACGAGGCGATGAGCGTGATCTCGCCTGGCCGGCATGCGGGCGAGCAGCACCTGCGCCGCACCGAGGAGCTGCTCAGGCCAGTCGGCAAGGTGCTGCGGATTCCGGAGTCCCAGCAGGACGCGGCCACCGCGCTGTCCGGCAGCGGCCCGGCCTACGTGTACTTCCTCGTCGAGTCGATGGTCGACGCCGGGATCCTGCTCGGAATGTCCCGCGCGTCGGCGCTCGAGATGGTCAAGCAGGCCGTCTACGGAGCGGCGACGATGCTGCGCGAGTCCGGCGAGCATCCGGTCATCCTGCGCGAGGCGGTGACGTCGCCTGGCGGGACGACGATCAGCGCGATCAGGGAACTGGAGCGGCACGGTGTGCGCGCGGCATTCCTCGCGGCCATCGAGGCCGCTCGTGACCGTGGCCGCGAGCTCGGCGCTGGCTAGGCGGCGCGGCGGTCTGCCCGCCTCTTCGGCTGGAGATAGCGGCATTAAGAATTGCGCGTGCCAGTCTGGCCGGCCAGCCGAATCAGGCACCCGCGCGGGGTTGCCCTTTCGCGTGTACCAATTACGCTGGATACGGGCGTGACTGGTGCGCTGGATATCGCTTGGCGCAGCGGATAGCGCCGGAGAGGGCTATCGATGGCAGCAGAGGCAACTCCGCTCAGTGCCGTCCGATTCCTGACGGTGGCTGAGGTGGCGGCGATCATGCGTGTGTCGAAGATGACCGTCTACCGTCTCGTTCACTCAGGGGATCTGGAGGCGATCCGGGTCGGTCGTTCCTTCCGGGTGCCTGAGCGAGCGGTCGACCAGTACCTCAGGGACGCCTTCGTCGAAGCGGGCTGACCGCGGCCCGATCTAGGGGGAGCGCGGCTGGCCCGAGCCAGATGCACGGGCGCCGACGACCGGGGTGGTCCGACCGGGGTACGCTGTGGCACTGGCGTGCGCCCGGCCGCGTAAGCACGGCGGTGAAGGTTAGGCGCGCCGTTGTGCGTGGTATCGATCGAGGGTGGTCTCGTGGGTTCTGTAATCAAGAAGCGCCGCAAGCGGATGGCGAAGAAGAAGCACCGCAAGCTGCTGCGCAAGACGCGCGTTCAGCGCAGGAACAAGAAGTAGCGGCTGGCCTGGCGGGTCGGGCAGACTCGCCGGGCTGGCTGCCTGGCTGGGTTGGCGATGCGGTGATCCGAATATGAGCGACCCAGATATGAGCGACGCAGAACAGCCGATTGTCCGCGAATGGATCAGGCGCCTGGCCGGCGCCGCCAATTTCGTGCGGCGGCGCGCCGTCGGCGACTTCGAGGTGGATCCAGAATCTGGTTTCGATCCGGAGCTGAACCGGGCCGTGCTGATGCCAGCTGCCCGGGCGCTGTACCGGAGCTGGTTCCGGGTCCGGATGCGCGGGCTCGAGCACGTGCCCGGGCAGGGCTCTGCCCTGATCGTCGCCAACCACTCCGGCGTGCTGCCCGTCGACGCGCTCATGCTTCAGGTGGGAGTTCTCGACGAGCATCAGGCGCACCGGAACCTGCGGCTGCTCGGCGCGGACCTGGTGTACTCGGTGCCGCTGCTCGGCAGGGTGGCCAGGGCCAGCGGGCATGTACCCGCCAGCCCGGCCGAGGCGGAGCGGCTGCTGACCGCCGGAGAGCTGGTCGGCGTGTTCCCCGAGGGATTCAAGGGCATCGGGAAGCCATTCAGCGATCGGTACAAGCTGCAGCGGTTCGGCCGCGGCGGCTTCGCCCGGCTGGCGCTGCGGACCGGCGTCCCGCTGATCCCGTGTGCGATCGTCGGAGCCGAGGAGATCTACCCGATGGTCGCTGACTGGCCGGAACTCGCCGCCAGGCTGAAGCTGCCCTACTTCCCGGTTACGCCGCTCTTCCCCTGGCTCGGGCCGCTCGGCGCGATCCCGCTGCCGTCCAACTGGATGATCGAGTTCTGCGACCCGGTGCGCACCGACGGGTTCACCCCCGACCAGGGCGACGACCAGGACGTCATCGCTGAGCTGGCCGGCAAGGTGAAGGACACCATCGCCTCGAAGATCGACGAGCTGCTCGCCGAGCGCGGGCCAGCCTTCGGCGACTGATCCGCTCCGCTCGTCGGCCTGCCCGCTACCGGTCGGCCCGGCGCCTGCGCAGCACGATGCCCGCAGCGAGGCCCCCGGCGATCACGCCCGCGCCCGCGGCGACCGGGATCGCGATGATGGTGGCCCTGCGGCCCTTCCGGAAATCATGAATCGGCCAGCCCCGCTCCTTGGCCAGAGCCCTGAGCTGAGGATCTGGGTTGACCGCATTCGGGTGCCCGACCAGGCTCAGCATCGGCAGGTCGTTGATCGAGTCGCTGTACGCGCTGCACTCGGCAAGATCGAGGCCCTCGCGCTCGGCAAGGGCCCGGACGGCCACCGCCTTTGCCTCGCCGTGCAGCAGGCCGCCGACCAGCCGGCCCGTGTACACGCCGTCGGAGGCTTCGGCAACGGTGCCGAGAGCTCCGGTCAGGCCGAGCCTCCTGGCCAGGATGCCGGCCAGCTCGACCGGCGTCGCGGTCACCAGCCAGACCCGCTGACCAGCCTCGAGATGCGCCTGGGTCAGCTGTCGCGAGCCTTCCCAGATACGGTCGGCCATCGTGTCGTCGTAGATCTCCTCGCCCAGCGAGGAGATGTCGACGACCTTGTGGCCGGCCACGAAGGCCAGGGCTGCCTCCCGGGCAGCATCGATGCGATCAGCGTTCTCGGAGCCGCGGATCCTGAAGATCATCTGGCCGATCGCCATCTTGACCAGGTCGCTCGCCCCGAACATCTTGTGCGCCGCCAGCCCCCTGGCGAAGTGGTAGATCGACGCCCCCTGCATCAGGGTGTTGTCGACATCGAAAAAGGCGCCGGCCAGCAGGTCAGGAGTAATCAGCGGCTGGCTGACCGCCGCCGCAGCAGCCGATGCCTGCCCCGCGGCCACAGCCCGGGCATGGCGTCTTGGTAGCCCCGTCACGGTAGTCGAGCCTAATAGGTACGCTTGGGAATCCTGAGCGGACCTCGCCAGGAAGGACCGCTACTGAGCTGGTCAGCGGAGTTCGCATCCGGAGCGAGCCGCCCGCGCCAAAGGCAGGGATGACAGCCTCTCTCATCGTGGTGGCAGCTGGCGCAGTGGCCGCAGCAGTGGGGACCGGCGTCCTGACTGGGCGCTGCGCCCGGACGCCGCGCATCTTCCTGGTCGCCTGGACAGTCGCGATCTTCGGCCTTGCCGTGGCGCTCGCTGCCCAGGCCCTTGGCTACCTGGCCGGCTTCAGCGACCCGATCTTCCGCGCCATGGAGGTAGGAGCTCAGGCGATCGCGCCGCTCGCCTTGTGCCTGGGGCTGGCCGAGCTGATCGGCAGGAGCGTGCCGGCCCGGTTCGCCATGCGGCTGGCGGTATCGGCGATCGGGGTCATCGTCCTGGTCATCCTCGGGACCGATCCGCTCAGCCCCAGTGTCACCCTGACGACCGCCTGGCCAGATCCGGCCGTCGTCTACCAGCTTGTGCCGGTCGGGCTGATCAAGTTCCTCGCGGTATTCACCATTGTCACGGCGATCGCCAGCGGCCTGGCGGCGCTGGCCAGATCCGGGCGCGGCCGGGCGTTCGAGGACGTGGTCAGGCCGGCCCTCATCGTGGCGGCCGCCGCCGTCGCCGTGGCCCTGCCCGGCGTGGCGATGCTCGCGGGGGCGTCGCTGGGAAGCGCCGGGTCCGCGCTGGCCTGCGTTCTGGCGGCGGTGCTGATCTGGCTGGGGGCCATGAATGCCGTGCGCCGGGGGCTGGCCGCCGACAGCCGGGCCGGCGGGCGGGACCGGAGCTACCCGCCCGACGACGGCTGGTCCGGGCCGGACGATCGACGGCGCGACCGCCGCGACCGCGATGATCTGGACCGGCCGTACCCCGGTTCCGGTTACCGGGACGACCCTGGCTATGACGGTATCGCCGCGGCAGGGTCCGGCCGGCGGCTCGGCGACCCGGACGCCGACCTCAGCTATCCGGCGCTTGCCGCGCTCGCCGCGGAGAGCCCGGACCCGTCCGACGAGGCGGGGCGGTTCGGCCAGGCTGGCCGGTACGGGGAGCCCGCGCAGGAGCGCTCAGGATGGCCAGGTGACTCGGGCCAGTTCGACTCCGGTCGCTATGACTCGCGAGACCACGACCCGGGCCACCCGGGCTCCGGGCAGTCCGGCTCCGGGCAGTCCGGCTCGGACCAGTTCGACGACTCCGGCCTGTTCGGGCCGGCCCCCGGCGCGCTCGATCCGCACGGGCCGGATGCTCCGGGCGGACGCGGCTCGCAGGCCGCCGATGCCGCCGAGTCGCAGGCGCGCCTGTTCGGCCAGATCACGATCTACACGCTGATCGAGGACCGCCTCGACGAGTTCGACCGGCTGACCGAGCAGGTCGTCGAGCAGGTGCGGGCGAAAGAGCCGGGCACGCTCGTGTACATCGTGCACGCCGTGCCGACAGCGCCGATGCAGCGGATCCTGTACGAGGTCTACCAGGACCGGCCGGCCTATGACGAGCACCTCAGCCAGCCCTACATGACGAGGTACGTGGCGGAGCGCCGGTCCATGGTCCTGGCTACCAACGCCATCGAGCTTGGCCTCCAGCAGGCGAAGATGTCGCCGCTGCCGTCGTACTCAGCGATCTCGGACCTGCTGAGCGAGTCGGGGATCGACCTGACGGGCGTGACCCGGTCACCGCGCGGGATCGCGGCGACCTCAGGCGGCCGGTACGGCCGGACTGCGCCGCGGGAGCTGCCCTCGTCAGACGGGCGCGGCTACCCGCCGCCCGAAGCCGATGATCACGGCTACGACCACTGGGCCGATGTGCGCGGCGAGGATCCCCGCTACCGATGAGCGCGGCACATGCCATCACGCTGCTGTCCAGGCCGGGATGTCATCTGTGCGACGAGGCGCGTGCGGTCATCGCACGGGTCGCGGAGGACCTCGGAGTCGCGTGGACGGAGCGTGACATCACTGAGTCGCAGGAGGACCTGCGGGACTACGGGGAGATGATTCCGGTCACGCTGATCGATGGCGTGCAGCATGACTTCTGGCGGGTCGACGAGCGCCGCCTGCGCCGGGCACTGGACTCCTGAGGTCATATCCGCCGTCTGGGGGCATCAGCCCGACTTTGTGCAAACGTTCACAAGGGCGTACCGTATTAAGCGAGAGCATGATCCGGGCGACCTGAGATTGTCCCGCCCGCGACGCCGATCCCCCAGGAGTTGCCGGCGTATGTCCCGCCGAACCAGGTCAGACAGCAGCCTGCAGGGCATTCCGGAGGCGACCATAGCTCGCCTGCCGCTGTACGTGCGTGCCCTGTACGCGCTTGCCGACCGCGACATCGCATCGGTGTCGAGCGAGGAGCTAGCGGCAGCTGCCGGAGTCAACTCCGCCAAGCTGCGCAAGGACCTGTCGCATCTGGGTTCCTACGGCACCCGCGGCGTCGGCTACGACGTTGACTACCTGATCTACCAGGTGTCCAGGGAACTCGGGCTCACCCAGGACTGGCCGGTGGTCATTGTCGGCGCGGGCAACCTGGGCCGCGCCCTCGCCAACTACGGCGGTTTCGCCTCCCGCGGCTTCCGCGTCGCGGCTCTCCTGGACGCCGATCCGCTCGTGATCGGCAGCGTGATCGCCGGTCACCGGGTCCGGGCCGCGGACGAGATCGAGCGGGTGGTGGCCGACTCCAGAGTCATGATCGGGGCTATCACGGTACCCGCGATCGCGGCGCAGGGCATCTGCGACCGGCTGGTGGCGGCGGGCGTCACCAGTATCCTGAACTTCGCGCCCGTCGTGCTGAACGTGCCTGACGGCGTGGATGTGCGTAAAGTCGACCTGTCGATCGAATTGCAGATCCTCGCGTTTCACGCTCAGCGCCGGTCCGTGGTCCAGGTCCTGCATCGCGGTGAGCGAGACGCCGGGGTCCCGGCAGGCAACGGGATCTCCGGCCGCACAGGGAGAGCGCTGGCATTGAACGGTGACGGTCAGGTGGCGGCCGAGGCGGTCGGGACGTGAGCGTCCTTGTCGTCGGCCTCAGCCACTCGAGCGCGCCAGTGACGACACTGGAGCGGGCAGTCGTGTCCGGCGATGCCCAGGCCAAGCTGCTCCGCGACGTGCACCTCTCAGAGAGCGTCGCCGGGTCTCTCGTTCTCAGCACCTGCAACAGGATCGAGGTCTACGCCGAGGTCGACCGGTTCCACGGCGGCGTCGCGGCGATCTGCGAGCTTCTTGCCCGCCACTCCGGCCTGCCGCTCGGCGATCTGACCGGATCGGCATACGTCCACTACGAAGACCGGGCCGTGCAGCATCTGCTCGCCGTGGCCTGCGGCCTCGAGTCGATGGTCATCGGCGAGAGCCAGATACTCGGCCAGGTCCGGCAGGCGGTCAAGCTGGCGCGTCAGCACGGAACCCTGAGCCGGGAGCTGTCGGACCTGAGCAGGCTGGCCCTGCGGGCCGGCCGCCGGGCGCACGCGGAAACCGGCATTGACGCCGCCGGGCAGAGCCTGGTCACCCTCGGCCTTGAGCTGGCCGTCGGTCGGCCTGACCGGCCGGCCGGGGAGCCGGTCGCGCTGGACGGGCTCGACGTCCTGGTCATCGGGGCCGGGTCGATGAGCTCGCTCGCCGTCGCCACTGCTGTCCGGCAGGGTGCACGGCAGGTCGTCGTCGCCAACAGGACGCCAGGCCGGGCGGAGCGCCTGGCCGGGAGGTACGGAGCGCGCGCGGCCGGCATGACCGAGCTGCCGGCCGAGCTGGCGGCCGCGGATCTCGTGATCGCCTGCACGGGAGCTGCCGGGCAGGTCGTCACGGCGGCGATCGTGGAGCAGGCGCTGGAGCGGAGGTGCGGGCGGGATCCGCTCGTGCTGCTCGACCTGGCGCTGCCGAGAGACATCGAGGCCGAGGCGGGGAAGCTGCCTGGCGTGCGGCTCATCGACCTGGAGGCTGTCGGAGCGGCGGGGACCGCGGACGGGCGCACCCTCGGGCCGGCCACGCTCGCCGGGGAGGCTGACGTCCGCGCGGTCCGCCGGATCGTGGCGCATGAGCTGGCCGCCTACCTGCAGGCCGACCGGGCCGCGAGCGTGGCGCCGACCGTGGTCGCGCTGCGGGCCAAGGCCGCGACCGTGGTGGAATCCGAGCTGGCCAGGCTGGAACGGCGGCTTGGAGAGCTGGACCCGAGGGCACGCCGGGAGATCGCCCAGACGATGGGCCGGATCGCCGACAAGCTGCTGCACGGCCCGACGGTCA
This sequence comes from Streptosporangiaceae bacterium, assembly GCA_035532775.1. Classification (GTDB taxonomy): domain Bacteria; phylum Actinomycetota; class Actinomycetes; order Streptosporangiales; family Streptosporangiaceae; genus Chersky-822. The sequence goes on from DATKQH010000274.1 coordinate 13,398, forward strand.
GGGTGAAGGAGCTGGCGGGCTCACCGGGTGCCGACTCCTACGAGACGGCGCTGCGCGTGCTGTTCGAGCTCGACCCCGAAGCCGTGCAGGCGGTCGAGCGGGCGGACGACGAGTTGCTGGAATGGGCGCTGCGGGAGGCGACCGAGTGAACGGCGCACCGCTGCGACTGGGAACCAGGCGCAGCCCGATGGCCATGGCGCAGTCGGCGCACGTCGCCGAGCTGCTGACCGCGCGGACCGGCTGCCAGGTCGAGCTGGTCGGCCTGAGCACGACCGGAGACGTCAGCCGAGCTGAGCTCACGCAGATCGGCGGGACCGGCGTCTTCGTCAGCACCCTGCGTGAGCAGCTGCTCGACGGCTCGGTCGACTTCGCCGTGCACTCCCTGAAGGACCTCCCGACCTGGACCGAGAGCGGGCTGGTGCTCGCTGCCGTGCCGCCGAGGGATGACCCGAGGGACGCGCTGGCGGCGCGCAACGGCGCCAAGCTGGCTGATCTGCCGCCGGCCGCCAGGATCGGGACCGGATCGCCGCGCCGCGCCGCTCAGCTGCTGATGATCAGGCCCGACCTGCGCCCGGTCCCGATCCGCGGCAACGCGGGAACCAGGCTCAGCCGGGTGGAGTCAGGTGAGGTCGACGCCGTCGTGCTCGCCTACGCCGGACTGGCCAGGATCGGCCGGCTCGACGTGGTCAGCCAGGTGTTCGAGCCCGAGGAGATGATGCCGGCACCGGGCCAGGGCGCCCTGGCCGTCGAGTGCCTGGCCAGCCGGACCGACCTGGCCGACATGCTGGGCCAGATCGACGACCGGGCCAGCCGCGCGGCCACCGACGCCGAGCGAAGCCTGCTCGCCGCGTTGCAGGCGGGCTGCACGGCGCCTGTCGGCGCGTATGCTGCCGGGACGGATGCATTGCGGCTGGACGCGATTGTCGCGGCAGCCGACGGGGGAGAGGCACTGCGGGCGAGTGCGGCAGGCCCGGTCAGCGAGGCCGGGCGAATTGGCCGGCGGGTCGCTGCTGAGCTGCTCAGACGTGGTGCTGGAAGGTATACGGACGTGTCCGCAGGACACCTCACCAACGGGGACGATGCGTAGTGAACCCCACGCCCGTGACGAAGACGGGAACGAAGACCGGGCATGAAGCGCCGGATGGATCTCGGGGCGGCCTGGTCGCCCTGGTAGGAGTCGGCCCAGGCGACGAGGGCCTGCTGACAGTGAGGGCCGCCGCGCTGCTGGCCCGGGCCGACGTGGTCGTCGCGGCCTCGTGGGTCAGCGAGCCTGTCGCGCACCTGCTCCGGCCCGAGGCGACGGTGGTGGACTCGGCCGCGCTGGACTCCGACCCGAAAATGCTCATCAAGGCCGCTAAGTCCGGCCAGACCGCGCTGCGGCTGTTCAGCGGCGATCCTTTCCTGTTCTGCACGGCAGCGACCGACGCTGCGGCCTGCGCGAAGGCCAAGGTGGCGTTCGAGATCGTTCCGGGGGTATCCGCGGCCACGGCGGTGCCCGCCTATGCCGGAATCCCGCTGACCCAGGACGTCACAGGTGACGTGCGGATCATCCACGCCGCCGAGGTCAGCCGGATGTCCGCCGGCCCCGGCACGCTGGTCATCCTCGGCGCCGAGACGGGCATCGCCGATATCGCCAAGATGCTGATCGCCGGAGGCTGGCCGGACAGCACGCCCCTCGCGATCACCTGGAACGGCACGACGACCGATCAGCACACCGTGGTGAGCACGCTGTCGACGGTCACGGCGGACCTCAAGGCGGCCGGAGTGAGCCTGCTCACGGCGCATGGCCGCGCCGTAGCCGTGGTCGGCGACGTGGTCAAAGCTCAGCGGTCGCTGTCCTGGTTCGAGACCAGGCCGCTGTTCGGCTGGCGGGTTCTGGTGCCCAGGACGAAGGAGCAGGCAGCCAGCGTCTGCGACCAGCTGCGCGCCAGCGGCGCGGTTCCTGAGCAGGTGCCGACGATCGCGGTCGAGCCGCCCCGCACGCCGCAGCAGATGGAGCGGGCGGTGCGCGGCCTGGTGACGGGCCGGTATCAGTGGGTCGCCTTTACCTCGGCCAACGCCGTCCGCGCCGTCCGGGAGAAGTACGAGGAGTACGGGCTCGATGCGCGGGCGTTCGCCGGGGTGAAGGTCGCGGCGGTGGGCGAGCAGACGGCCGCGTCGCTGCGGGCCTTCGGGATCACGCCCGATCTGATGCCAGCCGGCGACGAGCAGTCCGCCGAGGGACTGGCGAACAGCTGGCCTGCCTACGACGACCTGCTCGACCCGATCAACCGGGTGCTGCTGCCGCGCGCCGACATCGCCACGGAGGGCCTGGTCGCGCGGCTGACCGAGCTGGGCTGGGAAGCCGAGGACGTGACCGCGTACCGCACCGTCCGGGCCGCGCCGCCGCCCGCCCCGATCAGGGAGGCGATCAAGGGCGGCGGCTTCGACGCGGTGCTGTTCACGTCGTCCTCGACGGTCAGGAACCTGATCGGGATCGCGGGCAAGCCGCACGCGGTGACGGTGATCGCGGTCATCGGGCCGGAGACCGCGAAGACGGCAGCGGAGTTCGGGCTGCGCGTCGATGTCGTCGCGCCCCGGCCATCGACAGCCGCACTGGTCGACGCGGTCGCCGAGTACGGCGCGTCGATGCGCGATGCGGCGGTCGAGGCCGGGGAGCTGGTACGCCGGCCGAGCGAGCGCCGCAGGGGAGCCCGCCGGAGGCTCAGGTAGCGCAGCGGTCCAGCTGGCCGCAGGGCCAAGATAGCAGCGGGCCCAGATCGTAAAGGGTTCAGGTGGCACGGACGCCCGGGTGGCGCTGAGGGCTCAGGTAGCAGGCCCCGCGCCCAGGGCCTGCGCCGGTGTCATAGCGTGGCAGAGAGGCTGGCGAAAGGAGTCTTGTCATGACCGCTGGATTCCCGCAGGCCCGGCCGCGCCGGCTGCGGCGGACTCCCGCCATGCGGCGGCTGGTCGCGCAGACCGACGTGCGCCCCGCTGACCTGGTCCAGCCGCTGTTCGTGAAGGAAGGGATCAGCGAGCCGCAACCGGTCAGCTCGATGCCAGGGGTGCTGCAGCACACCAGGGAGAGCCTGCGCAAGGCGGCGGACGCCGCGGTGGACGCCGGGGTAGGCGGCCTGATCCTGTTCGGCATCCCGGCCGAGAAGGACGCTCGCGGCTCGGCGGCCGACAGCCCGTCGGGCGTCGTCCAGCTCGCCTTGGCCGACCTCGCCGCCGACCTGGGCACCGAGACGGTGCTGATGGCTGACCTGTGCCTGGATGAGTACACCGACCACGGCCACTGCGGCGTGCTGACGCCGGGCGGGGAAGTGGACAACGACGCCACGCTCGAGCGATACGCATCGATCGCGCTCGCCCAGGCGCGGGCGGGCGCGCACGTGGTCGCGCCGAGCGGGATGATGGACGGTCAGGTGGCGGCGATCCGCGGCGCGCTTGACGCCGGCGGCTTCGCGGACGCCGCGATCTGCGCCTACGCGGCGAAGTACGCCTCGGCGTTCTACGGCCCGTTCAGGGACGCGGCCGAGTGCGCGCCGCAGTTCGGCGACCGGGCCTCGTATCAGCAAGATCACGGCAGCCCGGACGAGGCACTGCGGGAGGTCCTGCTCGATGTCGGCGAAGGCGCCGACCTGATCATGGTCAAGCCGGCGCTTGCCTACCTGGACATCATCAGCCTGGTCGCGCGCTCGGTCAGGCTGCCGGTGGCCGCCTATCAGGTCAGCGGCGAGTACGCGATGGTGGAGGCGGCCGCGGCCAGCGGCTGGCTGGACCGGGACCGGGTGATCATGGAGTCCCTGACGGCGATCAAGCGGGCCGGCGCCGGGATCATCCTGACCTACTGGGCCACGGAAGTGGCGGCCCGTCTCCGCTAGCGTTGGTGCGATCAGGGGCCATGGCGGCGCGGCGAGCGATCAGCGATACCGGCATGGGCCGGCGGGGAGGGCAGCAGATGGTCGAGGCGGTGTTGCGACCCAGGCGCCGCAGGGCGAGCGATGCGATGGCTGCCGCGGCCGCCGGCTACGCCGCCCTCGGCTGGCCCGTGTGCGCGGGCGCGCGGCTGCGGGACCGCCAGCCTCAGCTTGCAGCCCTGGGCCGTGCCTGTACCTGTGACCGGGTCGGCTGCCCGGCCCCAGGTGCCCACCCGCTGTCGCCCGCGTGGCAGCGGGAGGCGACCTCCGACCCCGCTGTCGTGGCGCGCTGGTGGAGCGCCCTTCCCCAGGCCAGCGTGCTGCTGGTGACCGGCCGTACCTTTGACGTGCTCGACGTGCCCTGGCCGGCCGGATCGATCGCGCTGACCCGGCTCGCGCGGGCCGGGATCCGGCCAGGACCGGTGGCGATCGGCGCCCAGGACCGGGCCCTGTTGTTCGTGACCAGCAGGACCGCGGTGGCCGATGAGGACGAGTGGTGGTCGTGCCATCTGGACTGCGAGCCTGAGATGGTCCCGGCGGTCACCGGGCTGCGCTGGCATTGCCGGGACAGCTACGTGCTGGCGCCGCCGTCCCGGCTGAGCGGCGGCACAGCGGCGCGGTGGCTGGTGCGGCCGGAGGCGGCACCGCTGCCGGACGCGCTGCGCTTGCTTGAGTTTCTGGCTGATGCGTGCGAGGAGATTGGTCAATGACAGCGGAGACGGACAGGCAGCTAGCGGCTGACCTCTACGCGCGGGCCTGCGCGGTGCTGCCCGGCGGAGTGAACTCGCCGGTGCGGGCGTTCGGCGCGGTGGGCGGCGCGCCGGTGTTCATGGCATCGGGCAGCGGCCCGTACCTGACTGACATCAGCGGCACCAGCTATGTCGACCTGATCTGCTCGTGGGGGCCCATGATCCTCGGGCACGCGCACCCGGCGGTGACCAGCGCGCTCAGCCAGGCCGTCGGCCGGGGCACCTCGTTCGGCACGGTCACGCCCGGCGAGGTGGAGCTAGCCGAGGAGATCACCGCCCGGATGCCGGTCGAGAAGGTCAGGCTGGTGAGCTCGGGGACCGAGGCGACGATGTCCGCGCTGCGGCTGGCCCGCGGCTACACCGGCCGGCGCCTGGTGGTGAAGTTCGCCGGCTGCTATCACGGTCACGTGGACGCGCTGCTGGCGGCGGCGGGATCGGGCGTGGCGACGTTCGCGCTGCCCGACTCACCCGGCGTCACGGGGACGGTCACCGCCGAGACCATCGTGCTGCCGTACAACGATCCGGAGGCCGTCCGGCAGGCGTTCGCGGAGAACGGCAGCGAGATCGCCTGCGTGATCACCGAGGCCTGCCCGGCGAACATGGGCGTCGTCCCGCCGTCGGCAGGCTTCAATGAGCTGCTCGCCGCGCTGTGCGGCGAATACGATGCGCTGCTGATCATGGATGAGGTGCTGACGGGCTTCCGGGTGACGCGTTCTGGCTGGTACGGACGCGAAGGGGTGGCCGGGGACCTGATGACCTTCGGCAAGGTCATGGGCGGCGGGCTGCCCGCCGCGGCCTTCGGCGGCCGCGCCGAGATCATGGACATGCTCGCCCCGGTCGGGCCGGTCTACCAGGCCGGGACGCTGGCGGGGAACCCGCTGGCCACCGCCGCCGGGCTCGCCACGCTGCGCCAGTGCACGCCCGAGGTGTATCAGCAGGTCGACGCGGCGGCGGCCGCGATCGCCAGGCTCGCGGCCGAGGCGCTGACCGAGGCGGGAGTGCCGTTCCGGCTTCAGGAGGCCGGCAACCTGTTCTCCTTCTTTCTCGGGGTCACCAGTCCGGTCAGGGACTTCGGACAGGCGCGTGCGCAGTCGGGCGCGGCCTACGCGGCGTTCTTCCACGCGATGCTGGACCGGGGCGTCTACCTGCCTCCCTCGCCGTATGAGGCATGGTTCGTCTCGGCCGCCCACGACGACCTGGCCATCGCCAGGATCGCCGACGCGCTGCCCGCGGCGGCGCGGGCAGCGGCAGCCGCACTCGGGTAAGTGCCGCCCGCCAGCCACGTGTCTGGCAATCCCTGATAAGGCCCGGCATTGTCCGGACGGACTGGAAATCCTGCCCCGATCTGCCAGGATGTGTCTGACCACGGACCGGCCGCTGATCGGCAGCATTCAGCAGGCCTTCTACAGCGGCCAGTCGCCGTGGCAGTACGAGGCACTGTTCGTGTCCGCCGCTAAGAGCGTCGCGAAGGCCCAGGGCCTTGCGCTCTCCCGCGAGCTTGCCGAGCTTGTCTACGACGTGGACTACTACGTGCACGTCGGCAGCAAGGAAGACGCGATCAAGCTGGTGACCCACATGCCGTATCAGGGCCACTTCTTCACTACCGAGGCGCTCAATGCCTATGCCGGGCCCGTCGTCGAGCAGGCAGTTAACCAGATCGTCCAGCTGACGCCGCTGGAGATGGTCAACGAGCGGATCCACGAGATCACCGAGCTGGTCCGCGGGCACCTGCAGGACTTCCTGTCCGCCTACGGCATTACGCTGAACGACGTCAAGGTGCTGATGCGGCCGCGTGACGAGCGGATGCGCGAGCTGATCTCGCTGCGCGCGTTCGGCCTGTCCGAGCTCGACGCGGTCCGCTGTTACATGGCCATGAAGATGGCTGAGCGCGGCCTGGTGTCGGCACCGAACATGGCCGTCGGCGAGCCGTTCAACATCGGGCTCACCGGCCTCGGCGTGCCGGGCATGCCGAACCTGGCGGATGGCGCCAAGCATGGGGCCTGACCGTGCCTGACACCCTCGCCGACCGGCTGCGCAGCCTGCTCGCCTCCGACGTCTACACCGAGAAAGGCCGCCTTCGGTCAGACGATCAGCTAGTGCGCGAGCGGGTTGTCCGCGGCCTCGGCGAGGCGACTGCCAGCATCAGGCAGCTGATCAGCAGGTGGCGGGCGGACGAGGTACCGCCGTCCACCAGGGAGCAGCCGTTTCCGCCGGCCGAGGTGATGGAGCCGATCCGCCGGGCGGAGCGGCTGATCCGCGCCATCGACGACGTGGCCGCCGTGGTCAGGGGGCTGCCCGTACTCAATACGGACAAGGTGTGGGACCGGGTGCGCCGGGTCGGCTTGAATGACCTGCTGCAGTTCGACTGGAACCTGGTCGGCGAGTCGGACGTGCTGGCAAGCGACCTCGGCCAGGTGCTGGTGCTCAACGAGATCGACATTCCCGCCTGCGAGGCCCGGGTGCGCAAGATCAGGGAGACCATCGGGGAGCGGCAGCGGT
>DATKQH010000275.1:0-15129 GCA_035532775.1 Streptosporangiaceae bacterium
CCCTGATCGTGATCAAGTCGCTCGGCGGATCGTCGGCCAAGGCATCGGACGCCGGGACAGCCAGTGCGACTGCAGCCGCCACGGTTACCCGCGACATCGCGACCGTTCCCGCGACGACTCTGGACAAGGTCGCGGCCGGCCCGGCCTACCCGGCCAAGGGCAGCATCTACCCCCACGCCATCCGCACGATCAGCCCGGCAGGCACGACTCTGACCAGCAACGGGAAGCCGGAAGTCGTCTACGTGGGCGCCGAGTACTGTCCGTTCTGCGCCGCCGAGCGGTGGGCCCTGTCGGTAGCGCTCAGCCGCTTCGGAACGTTCTCCGGGCTGCACCTCATCCACTCGAGCAGCACCGATACCGACCCGAACACGCCGACCGTGAGTTTCTACAAGGCGACCTACACCAGTAAATACGTCGCCTTCACTACGACCGAGGCGCAGAAGGTGGACAAGTCCCCGCTGCAGCCGGTCACCGCGCTGGACAAGACCCTGATGACGAAGTACGACACGCCGCCGTACGTGCCGTCGACTCAGTACGACGACTCGTTCCCGTTCGTCGACTTCGGCAACAGGTACGTCATCGACGGCGCGAGTTACGACCCGATGCTGCTGGCCAACCTGACCTGGCAGCAGATCGGGGCCGACCTGGCCAACCCGAAGAGCACGGTGGGCCAGGCGATCGACGCCACCGCGAACCGCATCACCGCGGCCATCTGCACGATCACGAACCACCAGCCGGGCAGTGTCTGCACGTCGACCGGGGTCACCTCAGCCAGCGGGAGCATCTGATGGCAACACGGCAAACCTCCAGCAAGTCGGGCAAGCGCGCCGGGGGCGCTGCCAGCTCCCGGGCAGCCAGACCGGCCAGTGGTAAAGCCGCCGCGGCCGGCAAGCCCGCGCGAGGCGCGGCGAACACGCCCGCCGCCAGGCTCGCCAAGAGCACTGCCACGGCCTCCGGCGGCCAGCCGAGCCGGGGCGGGACTCCTTCGCCGGCCAGGCGCGGGCTGGCCGGAGTGGGCGCCGCCTGCCGGCCGGCCGTGACCTGGGCGGGCGGCGGCGTTCCCGTCGCCACCCTGATCGTCTCGCTGCTGGGGCTCGCTGACGCGGCCTACCTGACCTACCAGCACTTCAGCCAGTCGACGACCTTCGCCGGCTGCTCGGAAAAGGGCGCGATCAACTGCGAGGCCGTGACGACCAGCGCGTGGTCGCATGTCGGGATCTTCCCGGTCTCCGTCCTCGGCCTGGCCTTCTTCGTCTTCATGGTGGCCGTCAACTCCCCGTGGGGCTGGCGCGCGCCCTGGCCGGCCGTGCACTGGGCCAGGCTGGCGTCGGTGGTCGTCGGAATCGTGTTCGTGCTCTACCTGGTCTGGGCCGAGCTGTTCAGGATCAACGCGATCTGCCTGTACTGCACCGGAGTCCACGTGCTCACGTTTATCCTGTTCGGGCTGGTTATCGGCCGCGCCGCTTTCTCCGGAGTGAGAGCAGCGCCCGACAGGGGCTAGCCTGATTCCCACGTTCGCCGCGGCGGCGATATTCGGTTACATCAGGACGAGGCAGAGCGGGACAGATGAGCAAGGCAGATCGGAACAGGGCGCGCAACGCCCGGGAGCGGGTCGCCGCCCAGCAGGCAGCGGCCAGGAAGGCCGAGCAACGGCGCAGGCTACTGATCGTCGGCGGCTCGGTCGGTCTCGTACTCGTCATCGTTGTTGCGTTCTTGCTCATCAAGGGCCTGGCCAAGCCGGCCAAGAACCTGGGCTCGGGCAACCTCCCGGCTGCCGTCGCCCGCAACATCACCAGCGTGCCGGCCAGCACGCTGGCAAGTGTCGGCACGGGCCCGCTGCCCACGACCGGCCTGCCGCTGAAGACGATCAGCGATACGCCGCTCTCCAGCGCCGGCAAGCCGGAGATGCTCTACATCGGGGCGGAGTTCTGCCCGTACTGCGCGGCGATGCGCTGGTCGATGGCGGTCGCCCTGAGCCGGTTCGGCACCTTCGGTCCCTTCCGGGGAATTCACTCGTCGAGCACCGATGTCTACCCGAACACTCCGACACTCACCTTCCGCAACCAGAAGTACACGAGCCCGTACCTGACTCTTACCTCTGTCGAGCACCAGAAGGTGAACCGCAAGCTGCTCCAGCCCGTCACCAAGGCGCAGCAGGCGCTGTGGACCAAGTACGACACCACCAATGGTGCGACTGGCTACCCGTTCATCGACTTCGGCAATAAGGTCGTCATCACCGGCCCGCTGTTCGTCCCGTCCGTGCTGCACGGCCTCACCTGGGCGCAGGTCGCCAGCCAGCTCAAGGACCCGAGCAGCCCGGTGGCCCAGAACGTCAACGGCGCGGCCAACTACATCACGGCGTCGATCTGCAAGATGACGAACAACAAGCCGGGTTCGGTCTGCACCGCCGGGCCAATCCCGGCAATCGAGGCAAAGCTCTAGGCCCTGGCTAGTCTCCTACCTCGGCTCAACCCACTCACCCCGTGTTTCAGCCATGATCACGATCCTTTTGCGGCTTTTGCGGCCAACAAACCCGGGGTAAGTCGTCGGTCGGCCTAATCGCTCAACGCCGGCCGCTCACCGCGACTCCCAGTCCCCGCTCCCGGCGTACACTCGCCGCTCACCGCGATCCCCCAGGTCCAGAACTTTGTTAGGCTAACGAACTACGGAAAGAGGTTCCGGGACGCTAGCGGTCCGGATCCAGCGCCCCAGATAATGGCGCGTCGTTGTCAGACTGTGGCCGCATACTGATTCGGGGAGCGTCACCAGCGTCGGGGACAGCACCGCGACCGGCTATCCGGCGTCGACCATGCCGCGACCAGGTGCGGGTCGGCGGCGACGGTGCACTGGCTTGCTGCGCCCGGGGAGGTCAGGAGCCAATGCCGCGTGGCCCGCAACAGACAGCGAGGGGCCGGAAGGAGAGCAGCATGACATCAGCCGACCCGCACCAGCGCTGGCTGCGGCGGCTGATCGGTTGCTGCTGGCGCTACCCGCGCCTCGTCACGCTGGCGTTCGGCGGCTCGCTGCTCGCCACGATCGTGATGGTGATCATTCCCCTGATCCAGCGAGACATCGTCAACAATGCGATCCTGAGCCACCATCAGCCCATCTGGGTCGGCGCGACCGCCCTGGTCATCGCGGCGCTCGTGAGCTTCGCCGGCGTCTTCACCAGGAGATACCTCGGCGGCCGGTTGTCGCTGGACGTCCAGCACGACCTGCGCACGGAGATGTTCGCCGCGCTGTCCAGGCTGGACGGCGCCCGGCAGGATCAGCTGCACACCGGCCAGATCGTCAGCAGGTCCATCTCGGACGTGAACATGATCCAGGGCCTGCTGGCCATGGTGCCGTACCTCCTCGGCAACATCCTGCTGTTCTTCCTGTCCCTCGTTGCCATGGCGGTCCTCTCCCCCCTGCTCACGCTGGTCGCCCTGGCGGTCGGTCCCGCGCTGTTCGCCATCTCGCTCGCCTCGCGGAACAAGCTCTTCCCCGCGAGCTGGGACGCACAGCAGCACGCCGCCAACGTGGCCGGCGTGGTCGACGGCGCCGTGACCGGTGTCCGGGTGGTGAAGGGCTTCGGCCAGGAGCAGCAGGAGGTGGAGCGGCTCGAAGGCGCCGGCCGGCTGCTCTACGCGGCCCGGGTACGCGCGGTCAGGCTGATGGCGCGGTACAACCCGTCGCTGCAGGCCATCCCGGCGCTCGGGCAGGTCGGCGTGCTGGCGTTCGGCGGCTGGCTGGCGATTCGCGGCGAGATCAACCTCGGCACGTTCTTCGCGTTCTCCTCCTATATCGCCCAGCTGGTCGGCCCGGTCCGCTCCCTGACCGGGCTGATCACGCTGGGCCAGGAGGCACGGGCGAGCGTCATCAGGGTCTACGAGGTCATCGACTCGCGGCCGGTGCTGACCGAGAAGCCCGGCGCGGTCGACCTTCCGCAGGGGGCATCCGACGTCGAACTCGACGACGTCACGTTCGGCTACCTGCCATCGGAACCCGTGCTGCGCGGGCTGTCGCTGCGGGTCGGGCCGGGCGAGACGGTCGCCCTAGTCGGGACGTCAGGCTCGGGCAAGTCGACCATCTCGCTGCTGCTTCCCCGTTTCTACGACGTGACCGGCGGCGCGGCGCGGATCGGCGGGCACGACGTTCGTGACCTGACCCACGACTCGCTCCGCTCGGCCATCGGCCTGGTGATGGAGGACAGCTTCCTGTTCTCCGACACGATTCGGGCGAACATCTCCTACGGCAGGCCGGATGCCACCGACGAGCAGATCGTCGCCGCGGCACGCGCCGCCGAGGCCGAGGAGTTCATCCTCTGCCTGCCGGAGGGCTACGACACGGTGATCGGCGAGCAGGGGCTAACCCTGTCCGGCGGACAGCGGCAGCGGGTCGCGCTGGCGCGGGCGCTGATCACCGACCCGGCGATCCTCGTCCTCGACGACGCCACCTCGGCTATCGACGCCAGGGTCGAGGCGCAGATCCACGAGACGCTGCGCCGGGTGATGGCCGGCCGGACAACGCTGCTGATCGCGCACCGGCGATCCACACTTCAGCTCGCTAACAAGATCGCCGTGCTAGACGACGGCAGGCTAGTCGATCTCGGCACTCACGAAGAACTGACCGAGCGCTGCCCGCTGTACCGGCTGCTGCTGGCTGGTCCGGGCGAGGATGCCGAGGGCGTCGACGCGGGCGAGCTGGCCTACTACGAGAACGGGCCGGCCGGCCCGGGCACCACCGCGAGCAGGCCGGACGACATCACCCCCTGGCTCTGGCCAGACCGGGATCGGCAGGCCGCCGGATCGGGCGGCCCGGCGGGTAGCGCGACCCAGCTCACCAGCCAGGCGAGCACCCCGATCGGCCGTGGCATGGGCATGGGCATCGGCATCGGCGGCGGTGGCAGCCGCGGCCGGGCAGCGAGCGTCAGCCGTACCGCCGGGACTGACGGGAGCATGCTGGCCGGGATCCCGCCCACGCCAGAACTGCTCGCCAAGGTCGCGGCGCTGCCCCCGGCGAACGACGAGCCAGGTGTCGACCAGGCTTTCAGCCGCGCGGGCGACCCGCACTTCACCCTGCGCAGGCTGCTGCGGCCGTTCGCGATCGCGCTTATCGCCGGCCTGATCCTGGACGGCCTGGACGCGATCGCCAGCATCGCGCTCCCCTGGCTGATGCGGGGCGGCATCGACCACGGCATCGAAGCCGGAACCTTCCGCGTCATCGTGCTTATCTCGATAGCGGCCCTGGCGATCGTGATGGCCGACTGGGTCGTGAACGCCGTCCAGACCGTCGTCGTCGGGCGCAATGGCGAGCGGCTGCTCTACACGCTCCGGGTCAAGATCTTCTCGCAGCTCCAGCGGCTTGGCCTGGACTACTACGAGCACGAGATGGCCGGCCGGATCATGACCAGGATGACGACGGACGTGGACGCGATGTCCACGTTCCTGCAGACCGGGCTGATCACGATGGTCAACGCCGGCCTGACGTTCGTCGGCGTCATGATCGCGCTCCTGCTTATCAACATCAGGCTGGGGCTGACCCTGTTCAGCGTTCTGCCCGTACTGATCATCGCCACGATCGTGTTCCGGGCGAAGTCATCGAAAGCCTACGCCGACGCGCGCGAGAAGGTCAGCGCCGTCAATGCCGACCTGCAGGAGAACGTCGCCGGGCTGCGCGTCGCCCAGGCCTACCGGCGCGAGCAGGTGAACCAGGACAGGTTCGCCGCGCTGAGCAGCGCCTACCGGACCTCCCGGCTGCGCGCGCAGAAGTACATCGCGCTGTACTTCCCCTTCGTCCAGGCACTGTCCACGATCGCGGGCGCCCTCGTGCTGTTCGCCGCCGCCAGCGAGGTGCACAGCGGCGTGCTCACGGCCGGCGGCCTGATCGCCTACCTGCTCTACATCGACATGCTCTTCTCGCCTGTGCAGCAGATGTCCCAGGTGTTCGACGGCTACCAGCAGGCGGCGGTCGGCCTGCGCCGGATCTCGTCGCTGCTGCGGACGCCGACGAGCACGCCGGAGCCGGAGCACCCGGTGACGGCCGGGCGGCTGCGCGGCGAGATCGAGCTTGCCGACGTGCACTTCAGCTACCGGGATCTCGGCCAGGAGGCGATCGCGGGAATCAGCCTGCGGATCGCCCCGGGCGAGACGGTGGCCCTGGTCGGCCAGACCGGCGCCGGCAAGTCCACGGTGGTCAAGCTGGTCGCCAGGTTCTACGACGTGACCGCTGGCCGGGTTCTTGTCGACGGCGTCGATGTCCGCGACTTCGACCTGGGCAGTTACCGCAGGCAGCTGGGCGTGGTTCCGCAGGAGCCTTACCTCTTCCCCGGGACGCTGCGCGACGCGATTGCCTACGGCAGGCCGGAGGCGACCGACGCGGAGGTCGAGGCCGCCGCCCGCGGAGTCGGTGCGATCGAGATGATCTCCCGGCTGCCCGGAGGGTTCAGCCACCAGGTCGCCGAGCGCGGCCGCAACCTGTCCGTCGGGCAGCGCCAGCTGATCGCGCTGGCGCGCGCCTACCTGGTCGATCCGGCGATCCTGCTGCTCGACGAGGCGACGGCGGCGCTCGACCTGGCCGCGGAGTCAGCCGTGATCAGGGCCACCGAGCAGCTCACGGCCAGGCGCACCACCTTGCTCGTCGCGCACCGGCTCAGCACGGCGGCCCGGGCTGACCGCATCGTGGTGCTCGATGCGGGCCGGATCGCGGAGGTCGGCACCCACGACGAGCTGCTCGAAGCCGACGGCGCTTACCGGGCGCTGTGGTCCGCGTTCACCGGCGAGGCCACGCTCGCCGCATAATCATCGCGACCTATCCTGCGCGCCATTCGTAGTGCAGTTCCCACTGATGGGCCGGCAGGACGATGTCATTGACCTCCACGACGCGGCCGGCCGCGGTCGATGCGAGACGGCGGATGGCGAAGACGCGCTGCTCGGCATCCATGATGAGGAACGCTGCTTCGTCTGCCTCGGGCAGCCTGATCCGGACCGACTCGCTGAATGCCGACGGGGCGTACCCGAGCTCGGCGAGGCGCGAGTAGATCCCGCCCGGTCCGGAGTCCGGATCCGCGAGCCGCGTGCCGGCCGCGATGTCGCGCGGCAGGTACGAGATCGCCAGCTGCACCGGAACCTCGTTGCCGTACATCCGGCGCTGCCGCGTGACAGCGAGCGCACCGGGCTCGATGCCCAGCAGGCTGGCGATCTCGGCCGGCGGAGCCTCCTCGGTTACGCCGACCTCGGACCTCGCGCTCAGGCCGAGGCGCGCAAGTTCGGCCTGAAAGGCTCCCCGGGCCGCGCCCGCCTCCCGCAGGTCCGCGCGCTGCCGGGCGATGCCGTCGCGCCGGAGCACCGGCAGCTCGCGCACGACGGTCCCTCGTCCCCGGATGACCCGGACCGCACCCTCACCGCGCAGGATCAGCACGGCCCGGTTCACCGTGGCCCGGCTGACACCATGCAGGCTGGCGAGCTGGTCTTCGGCAGGCAGCTCCGAACCGGGCGGGTACTCCCCCTGCTCGATGGCTGCCCGGATGAGATCTGCGAGCTGCCGATATTGGGGACGGGGGGACTCAACTGGCATAAAGAAGAGCTTAGACGTCTGATGTGTTCTTGACGCCCTGTGCAGTTTCAGAAAAGAATGGACATTGGACGTCTGACGTCCGAGATCTAAAGCCAGGAGGAGCCATCACGGGGAGCAGCCACGGGGAGTAGCCACGCGGGGGCAGCCGCGGGAACAGCCGCGGGAGCAGCAAGTGGGGAATCTGCTTTGGCAGTGACACCACGACAGCGCCGCGATCCTGACGTCACGTCAGTGATCGAGGTTGGGTCCGCGCCCGCGGCCGTCACGCAGATCCGGCACGCGGTCGCGCGGCTCCTGGTGAGCTGGGAGCTGACCGAGATCTGCGATGACGCCGTGCTCTGCCTCAGCGAGGCGCTGACAAACGCGGTCTTGCACGCCAGGCCCGTCAGGCCCGTGACGGTCACGATCCACCGAGATCTGCGCACGCTCCGTATCGAGATAGCCGACGCGGACCGCAGCATGATCATTCGGGCGCCCGGCTGTTTGCGTGGTCCCGAGAATCAGCCGCCCGAGAATCAGCCGCCCGAGAATCAGCTGGACGAGTTCGGACGAGGCCTGCAGGTCATTGACGCGCTGGCGGCCCGCTGGGGCGTCGATGCCGACGACGCCGGCAAGCGAGTCTGGTTCGAGCAGGACATCCCTTCGATCGGCCGCCTGGGAGCAATGCCCTGATCCGCCCGGAAAGCCCCCAGCCCCCAACAACCCCAGCCCCCAACAACCCGGGGCCCCGTAACAACGACATCGGCGGACCGCCGATGTCGTTATAGCGACATCAACGGTCCGCCGATGCTGCTGCTGGATCCTCAGCCGGTCGATGACAGCGCCGGCTCGACCAGGGCCGGGCCGGCCGGAGCGGCCTCCGCCAGCACCGGCTCCTCGAGGATCGCGCCAGCCGGAGCCGGCTCGACAGTCTCCTGCTGCACCGGTCCGGACCGCATGGTCCGGACGTCGCGCGGGATCAGCGCGAGCGCCGAGGCGACGAGCGTGATCGCGGCGGCACCGTACTGCGTCGCCGGCACCCCGATCCTGGAGGCGAGCGGCCCGGCGACCAGGGCGCCGACCGGCATGCCCATCGTGGTGCCGAGCCCGTCGTAGGCGGACACCCTGGCGAGCTTGTCGGCCGGGATCTTGGCCGCCATCGTCACCGTCCACAGCACGGCCATCGTCTCGATCGCCACGCCGAGCAGGAACGAGGTCACGCAGATCACGGGCAGCGGCAGCAGCATGGCCAGCGACAGCGGCGAGATCGCGATCGCCGCGCCGATCAGGACGACATACAGGATCGGCCGGCTGGGCGACCAGCGCAGCGAGACCAGGCCGCCCACGATCAGGCCGGTGGCCTCCGCAGCGGAGATCAGGCCCCAGGCCGCCGCACCGCCGAGGTGCGCCCTCGCCACGGCCGGGCCGAGGACCTGGAAACCTCCGCACCAGGCGGCCAGCACCACGGTGAACTGGAGCACGGTCGCCCACAGCCAGGTGTGCGACCGGAACTCCGACCATCCCTCACGCAGCTCGCGGAACATGCTCGGCGCGTGCTCGTGCCCGCCAGCCGTCTCCGGCCGGTCGAGCGGCGCGGCCTTGATCGCCAGCAGCAGCGGAACGGTCGCGAACATGCCGACGCCGCAGACCGCGAGCGCCCAGCCCGCCCCGAACAGCGCCACGCACTCGCCGGCCAGCGCGGCTCCCGCCATCATGGCCGCGTTCATGGTCAGCCTGCTGATCGCGCTGGCCTCGCGCATCTGCTCGGTCGTCACCAGCCGCGGCAGCAGCGCCATCGAAGCCGGGTAGAACAGCGCCACCCCGGTGCCGGTCATCAGCTCGAGGGCGATCATCACCCAGACGGCGGGATGGCTGGTCAGCACCAGGATGCCGAAGGTTCCCTCGCCCGCGGCGACCATGACGTTCGCGGCAACGATGACAAGCTGCGGCGCGATCCGGTCGGCGATCACGCCGCCGACGAGCAGGAAGACGAGCGACGGCGCGGCCTGAGCGGCGATGACGTAGGACAGGTCAGCGGTCGAACCGGTCGCGGCGAGGACCGCGAACGAGACGCCAACCAGCGAGAACGTCGCAGCCATCGGAGCCAGCAGGCGGTCGGCCAGCAGGAGCCGGAAATTGCGGTTGGACAGGACGGGGAAGCGGCGCGTCAGCGCGCGCGTAAACATGACTAAGTTCCAATCTGATCAGGTGGGCGCCCGGGCAGTTGATCCTATCTGGGCCGGTCAGAGGCGCCCAACAGGTTTCGGGCCCGAATTTCGTGCCGCCTGCCCGGCACCCGCGCGACCGGTCGCTGCTGCCGAACGGGCGAAGCCGCGGCTCAGGTCCGCCGCGGCCTCAGCGCCGGAAATGCCCGGTGCCACAGGTCCAACCATTGGCGCCCGCACGGCATTCCTGGCCGGACCAGCGGCCCGGCCGCCTGATCCGGATCCACCGATTGAATCCGCCAGCGCCATCTGTAGAGTCTCCATGCGGGCCATCGGCCGGCAGTGGCCCTTAACGGACGGTAGCGGCCGTTAAGGCCGGTAGCGGCCGTCCAGGCCGGCAGCGCAGCGATCGAGGAGACCAGTCGCCGATGAGCATCCTTGGCACGAGGGTTCTGCGGACCGAAGACCCGCGGTTCCTGACGACCGGTGGTGTCTACACCGAGGACCTGACGGACGATGCGCTGGACGGCGCCTGTCACGTGTTCTTCGTCCGCTCCCCCATCGCGCACGCGCGGATCGGCCGGGTCGACCTCAGCGCCGCGCTCGCCGCGCCCGGCGTCATCGCGGCCTTTGCCGGCGCCGACCTCGCCGACCTGCCGAGCATCGAGCCGATGATGGCGGGCATGCTGAACGCCAAGATGACCAGGCGGCTGCTGGCGCTCGACAAGGTCCGGTTCGTCGGCGACCCGGTCGCCGTCGTCGTCACCGAGCACCCGTATCAGGGCGAGGACGCAGTCGAGCTTGTCGATGTGGACTACGAGCCGCTGCCCGCCGTCGTCGACTTCGACGGCGCGCTTTCTAACGAGACAATCCTGTTCGAGGACGCCGGCACCAACGTGGCGGTCGAGTTCGGCAACGCGGCCAGCCTGAAGCCCGAGCTCTTCGACGGCTGCGAGGTCGTGGTCAGTCACACGTTCGCCAACCAGCGGGTCGCTCCTGCCCCGATGGAGTCCAGGGCGGCCGCCGCGGTCTGGGGCGAGGACGGCAGGCTCACCAGCTGGATACCGAACCAGGGCGCGCAGAGCGCGCGGGACGACCTGGCCAAGATGCTCGGCATCGAGGCGAGTCAGGTCCGGATGATCACCCCGGACGTCGGCGGGGCGTTCGGCGCCAAGTTCGGCGCCGACCCCGAGCACGCGGTTGTCGCGTGGGTCTCCAGGCAGCTCGGCCGTCCGGCCAGGTGGACCGAGACGAGGTTCGAGAACCTGATCTCGATGACGCACGGCCGCGGCCAGCGGCACACGATCACGATCGGCGGCAGCAGGGACGGCGACGTGCTCGGCTACCGGCTCGAGATCATCCAGGACGGCGGGGCCTACCCGCGGATCGGCGCCGTGCTGCCGTTCCTGACGATCATGATGGCCACCGGTCCGTACTTGATCCCGAACGCCGAGGCGATCGGGACCTCCATCGTCACCACCACCACGCCGGTCGGCGCGTATCGCGGCGCGGGCCGCCCGGAGGCGACCGCCGCCCTCGAGCGGGCAATGGACCTGTTCGCCGCCGAGATCGGCATGGACCCCGCCGACGTCAGGCGCCGCAACCTGCTGCCGCCATTCAGCGAGCCGCACCAGACCGCGTTCGGCGCGCTCTATGACAGCGGCGACTACGCGGCCGCCCTGGACAAGGCGCTTGAGGCGGCCGGGTACGCGGAACTGCGCGCCGAGCAGGCCAGGCGCCGGGTGAGCGGCGACACCGTGCAGTTCGGTATCGGAGTCTCCTGCTACGTCGAGATCACCGGCGGCGGCGACGAGGCTGGGGCGCCGCAGGAGAACGCGACCGTCGAGGTCCACCCCGACGGCACCGCGACGATCCTGACCGGCACCTCGCCGCACGGTCAGGGCCACTCGACCGCCTGGGCCATGATCGCCAGCGAGGAGCTCGGCATCCCGGTCGAGAACTTCACGGTCAAGTGGGGCGACACCGACCTGATCCCGGTGGGCGGCGGGACCGGCGGCTCACGGAGCCTCCAGCAAGGCGGCGCTGCCGTGCAGCAGGCGTCCAAGGAGCTGATCGAGCTGGCCAGGGAGCGGGCCGCGGCGGCGCTCGAGGCGAGCGCCAGCGACCTGCAGTTCGATCCGGGCCGCAGCGCGTTCGCCGTGGCCGGTGACCCCGACGCGTCGGTACGCCTCGCCGATCTCGCCACGGACGAGCGCCTGTTCGTGCACTCGATCTTCACCGCGCCCGGTGCCACCTTCCCGTTCGGCACCCATGTCGCGGTCGCCGAAGTGGACACCGAGACCGGCAAGGCGGTGCTGCGCCGGGTGATCACCGTTGACGACGCCGGCCGGGTGCTCAACCCGCTGCTCGCCGAGGGTCAGCGGCACGGCGGGATCGCCCAGGGCGCTGCCCAGGCCCTGCTCGAGGAGGTCGTCTACGACGCCGACGGCAATCCGCTGACGGCGAGCTTCGCTGACTACCCGATCGTCTCGGCGACCGAGCTGCCCAGCTTCGAGCTAGCCAGCATGGAGACACCCACCAGCTACAACCCGCTCGGCGTGAAGGGAATCGGCGAGGCGGGAACGATCGGCGCGACCCCTGCCGTGCAGAGCGCGATCATCGACGCCGTCGCCCACCTCGGCGTCAGGCACGTGGAGATGCCGGCCACGCCGATGCGGATCTGGCGTGCGCTTCAGGAAGCTTCAGCCCAGGGAACAGAATCGGAGAGTGCGTGATGCAGGTCGAGCTCACCGTCAACGGCGAGCAGCGGTCAGACGACGTCGAGCCACGGCTGCTCCTCGTGCATTACCTGCGCGAGGTGTGCGGCCTGCGCGCGGCCAACATCGGGTGCGACACCACCTCGTGCGGTGCCTGCACCGTGCTGCTGAACGGCGAGTCCGTGAAGTCGTGCACCGTGCTCGCCGCCCAGGCGACGGGCCAGGACGTCGTCACCGCCGAGGGACTGGCGCCCGCCGGGGAGCTGCACCCCGTGCAGGCGGCGTTCCGCGCGGAGCACGGGCTGCAGTGCGGGTTCTGCACCCCCGGCATGGTGATGGCGGCGGTCAGCCTGCTCAAGGAGAACCCGAGCCCGACCGAGGAACAGGTACGCGAGGGACTCGAGGGCAACCTGTGCCGGTGTACCGGCTACCACAACATTGTCCGCGCCGTGCTCGCCGCGTCCGGTCAGGCCGAGGTGACCGCATGATTCCCGCCCCGTTCGACTACGTCGCCGCCGACTCAGCCGAGCACGCGATCGACCTGCTTGCCCGGCACGGCGACGACGCCAAGGTACTGGCCGGCGGTCACTCGCTGCTGCCGATGATGAAGCTCAGGCTCGCCGCGCCCGAGGTGCTGATCGACATCGCCAGGGTGAGCGACCTGGCCGGGATCAGCGTCGACGGTGACGAGCTGGTCATCGGCGCGACGACCAGGCACGCCGACCTGGTCTCCTCCGAGCTGGTCAGGGCCGATGCGCCGCTGCTCGCCCACGCCGCCTCGCTGGTCGGCGACCCGCAGATCAGGCACCGCGGCACGATCGGCGGCTCGCTCGCGCACGCCGATCCGGCGGCCGACCTGCCGATGGCGCTGGTCGCCCTCGGCGGCTCGGTCGAGCTGACCGGCGCCAGCGGAACCCGCCGGGTGGCGGCCGACGACTTCTTCGCCGGCTTCTTCGAGACCGCGCTCGAGCCAGGCGAGCTGCTGACCGCCGTCCGCGTGCCGCGCCGACCCGGGATCGCGTGGGGCTACCAGAAGTTCGTGCGCCGGGCCAACGACTGGGCAATCGTCGGCGCCGCGGCCATCGACGGCCGGATCGCGCTGGCCAACATGGGATCGGTGCCGCTCCGCGCCCGCGCGGCCGAGCAGGCCCTCGCGGACGGCGCGAGCGCCACTGAGGCGTCCGAGCTCGCCGCCGAGGGAACCTCGCCTGGCGAGGACATCCACGCCGACCGGGCATTCCGCCAGCACCTCGCGCGCGTGCTCACCCGGCGGGCACTCGAGCATATTTCTTAACGGATCACGCGGGGCTGGGGCCTGCGGCGGCAGCAGCAACCGCCCCGGAGGGGAGCACGATGTCCGGTATTTACCGGCGCCGCGGGTCGCGGTGGCGCCGGCGAAAAGCCGCGTACTAGTCTGGGCGTGCGATCATGAGCGGCGTCGCGACGGCTTGGGTGCCGGCCGCGACCGAGGAGGGGAACAGGCGATGACCGGCGACGTCTCGGCAGACCGGCTGCGGGCCGAGCTCAAGGAAGTCGAGAACGATCTGGCGAACCTCCGCCGCACTGCTGCCGACATCCGCTCGGGCGTGGGCGAGGCCGAGGACCCCTCCGACCGCGGGTCGCTGATCCAGTCCGCCGATGAGCAGGACAGCCTGGCCGAACAGCTCGCGGCCCGGCGCGACGACCTGCTGCGCCGTATCGCCGAAGCCTAGCCGCCGGGGCGCGGACACGGCCGCCCTGCAGTCCCGCCGCCGTGAAGCCTCCCGGCGAATGGCTGCCGCCTGCGCTCGCCTGATCTCCTGCCTGCGCCGGTTCAATTCCGAGCGCGGCAATTCAGTCACGTTGCTGTACCAGCTTCCTAACGACCTGCGCTGATCCCGCCAGCCAGCCGGTGACGGCTCGTGTGTAACCCGGGATGCCCATCGCGCTGCGCCCGCTCACCGCGCCGCGAAGCTGGAAGTCACCTGCACCGATGCGGCAGGCATGCCGCAGGACACCGGCTTCACCGTCCAGTGGGTCGTCAGCTGACGGCCTGACGGCGGCTGGCCGCTAGGCGGAGAGCTCCCGCTCGGTCGGGGTCCGGAAGCGCGGTATCACCCGGACCCCGGCCAGCCAGGTACCGACGCGCTCGGACTCCGCCTCGATCAGCGCCACGTCCTCGGCTCCAACGTCCTCCAGCAGGCGGATGGCGATCTCGCCGTCGGCGCGCTGCGCCCAGCCGCCGACGACCTGGCCGTTCAGCCAGATCGTCGGTCCGGCGTTGCCGTTGGTGTCAAACAGCGACCTGGCGTGCCGCCCGAGGAACCAGGACCGTTCCGGCCAGCCCATCACGGTCGGGTCGAGGGCAGGCAGCAGCGCCGCCCAGTCGCCCGGATCCTCGGTCTCGCCGAGATCGTCGGGCAGCGCGGCTCCGACGACGCCGTCAAGCTCCACCTCGACCGCGCCCAGAGCCTCGGTCGCCCGCCGGACCTGCGCCATCGTCCAGCCCATCCACCACTTCAGGTCGGTCAGGGGCGCTGGCCCGAAGGCCGCGAGCCACTGCCTGGACAGCTCGGCCCTGGCCGCCGCCTCGCTGATCATGTCGCCCTCGGCCCGCAGCCACTGCTCGGCCAGCACCCAGCGGTACTGCTGGGAGAGCCAGGAGCCGATCGGCCGGCCCCGGACGATCCGGCCCTGCGCGGCGAGCACCAGCAGCACCCTGCTCGTGACGG